>CAKZJB010000006.1 GCA_936940865.1 uncultured Asticcacaulis sp. | reverse complement strand
CAGAACAAGTGCAACGAGATCGAGGCGTTGATCCTCGACCAGACGCAAGGCTCGCCCGACGAACTGGGCCGCAAGCTCAAGGAAGAGGCGATCGCCACCCCGGCCGATCCGTCCGGCGCCGAATCACTGCTGTCGGGCCTTGAGCGCGAACGCGACAATCTGGGGGCCGTGAACCTGCGCGCCGAGGAAGAGGCCGCCGAATACGAAGGCCGGCTGGATACGCTGGGCAAGGAACGCAACGACCTGATCACCGCGATCGCCAAGCTGCGCGACGGCATCGACGAACTGAACGCCGAAGGCCGCGAACGGCTGCTGAAAGCGTTCGACATCATCAACGAGCACTTCAAGACCCTGTTCGTCAGCCTGTTCGGCGGCGGCTCGGCCGAGCTGCGCCTGGTCGAATCGGATGACCCGCTGGAAGCCGGCCTTGAAATCTTCGCCTGCCCGCCGGGCAAGCGCCTGTCGGCCATGAGCCTGATGTCGGGCGGCGAGCAGGCCCTGACCGCTACGGCGCTGATCTTCGGCGTCTTCCTGGCGAACCCGGCGCCCGTTTGCGTGCTGGACGAAGTCGACGCGCCGCTCGACGACGCAAACGTCGACCGCTATTGCCGCCTGCTGGCCGAAATGCGCAACCGTACGCACACGCGCTTTATCGCCATCACGCACAACCCGGTGACCATGTCGCGCATGGACCGCCTGTTCGGGGTCACCATGGCCGAGCGCGGCGTCTCGCAACTGGTCAGCGTCGACCTGTCGACCGCAGAGGCACTGGTGGCCGAGAACGTGGCGTAACGCGAAGAATCCTCCTCCCCATTGAAAATGGGGACTTGCGCTTGCCGAAGCTGTACTTCGGCTGCGCTCACAGCGCAGCTGACGGAGGGGGCGTGGCCGCCCTGGGGCGGCGAAGCTAAAGAAAGAAGACCCCTCTACCCCTTCGGGGTGAGCGCCGCCGACGGACATCGTCGGCAAGCGCAAGTCCCCATCAAAGATGGGGAGGAGAGAAAAAGCACGCTTCGCCGAATAGACTATCCCCCTGCCCGCCTCGCTATATTTCCCGATCTATTCACTTAAAAAGCGCGCTAGACGCTATACAATTACACTTCCGACAGCGCTGTAACCGCGACCGATGGGCGCAAATGTGAGCGCCGGTCGTTTTGTCTTGTGCAATTGCTTGACCTTTCACAACGTCTTGAGTAGGTTCCGCGCCGTTCGAAGACGGGGTGAGCGATCATCCCGCCTGTTAGGTGCTGAACGTGACAGATGAACCCCCAGACGAACCGGATGCCGAAAAGCTGAAGGATCTCGACCAGCGCCTGAAGGCGATCGAAGCGCGCAAGCAGAAATCGGTCGATCACGGCGCGGAGGTCGGCGCGAACAAGGGCATGCAGGCCCTTGGCGAACTGATCGGGGGTATTCTGGCGGGTTTGGGACTGGGATGGGTCGCTGACAAATACCTGCACACCACACCGTGGGGCATGATTGTCGGAACCTTGCTGGGAATGGTCGCGGCCGTCTATGCGGTCGTCAAATCGGGCCAGAACCGGCGATCCTAAAGGGCAGAAGCCCTGCGGTCAGGACGCTCCCAAGGGGCCTTCGTCGTCAGATTTTTCAAAGGGTACGCAGCGCAGGCGCGCGCGGCCCAAGTCGCAAGAGGTAGATAGGGCTTATGGCCGGACCATTGGAACAGTTTCAGATCGAGACCGTTTACAAACTTCCCGGTTTTACCGTGGGCGGGCACTATATCGACATGTCGATCACCAATTCGGTGCTGGCCATGTTCATCGCCGTAGGCGTCGCCCTGCTGTTCTTCGTGTTGACGACGGCGCGCGCCCAGATCATTCCGGGCCGCGGCCAGGTCATGGCGGAAGGAATCTTCAACCTGATCGACAACATGGCCGAATCGATCATCGGCCACGACGGCCGTCAGTTCTTTCCCTTCATCCTGACCCTGTTCCTGTTCATCCTCAGCTGTAACCTGCTGGGCCTGTTCGGCATCTTCACCGCCACCTCGCAGATCGCCGTTACGGTGACCCTGGCCGCCATGACCATCATCCTGGTCATCGGCGTCGGACTGCTGCGCCACGGCATCGGCTTCTTCAAGATGTTCCTGCCGTCGGGCGTGCCCTTCTACCTGGCGCCGCTGATCATCGTCATCGAAGTCGTCTCCTTCCTGGTCCGCCCGGTTACCCTGACCCTTCGTCTGTTCGGCAACATGGTCGGCGGCCACATCGTGCTCTACGTCTTCGCCACCTTCGTCATCGGCCTCTCGGCCCTCGGCATCGGCGGCATGCTGGGCGCCATCCTGCCCATGCTGACCATCGTGGCCCTGACCACCCTCGAATTCCTGGTCGCGTACCTGCAAGCCTTCGTGTTTGCGGTTCTGGCCTGCGTCTACCTCAGTGACGTCGTCAACATCGGCCATCACTAAACCTTTTCACACCTATCTGACTAACGGAGTTACTTATGGACCTTCAATCGGCTCAAGTTTTCGCCCACGGCCTCCAGTTCATCGGCGCCGGCCTCGCGACCCTCGGCATGATCGGTGCCGGTATCGGCCTCGGCATCCTGTTCGGCAACTACTACGTCGGCGCCATGCGCAACCCGTCGGCCGCCAAGGAACAACAGACCAACCTGTTCATCGGTATGGCCCTGACCGAAGCCCTCGGCATCTTCTCGTTCGTTATCGCCCTGCTCGTCCTCTTCTCGAAGTAAGCCCGGCCCGCTCAGGAAACCGATATGAACGCCGCAAGTTCATCCGCAACCGTTTCTTCGGCTGACGCCTCGGCACAGCCGCCGGTGACGGTTGCCTCGACCGTGCCCCTGGCGAACGCGTCCGAACTGGCGCAGTCGCAGGCCGCGGCCGAGCAGACGACGGCGACGACCGAGCATCCCAAGGGTGACGAAGGCCTGCCGCAGCTCAATACCGAGCACTGGCCTGGTCAGATCGTCTGGCTGGTCATTGTCTTCGCGGTCTTCTACGCGCTGATCGCCGGCATCTTCGCGCCCCGTCTGCGCAAGGTGATCGACAAGCGCGGCTCGACGATCGCCGAAGACCTGGCCAACGCCCGCGCCATCCGCGACGAAGCCGAAGCCCAGGCGCGCGAAGCCGAAGCCGAAACGGCCGCTGCCCACGCGGCGGCCAAGAAGCTGGCCCAGGACGCCATCGCCCGGTCGAACGCCGAAATCGCCGCTGCGCAAGCCGCGGAAGACGTCAAGCTGAATGCGCGCCTCGGTGAAGCCGAAGCCCGCATCAAGGCGGCGCGCGACGAGGCCATGAGCCACGTCCGCGACATCGCTTCGGACACGGCTTCCGCCCTCGTCGCCAAGCTGACCGGCAAGGCTCCCACCCAGGCGGCGCTCAAGTCCGCCTTCAACAAGGTGTAAGACCATGCCCGAATTTATGCACGATGCCGAATTCTGGGTACATGCCGGTCTGGTCATTTTCCTGCTGATCCTGGTCTTTGCCAAGGTTCCCGCCAATCTCTGGCGGTCCCTGGGTGAAACCGGCAAGGCCGTTCGCGCCGAGCTCGACGAAGCCGTCCGCATCCGTCAGGAAGCGACCGAGCTGTTGAACTCGATCAAGGCGCAGCGCCAGGCCGCCGAAAAGAAGGCCAAGGAGATCATCGCCCTGGCCGAGGAAGAAGCCCAGCGCCTGACCGAAGAAGCCCGCGCCAAGCTGGCCGATTCGATCAAGCGCCGCGAGGAACTGGCCGAACGCAAGATCGCCCAGGCCGAAGCCCGCGCCGCCGCCGACGTCAAGGCGGCCGCCGCCGACCTGGCGTCGCAGCTGGCCGAAAGCATCCTGGTCGAGCGCACCGCCGGCCTCGGCGCCGACAAGGCCGTCGACACCGCCATCGATCAACTGCCGGGCCGCTTCTCGTAAGCGACCGTCAGTGCGAAAAGACAAAGGCCCGGGGTTTGCGCCCCGGGCTTTTTTGTGCCGGCTGTCCCCGGTGGGACACGGCAAGCCGCGCCAGCGCGGCCAGGACCATCAGCTTGTCTGCCAAACCCATCTGCGTCAGGAAGACATGCCAGGGCGTGGCAGCCTTCACCGTCTCAATCAGATAGCGTGTGTCGCCTGCGGTCATCGTTTCCCCCTCGCCTTCCCGTCAGACTATCATCAGGGAGAGGAAAAACAAAAATGCCCGCCGGATCATTCGGCGGGCGTTTTCAAATCTTGCGGATCGCGGACGGGTTCAGGCCGGCCGCGCTTTACGAAAAAACCGGCGGCGGAAGAGCTTGAGGTGGCTGCCCCTGCGGATGATCAGGCGTTCGACGCGCAGGGTCTGCTGCCACATCACCGACAGGATCTGCGGATTGCGGCGCAGGAGCTTGCGGATCGGCATGATCCAGTTGGGGTGGCGGCGCTTGAGATGGATGAACTGGCGGCGCGCCCAGAAGGCGTTGCGCAGCACAAGGATCAGCCCGGCGACGATCAGGAAGTAATGGCCCGGAATGATGATCAGCACGAAACCGGCGGCGATCAGCACGAAGCCGAGCGCCATCAGCACCCAGCCCAGCGCCTTTTTCGTGAAGCGCTTGAAAGTACGCTTCATCGACCGCAGGCGCGAGCCATGCGACTTGTGCGGGATCAGCGATGTGCCGTGTTCACTCGACATTGACTTTCCGATGGGCCCCTTGCCGCCCCTGATTGACGTTCAGACGAAGCGTCTTTAACCCTGCCTGTCTCCCCCATATGGAGACGCATTTCGACATTGTAAGGGCGCAGGCTGAATACAGAATGAAGATGGACGAAATTTAATTTTCGTAAGGTCACCCCGCCCCGCGAATGCAGAAAATCAAAGGCGTTGCGACGCGGTTCCGACATAGGGGCATCTGTGGAAAAACGCCATATGCGCGCGAACAAAACGCGATCACTCTGTGTTTCGATAATCTCAGGCTGGCGCCGGAGGGGCGTGACGACGGCGACGGAAAAACCGGCGGATTCGACGCAGGATGCTGTTGCGCGGCTTTAGCGCCAGGCCCTCGGCGCGCAGCATGAAGCGCCACAGGATGGCGACGAACCTGGCGCGTGGCCGCATCAGGGAGCGCAATGGCCCCAGCCACTTGGGATGCTTGTGCACAAGGCGGACGAATTGGCGCTTCACCCAGGTCGAACTGCGCAGTAGCAGGACCAGCCCGACCAGCATGACAGGCAGGCCCAGAGGCCCCGGCAACGGCGAAATGGCCAGGCCCAGGGCCATCAGCACGGCGCCCGCGATCATCATGATGATTTTGAAGACGATCGTCATGTCACCTCCGCCGACAGCCGTGCCGATGATATGGGAACGGCCTGCAAAAAAGCGATGGGCGCGCCGTTGCGCCTCCCCATCGCCAAGGCGACGGGAAGGTGCAAAATCAGCCGTAGGTCAAACGGGGCTGGCGGGCGGCGCGGGTCTCGTCGAGACGCTTGGCCGGCGCAAGATACGGCGCGCCCTTGAAGCGGTTGACGTCGCCCTTGAGCGCCGCCTCGGCCAGAGCCTTAAGCACGGCGACGAAGCGGTCGAGTTCGGCCTTGGACTCGGTCTCGGTCGGTTCGATCAGCATGGCGCCGTGCACGACCAACGGGAAGTACATGGTCATCGGATGGAAGCCTTCGTCGATCATCGCCTTGGCGAAGTCGAGCGTGGTCACGCCGGTGTTTTCCAGCCAGCGGTCGTCGAACAGGGCCTCGTGCATGCACGGCCCTTCGGGGAAGGGCACGCTCATGACGTCGGACAGAGACGCCTTGATGTAGTTGGCGTTGAGCACCGCGTCCTCGGCGACCTGGCGCAGGCCATCCGAGCCATGGCTCAGCATGTAGGTCAGGGCGCGGATATACATGCCCATCTGGCCGTGGAAGGCGCACATGCGGCCGAAATTGGCCTGCGACGCGTCTTCGCCGTGCTCTTCGAGGACAAGACCGCTCTCCCCCGCCACGACCCAGGGACGCGGCGCGTAAGGTGCCAACGCTTCGGACAGCACCACCGGACCGGCGCCCGGACCGCCGCCGCCGTGCGGCGTCGAGAATGTCTTGTGCAGGTTGATGTGCATGGCGTCGACGCCCAGGTCGCCCGGGCGGACGCGGCCGACGATGGCGTTGAAATTGGCGCCGTCGCAGTAGAAATAGGCGCCCGCGGCGTGGATGGCGTCGGCGATGGCGATGATGTCGCGCTCGAACAGCCCGCAGGTATTGGGGTTGGTCAGCATGATGGCGGCGATGCCGTCGTCGATCTTGCTCTTCAGGTCTTCGAGGTCCACACGGCCATCAGCGGTTTGCGCGATTTCACGCACCGTATAGCCGACAAAGGCCGCGGTCGCCGGGTTGGTGCCGTGCGCAGACGACGGCACCAGCACGGTGCGGCGGTGCCCCTGCCCCTTGGCTTCATGCGCCGCCTTGATGGCCAGAAGCCCGCACAGCTCACCATTGGCGCCGGCCTTCGGCGTCAGCGCCACGGCCGGCATGCCGGTCAGGGTCTTCAGCCAGTGCGCCAGGCTGTCCATCAGGCGCAGCGCCCCCTGCACGGTCGAAACCGGCTGCAGCGGGTGGATGTCGCCCAGGCCCGGCAGGCGCGCCATCTTTTCGTTGAGGCGCGGATTGTGCTTCATGGTGCACGACCCCAGCGGATAGAGCGCCAGGTCGATGGCGTGGTTCTTCTGCGACAGGCGCACATAGTGGCGCACAGCCTCCGGCTCGGTCAGGCCGGGCAGGCTGAGGTCATCGCGGATCAGGCCGTCGAGGTCGGACGCATCGATGGCAATATCGGCGAAATCGACGCCGGTGCGCGAATAGTCGTCCCATTCGAAGATCAGCTTCTCGTCCTGCAGCAGGCCGCGCCCGCCGAGCAGCGACTTGAACGAGGTCGTCTCGACATCGATCGCGGGGGCCGTCGGGCGGCCGACCGAATTCATCTTGGGGGCGTCGGCCATCACAGGACCTCCTTCAGGGCGCTGATAAGCGCCGCAATATCCGCGTCGCTGACGGTTTCGGTCGCCGCGACGATCAGGTGGTTGGCGAATTCGGGAGTCTTGTCGAAGCGCGAAACCGGCACGCCCGCCAGTATGCCCTTGGCCGCCAGGGCCTCGACGACGGCGTCGGCGGCCTTGGGCAGCTTGACGGTGAATTCGTTGAAGAAGCGCGGGGTCACGACCTCGACGCCCGCGACCTTGGCCAGCTCGGCCTTGAGGGCGTGCGCCTTGGCATAGTTGATCCTGGCCACGCGGTTCAGCCCCGTCTGCCCCAGCAGGCTCAGATGGATCGAGAAGGCCAGCGCGCACAGGCCGGAATTGGTGCAGATGTTCGAAGTCGCCTTGTCGCGGCGGATATGCTGTTCACGCGTCGACAGCGTCAGCACGAAGCCGCGCTCGCCGTCGGCGTCGACCGTTTCGCCGCACAGGCGGCCCGGCATCTGCCGCAGGTACTTTTCCTTGGCGGCGAACAGGCCGACATAGGGGCCGCCGAAAGACAGCGGCACGCCGATCGACTGGCCTTCGACCGCGACGACATCGGCGCCCATTTCGCCAGGCGACTTCAACAGGCCCAGCGACATGACCTCGGTGACGACGACGATCAGCAGCGCGCCGGCGGCCTGGGCGGCCTTGGCGATCTCGGTCAGGTCGGTGGCCGTACCGAACAGGTTCGGCGTCTGAACGACGACGCAGGCCGTATTGGCGTCGATATGTTGCAGCACCTCGGCTTCGCCGTCGACCTGCAAGGCCGAGGCCTCTGTCTCGATGCCGACGGCGTGGGCCAGGGTCTCGATCGTTTCGCGATAGTGCGGATGCAGCCCGCCCGACAGGACCGCCTTGTTGCGCCTGGTGATGCGCTGCGCCATCAGCACGCCTTCGGCCGCGGCGGTCGAGCCGTCGTAGAGCGAAGCGTTGGCCACGGGCATGCCGGTCAGGCGCGCCACCTGGGTCTGGAACTCGAACAGGACCTGGAGTGTTCCTTGTGCGATTTCCGGCTGGTACGGCGTATAGCTGGTCAGGAATTCCGAGCGCTGGATGATGTGGTC
Organism: uncultured Asticcacaulis sp.; assembly: GCA_936940865.1. GTDB lineage: Bacteria > Pseudomonadota > Alphaproteobacteria > Caulobacterales > Caulobacteraceae > Asticcacaulis. The sequence continues at coordinate 59,015 of CAKZJB010000006.1, read as the reverse complement.
GACCGTCGCCGGGATGTGGTGGCGATAGGCGCCGGCGCCGATGAAGAACGGCGCCTTCGACGGGCTGAGGTTTTCGGCGGCGAACGCATTCAGTTGCGCCTCGACCTCCATTTCACCGGCATATTTCGGCAGGTCCACGGTGCCGTCGCGGCGGGCGGGCGCCGGCACGTCGACGAACAGGTCGTCGATCGACTTGACGCCGATGGTATCGAGCATTGATGCCCGGTCGGTATCGCTTAAGGGGAGGTAGCGCATCAGACCATCCAGAGTTCGGAGTTGACCCCTCCACCGCTTCGCGGTCCCGCTCCCCATCTCTGATGGGGAGGAGAAACGGCGCGCGAATGGAAGAATCCGGGAGGGTTACAGGGTGTCGAGGAAGGCTTCGTAGGCGGCGCGGTCCATCAGGCTGTCGAGTTCCGACGCGTCCGACAGCTTGACCTTGGCGATCCAGCCGGCGCCTTCCGGGGCGGCATTGACCAGGTCGGGGCTGTTCGGAAGTTCATTATTGGCTTCGACGACCTCGCCCGACACCGGGGCATAGACATCCGACGCCGCCTTGACGCTTTCGACCACGGCGAAGCTGTCGCCCTTTTTCAGCGCCTTGCCGACGTCCGGGACTTCAACGAAGACGACATCGCCCAGCGCGTTGGCGGCATAGGCGGTGATGCCGACCAGCGCGGTCTCGCCGGTGACCTCGACCCATTCGTGATCCTTGGTGAACTTCATGACTTACCCCTTGGGCTTACGGTGATAGCCGTTGGCGACGAACGGCAGGGAAACGATGACGGCTGGATAGGGCTTGCCGCGGACCTCGACGTCCAGCTCGGTGCCGACGGCAGATTCGGCGGGCGGCACATAGCCCATGGCAATGGAATAGCCCAGGGTCGGCGACGGCCCGCCCGATGTGACCTTGCCCAGGACAGCACCGTCCCTGGCAACGATCGGGGCGCCTTCACGCGCCGGCGGGCCGCTGAGGATTTTCAGCGCCACGCGCACGCGATCGAGATGGCCGTCGAGCTGCTTTTTCAGGCGGTCGATGCCCTTGATATCGCCACGCAGGAAGCGCGACTTGGACATGGCGAATTTCAGGTCGGCTTCGGCCAGCGTATAGCCGGCATCCATTTCATGGCCGTAGAGCGGCATGCCGGCTTCCATGCGCAGGCTGTCGCGGGCGCCGAGACCAATCGGCTTGACCAGCGGATCGGTCAGCAGGCGATCCCAAAGGGCGCCGGCAATGGCATTGGGCACGCTGATTTCGAAGCCGTCCTCGCCCGTATAGCCCGAGCGCGAGATAAAGGCCGTCTCGCCCATGATCTCGAACGTGCCGCAGTCCATGAAATACATGGCACAGGCGGCCGGGCAGACCGATTGCATAACGTCCTTCGCCTTGGGGCCTTGCAGGGCCAAGAGCGAACGGCCGTCGAGGACTTCGAAGCGCGTGTCACCGATCAGGCTGCCGGCGATGATCTCAAAATCCTGGTCCTTGCAGGCCGCGTTGACGACCAGGAAGAAGCCGTCCTCCTCCGGCCGGGACACCATCCAATCATCCAGAATCCCGGAAGTATCATTCAGGAGCAGGGAATATTTCTGCTTTCCTTGAGATAACGCCGCAAAGTCTGTCGGCGTCAGGCTTTCCAGCGTGGCGACGGCGTCATTGCCCGTCAGGCGCGCCTGGCCCATGTGCGAAACATCGAACAGGCCGGCACTCTCGCGCGTCCAGCGATGTTCGGCCAGTACGCCCTCATACTGCACCGGCATGGTGTAGCCGGCGAACGGCACCATGCGCGCACCCAGCGCGACGTGGCGGTCGCAGAGCACAGTGGACTTGAGGGGAGTGTCGTGGGTGTCGGCCATGGCGGGACTCGCAGATCGTCTGTGGAACGTGTCTGCCCCCGCTGTCCTGATAGCCTGAGAGATTTAGACGCTGAAATCAAGCGTCCTTGCTCCGTCGGCGGATGCTCGAGGCATCACTTTCCAGCGTTTTAGCGTGTCTTGCGGTCCGTGGGCCTGAGCGTTTCCGGGGCGGTTGCGCCTTCGGCGTCGCGACCTGAGTCGCGATCTCTCCCGCAAGAACGATCGCCTTGTGCCTGCGGGGCGGGGAAGAGTCAAGGCGCGACACCCCGCTCACGGCAAATATGAATTAGCCGTTGTTGACGATCAGGCGCAGATGGCCCTTTTCGCGCAGTTGAGGCGGATCGTACTGTTCGGGGCGCTCGATCACGGTCGGCTTGGCCAGCAGACGTTTGCGGACCTTGGTCATTTCCGGCAGAAGCGACGCCTCGATATGGTGCATCTCGATCTCGACGCATGCGTCGGCCAGGCGTTCGATATGGCGGTTGTGATAACGGCCGGGCGGCGTCACCAGGACCAGCTTCTTCCTGGGGAAGCGCTGCTTGAGATAGCGGGCCGTCGCGGCGTGGTCGCCGTCGGCGGTGACGAGGTAGCAGACGTCGAACAGGTCGTCCTCGGCATCGGCCGCAATCGACAGCGCCAGGTTGACGTCGCCCTGCTTTTCGACGGAAAGCTGCCAGCTATGTCCGCAGGCATTGCAGCCGTCCATGGCGTGGACAAAGTGGCCCATGCGGCAAAGCACGCCCTGGGCCTGCAACGCCTTCATATAGTCTTCGTGGCGCTTGACCTTGCTCTTGTTCTGAGGGCGGATGGCAGAGCACCAGACGATCCGTTTGACGACCTCGGATTTCGGCGCAATGGCGCGGCCGAGAGCCTTGAGATTCAACCATTTGAGATAAGGGCGCTTATAGGCGTCGATGGCGTGGTAGAGATTGAAGCCGTCAATATAGAAGGCGGCGCGTTTGCGGAACAGCGGCAGATGCCAGCCGCCTGCGCGCGTGTCTTTCCCCTGCCCCTGCTTCGACGCCATGACGCTTCTAAGTTCCGCGTTAACCTGCCGGTAACACTAAAGCCTAAGTTCGGCGTTTTGTCAGCAGGATTTGCGTAACGGGCGAGATTTAGAAAGCAAGAAACCCCACCACCACCCTGCGCTAACGCTCCGGGTGGTCCCCCTCCCCATTCCTTCGGAACGGGGAGGTACAAGTAAGCGCGGTTTCCCGTTCTCATACCTCCCCGTCGCGAAGCGATGGGGAGGGGGACCGCACGACTGAGCCTTTGCGAAGCAAGGCGAAGGAGATGTGGTGGGGTTTCTTACTTTCCCGCGCTTTACATCTGGTCTGGGGACGACAGGCCCATCAGGTCGAGGCCCAGTTCCAGTTGCTTCAATGTCAAGGTCACAAGGCCAAGGCGCGACGCCTTGATGGCGGCATCGTCACCCGCCAGGACCGGACAGGCGGCATAGAACTTCGAAAACGCCTGGGCCAGCCGGTAGACGTGGTCCGCCAGCAGGTTCGGCGCCCGTTTGATATAGGTTTCCTTGAGCGCACCGTCGAAGCCGTCGAGCAGCAGGACGAGTTCTCGCTCGGCGGGCTCGGTCACCTCGATCGTGCCGGCCGCCAGCCCCTGCTCCGCTGCCTTGCGCAGGATCGATTTCATGCGCACGGCCTGATACAGCAGGTACGGCCCGGTCTTGCCTTCGAAGGTCGTGAAGCGGTCGAGATCGAAGATGTAGTTGGTCAGGCGGTGGTTCGACAACTCGGCGAACTTGAGCGCGGCGACCGCGACCTTGTGCGCCGTGTCGGCGAACTGCGCTTCCGACAGCCCCCCACCCAGCCCGGCCTCGCGCAGCCGTTCGGTCGCCTTTTCGATCGCTTCGGCCAGCAGGACATGCAGCTTCAGCGTGCCGCCGTCGCGCGTCTTGTACGGCTTGCCGTCGGGGCCGTTGACCGTGCCGTTGGCGGCGTGTTCAAGCTGGCCTTCGCGGGCGTAGCCGGCGAGATAGGCCGTGCGGAAGACCTGTTCGAAGTGCTCGGCCTGACGCTGGTCGACGATATAGAGGCTGAGGTCCGGGCCGAATTCCTTCTGGCGCTGAACGATGGTGGCGACGTCGGTGGTGCCGTACATGGCAGAGCCTTCCGACGACACGGCCAGCAGCGGCGGCGGGCTGGGGACTTCGATCACCGAGCCGTCGTCGAGCTTCTTCTTGCGCGTCTCGCCGGGCTTGGCGACGTGGACGACGCGAGCGCCCTGGTCATCGACCAGAAGCCCCTTGGCGTCGAGATCGGCAATCATCGGCTCGACATAAGGGTCGGCGTCGGATTCGCCGTACCACAGGTCGAACTCGACGCCGAGCGCGGCATAGTCGCGTTTCAGCGCTTCACGGCTGACCGTGACGAAGTGCTGCCACAGGGCGCGGTAGCCCCTGCGGCCGGCCTGCAATTCCTTGGTCGCCTTGCGCGCCATGTCGCGGAAGGCGGTATCGGTCTTGCCGCGTTCGGACGCCGCCGGGTAGATGCGGCCGAGATCGTCGAGCGTCACAGGCGGCTGGGCCGGATAGTCGCCGGTAAAGCCCTCGTCATAGTACGGCAGGCCCGGCTGCTCTTCCCTGAGCGCCACGATCAGCAAGCCCATCTGGTAGCCCCAGTCGCCGAAATGGGCATCGCCGATGACCTCATCGCCCATGAAGCGCATGACGCGTTTCAGGCTTTCGCCAATCACGGCGGTGCGCAGGTGACCGATGTGCATTTCCTTGGCGACATTGGGGCCGCCGAAATCGATGATTACCTTGCGCCTTTGCGCAACGCCGGGTGCGCCGATGCGCGGATCGGCGGCGATTTCATTGGCGCGGGTGCTCAGGGCGCGATCCGAAAGCACGAAGTTGAGGAAGCCCGGGCCGGCGATATCGGTGCTTTTCAGACGGTCGTCGCCGGCGAAGTGCGCGACGATCTTGGTGGCGACCTCACGCGGATTGGCCTTCGCCTGCTTGGCGACGCTGAGGGCGCCATTGCATTGGAAATCGGCCAGGTCGGGACGGTCGGACGGCTGGACCCGGCCGGCGGACGCGTCGAATCCCTCTGCGGCGAAAGCGGCCGAGGCCAGATCGGTCAGTTGCGTCTTGAAATCGTGCGAAGGAGCGAAAGCGTCAGACATGGAATGATCCGGAAGGCGGGAAACCCCGGCTTCTTAAGCAGACCCTTTCCCTATGACAAGCATTGTTTCAGCTCGGACGCCGCATGGCTCGCCGCCCATGAAGCGTTATCCCGACGCCGAAGCGTCGGCCCGGTTCGCGCCTTGAGGACAAGAGGGCGGCGCGCGCCAGCGCTTGCCAACGGCAATTCAGCCAAATCCAATTGCCGTTGGATTTACTTCTTTTCGTCGTTCGAGACGAAGCGGAAGTGTTTGCCTTCGCGGTTGAACTCGGCCATTTCGGGCGTCACGTCGAAACCGACCAGGACTTCGAAGTTCGAGCCCGAAATGGTCGCGTCCTTGCGCGGGATGACGATGTTTTCGATTCGGGTATTGACGTCCCGACGCTGCTCGCCGGGCGCGAAGGTGATGGGCAGATCGAATTCCTGCTTGGCCAGCACGGTCTTGTCGCGCTCGGTCACAGCCACCCAGTAGTGATAGACCTTGGTCTGGCCGTCGGCCTCCGCGCCGCGGCCCAGCGAAAAGCCGATGTCCATGCCGACCTGGATCGGCTCGCCGCCCTTGTAGGCGCAATCGGAATTCACGCCGTTGATTTCGCCGGTCCATTGGGCGGCGCTGCTGGTTTCCTTGTTGTCCTTGAACTCATGATAGCGCGCGGCGTCGTACAGGACCTTGACGTAGGGGCACGGGCCTTCGGCATGCAGCTTCTTGAGCGACAGCTGGCGGTCGCCCCACTCTTCGTCCTTTTTGGCGCGTTCCTGGGCCTTGTCGTCGTCGCTCTGGTCGCCGCCCCGCTGCTGGGCGTGGGCAACGACGACGGCTCCGGTGTTCAGAAGGACACCGATGCACAGGCCGGCCAGAAGTCTACGCGAGAAAGGCATCATGGGCGTGGCGATTCCTAAAAGTACGGGGAACAGTCAGCGGCTCAGCCTCCCCCGAAGACGGAGCCTTCAGGCGATGTGTAGCGCCTGCGGGTGCGAATTCAAAGGGTTTTATCGACGGAGTAAGGCCAAATCGCGGCGGAGGATATTCAGGTGTGATATCTGCGTCATCTGCGCCTCCGCTATGGCGCGCACAGCCAAAAAGCCTTACATGACGAGTCATGTCCCCTGCTCCTCAACGCCTCAAGGTCTATCTCGCCACGCCGCGCGGCTTCTGCGCGGGCGTCGACCGCGCCATCCAGATCGTCGAACGCGCGCTCGAACTTTACGGCGCGCCGGTATATGTGCGCCATGAGATCGTGCACAACCGACACGTCGTCGACCGGCTGAAGGCGCTGGGCGCCGTCTTCGTCAAGGAACTGGAACAGTGCCCGCCCGACCGCCCGGTCGTGTTTTCCGCGCACGGCGTACCGAAATCGGTCCCGGCCGAGGCCAGGTCGCGCAACATGTTCTATCTCGACGCCACTTGTCCGCTGGTCTCCAAGGTCCATGTCGAGGCCGAGCGCCATTTCCGCGAAGGCCGCGAAATCGTGCTGATCGGCCATGCCGGCCACCCCGAGGTCATCGGCACCATGGGCCAGTTGCCGGAAGGATCGGTCAGGCTGATCGAAACCGTCGAGGATGCGCGCGCCTTTACGCCGAAGGACGCGAAGAACGTCGCCTTCGTCACGCAAACCACCCTGTCGGTCGACGACACGTCGGATATCGTCGGCGTGCTGAAAGAGCGCTTTCCGGACATCGCCGAGCCGCACAAGGAAGATATCTGCTACGCCACCACCAACCGCCAGGAGGCCGTCAAGCAGATCGGAGCCGATTGCGACCTGGTCCTGGTGATCGGCTCGGCCAAGTCGTCCAATTCGCAGCGCCTGGTCGAGGTCGCCCTGCGCGCCGGCGCCCGCGCCGCCCATCTGGTCGACGACGCCAGCCACGTCGACTGGTCGTGGTTCGACGGCGTCGACACGCTGGGCATTTCGGCGGGCGCGTCGGCGCCGGAAAATCTGATTACCGACCTGATCAGGGCGGTGACGGAGCGCTTTGACGCCGAGATCATCGAAAATTCCGGCGTCAAGGAAACCGTGACGTTCAAGTTGCCGCGCGTGCTGACACAAGCATGAAGCCGCCCAGCGCCAGCGTGAAACCAAAGGTCGAAATCTATACGGACGGGGCCTGCAAGGGCAATCCGGGCAAGGGCGGCTGGGGTGCGATCCTGATGGCCAACGGCCATGAAAAGGAGCTGTATGGCTACGAGGGGGTGACGACGAACAACCGCATGGAACTGATGGCCGTCATCCAGGCGCTGGAGGCGCTGAAAAAGCCCTGCGACGTCGATCTGCATGCCGACAGCCAGTATGTGCTGAAGGGCATCAAGGAATGGATCCACGGCTGGAAGAAGCGCGGCTGGAAGACGGCCGACAACAAGCCGGTTAAGAACGACGACCTGTGGATTCGCCTGGACGCCGCGCAGAAGGGCCACACCATCCGCTGGCACTGGGTCAAGGGTCACGCCGGCCACGACCTCAACGAACGCGCCGACCAGCTTGCCAACAAGGGCATAGCCGAGGCCAGGGCGGCGTCGTAGCCAATTTCTCCTCCCCATCTAACGACGGGGAGGAGAAAAAAGCTTCAGTCCCCTCGCAAACCTTTGCGCATTGCCGACATAGTGCTCCGCCGAGCGCCTGAGGCCTTCGATCTGCTCCGGTGTCAGTTCACGCACCGCCCGCGCCGGCGAACCCACGATCAGCACGCCGTCGGGAAATTCCTTTCCCTCGGTCACCAACGCGCCCGCCCCCACCAGGCTGTTCCTGCCGATGCGAGCGCGGTTCAACACCACGGCGCCGATGCCGATCAGCGAATTGTCACCAATGGTGCAGCCGTGCAGCACCGCCTTATGCCCCACGGTAACGCCCTCGCCGATCGTCAGCGGGCTGCCCGGATCGGAATGCAGCACGCTTGCGTCCTGGATGTTGCTGCGGGCGCCGATCGTGATGGGGTCGTTGTCGCCGCGCACCACGGCCCCGAACCAGACGCTGGCGCCCTCGCCCATCCGCACGTTGCCGACGACGGACGCGTCGGGGGCGATCCAGTGCGTTCCCTCTTCCGGCAGGGCGGGCGAAACATCATCGAGTGCGTAAACAGGCATAAAGCCTCCGGATATTACAGTTCCGTGAATTTATCCACAGGGCTGCGATTTTTAAGATTTCGGTAACCCGGCAGGGAGAATCTGATAGCATCCTTACGGGGGAATCAGGTCTCCTCCAATGGGTGTGCGGCGGGCGTTTACGCTGGCCGCGCCTTCAGGCTTTAAGACCTGTGAGGTTCATGTGGCAAGACCGCGTAGCATGTCTGGTATCCCACTTCCTCCGCCGCCGGTGTTCGGCAGCGGCGGCCCCTCTGCCCGAAGCCTGTTCTTCAGTCCTGTCCGTTCGTCCGGCGATGCCTCTTGTGGCTTCGCCTTTTTTTATGCCCGTAAAGGAGCACGTCCATGACCAAGCGATCCGCCAAGCGTTTCCTGCGTGAAGGCCATCTGGATGAGGCGGCGTTTCAGCCCGACACGAAGGTGCGCCGGCTGAACGTGCATACAGGCGGCGGCTGGTCGCCGATGGGCCATGCGGCGAACGAGGACAGGGATCAAAGCTACGTCAAGACGATCAAACCCAAATCCGAAGGCCAGGCGGCATTGCTGTCCGCCATCGATGAAAAGAACCTGATCCTGGCTCTGGGCCCCGCAGGCACCGGCAAGACCTACCTGGCCATCGCCAAGGCCGTAGAGGCGCTGGAAGCCGGCAAGGTCGGCCGCATCGTGCTGTCGCGCCCGGCGGTCGAAGCCGGCGAATCGATCGGCTTCCTGCCCGGCGACATGGAAGACAAGCTGGCGCCCTACCTGCGGCCCCTCTACGACGCCCTGACCGACCGGTTGTCGATGAAGCGCGTCAAGGCGCTGATGGCCGAAGGCCTGATCGAGATCGCTCCGGTCGGCTACATGCGCGGCCGCACGCTCAACAACGCCTTCGTCGTCATCGATGAGGCCCAGAACTGCACCTATGTCCAGCTTAAGATGCTGCTGACGCGGCTCGGCTGGAACTCGACCATGATCGTGACCGGCGACCCGGCACAGTCCGACCTGCTGGCCGGCGTGTCGGGCCTGGCCGACGTCGCCGACAAGTTCGAGAGCGTCGACACCATCGCGGTCGTGCGCCTCAAGGACAAGGACATCGTGCGCCATCCCCTGGTCGCCCAGATGCTGGGCGTCCTGTAAAGCCTGCGCCAACGCAAACGAAAAGAAAGGCGGTGAGGTTCCCCTCACCGCCTTTCTTTCTGCCTTAAGGCTGCGATCAGAAGTTCTTGTTGACGTGCAGGTACCACTGGCGGCCGATAATGCCGTCCGAGTACTGGCTTGAGAACGCATAGGCACCGAGGCGAGACGCCGAGCCGGCGTAGACGCCGTTGCCGAGAATGGGGGCCTGCTCGTCCAGGATGTTCTTTGCGCCGACAATGATCTCATAGCTCTTGCCGCGATAGCGCAGGCTGAGATCGTGCGTCACGAATGGATGCGTGCTGGCCGCGTAGGTCGCGTTGGGCGCATAGCTGACAAGGCCGTCCGTATTGCCGGTTTCGCCCTTGTAGCCGATGTTGGTCGAGCTGCCGGTGTAGTTGAAGGTCCAGGTCAGCGTCCAGTCCTTGCGCTTGAAACGCGTCTGGACGTTGCCGACCCAGCTCGGCTGGCCGATGAGACCGGTGTACTGGTTGACGACACCGCCCGGATAGAGCTGCGACTTGTCGTACTTGTACCAGCTGAACTGGGCTTCCGAACTCAGGGTGCCGAAGTTGAAGGTATGATCGTACGACGCCGTATAGTCGATCCCTGCCGACGATTCGACCGGGATGTTACGATAGCTGCCGTCGATATTGGTGATCGACAGGTAGGTCGACGACGACGGGTTGGTATCGCGCTGGAACAGGTCGCAGAAGCCGGGCTTTGAACGGAATTCCTGGCTGGCGTAGCAGGCGCCGACAATGCCCGCACCCGACGACGAAATCTGGTTGGAAATCTTGATCTTCCAGAAATCGAGGGCCAGCTTGAAGCCCATCTCCGGCGGCGTAAGCACGAAACCCAGAGTCGTCGCGTACGACGTTTCCGGCCGCAGGTACTTGCCGCCGCTGGTCGTGATCAGGGCCGAAGGGCCGTTCCCCGTATAATTGGCCGGAATGCCGTCGGCGGCGCAGTTGGCGCGGACAGTGGCATTGCGGACAAGATAGGCACCTTCGCTGTCCGTAGCGCCCCACCGCACGCAGGGATCGACGCCCAGTTGCGACAGATAGCCGGTCTGCCCAGCCAGATAGAGTTCATACAGCGCGGGCGCGCGGAACGAAGTGCCTGCCGTGCCGCGCAGGCGCAGGATGTTGTCGACGGCCCAGTCGAAGCCGGCCTTGTAAGTGGTCGCGCCGCCGACGCTCTTGTAGTCCGAATAGCGGCTCGACAGGTCGACCGTCAGCTTTTCGAAGAAAGGCTGGCCGCGTACGACCGGAATTTCAACTTCGCCGAAGACTTCCGACAGGGTGTCCGAACCCTTGGTTTCGCCCGCCGAGGCACGGTTGTACGAATTGCCGGCCCGCGACAGCGCGCCCGGCAGGTCATCGATCTTGTCGTTGCGCAGCGAAATGCCGAGCGCGGTCGAAACAGCGCCAGCCGGCAGCTCGAACAGGTCGCCGGTAATCGTACCTTCGAAGATGGTCTGCTCGTAGGTCGTGCGGCCGTGGTCGACCGTGAAGTACCAGGCCTCTTCCGCCGGGGTCAGCTTGCCCTTGGTGTTGGCGTCGGCCGTGAACAGGTTCAACGGCACGCAGCCGGCCGGCGCGCCGACGCCGCAGGCGTCACCGGTCGTGTTGTCCATGAAGGCGAACGTGTTCTGGTTGAGACCCGTGCCCCAATTGACGCGATCGGCGTAGATGGCCGTCGAATCGTAGGTGCCGTCGCTCTTGGAATAGGACAGGTACGAATCCCAGTTCCACTTGCCCAGGTCGCCGCGGGCGCCGCCGAGGACGCGGCCGAACTTGACGTCCTGCTTGTCGTCGAACTGATGGATTACGACCGGCTGCGCATAGGAGACGCCGTAAAGCGGCGAATTGCTGGCATAGGGTGAATAGTAGGGGAAGATCTGGCCCCATTCGCGCTGCGACGACTTGCGCTCGGCATACATCAGCTCGGTATAGAACTCGACACCGTTCGCCCACGCCGGACGATAGCTGCCCTGGCCATACAAGGTATAGTGGCTGACCGGCGAGAAGATGGTCGTGTTCATCGATTCAGCCGGATTGAAGTCGACCAGTTTGCCGCTGGTGTAGACCGGGTAGTTCGCGATACCCGACGACGTGTCGCCTTGCTTGTAATAGTAGATGTCGCCCGACAGGGCGTCGAACAGCACGCCCTGATACAGGCCGGTCGTCGAATAGCACTTGTACTTGCCGGTCGCGGGATCGATGCGGTCGGCGCGCGAACCGTCGGCCTTGTAATAATAGTCCTGCGGACAGGACAGCGGATCGCGGTCGGCCAGGGTCAGCTCGGTCTGCTTGTAGTATTCGCCCGCGACCAGGAAATTGCCGCGGTCGAAGGTCTTGCCATACATGGCGTAGACCGAACCTTCGTCCGCTCCGCCGTGCTCGGTCTTGCTGATGTCGGTGCCGATTTCCACGCCGTCGGTATTCTTGACGGTGATGACGTTGACCACGCCCGCCACGGCGTCGGAACCGTAGATCGACGACGCGCCGTCCTTCAGGATTTCATAGCGCTGGACCAGCGACTGCGGGATGAAGTTGAGGTCGACCGCCGCAACCGTTCCGCTGACGCCCGCCGGCGGCATGCGCCGGCCGTTCAGCAGGACCAGCGAGCGCTGGGCGCCGAGACCGCGCAGGCTTATGGTGTTGATGCCCGCGCCGCCGTCGACGACATAGCCGGTAAAGGTATTGTTGATCTGGCCGGCACCCGCCGCGATCGACGATCCCTGCAGCACCTCAGTGGCGCTGACCATGCCGGACAGGCTCGACTTTTCGGCGGTGATGACCTGGACCGGCGCGGGCGACGTGAATTCATTCTTACGAATGCGCGAACCGGTAATCACCACTTCCTGCGTGTCGGCGCTCTGGCTGGCGGCCGCGGGGGCCGTGGCGGGCGCGCTTGTCGTCTCGGCGGCCTTCTTGTCGGCCGGCTTTTGCGAGGCGTCCTGGGCCGCGGCCGGCAGGCCGAGGGCCAGCGACGTCAGGATGGTGCCCGCCAGCAACCAGTGGCGGGAGAAACCTTTGGGGTTGGACATGAAATCACTCCGGGAAGATAAGATTCTGAAAACGTCTTGCCGCATTCTCGAAACTAAACGGTCACAGATTCGACGCAAATTAAAACACAGTAATGCGCAGCACACACCACATATTGTGATCACAAAGACACAATATATTCATTCAGGCGCACGGCATCGCTTCGCAAACATGCCTTGCGACGCCCTGTATCCCCCCTCGAACAAAATCACTTCTACTGCATAAGGCCGCACTTAGGACTTTTGAGATAGTCCTGCATGTACCCCAAAGACTGCTGCTGCCAGTCCACATGCCAGGGAATAGTGTGCCACATCCCTTTGATTTCGTGGTACTCTATATCCTTGCCCGCTGCCTTCATCGCCGCGTAGAACATGCGCGAATGATCGGTGTCGGCCTGGCGATCATGATCGCCATGGAAAAGCATGATCGGAATGTTGGCCTTCGCGACATTCTTCAACGGGTCCATGCCGTCGACCGTCCGCCCCTGGATGTCGCGTTGCAGATGGTCATCGCCCCACAGATTGCCTATGCGCTCAAGACTCGACACCCCTGCGCCCGCAATGGCGCACTTGTACGGGCTGTTCGGGCGGACGCTGGCGGCCATGGCTGCGAATCCGCCGTAGGAATAGCCGAAGATGGCCATCCGCCTGGGATCGGCGACGCCCCGGGCCACAAGATAGGCGGCGGCGTCGTCATTGTCGTCGGACATCTTCTTGCCCCACTCCTTGTCGCCGGCGGTCCACAGCTTGTAGCCCCACCCCGTCGACCCGCGATACTGCGGCTGGATGACGGCGATGCCGCGCGTGGCGAAGAATTGCGGCCACCCGGTAGGATCCCATTCGAATTCGTCGCGCGCCCACGGACCGCCATGCGGCATGACGACCAGAGGCACCGGTCCCTGGTCCGGCGTCCAGCCGGCCGGGTAGGTAACGAAGGCCGGAATTTCCAATCCGTCGCGCGCCTTGAAGGTCACGAACTCGGCCTTGCCGAGGGTCTTCGGGTCGATCCAGGGCCGTTCGCCGCCGATCTTGACCAGCTTGCCATCGGCATAGAGATAGTATTCCGTCGGGTAGTCGGGCGCATCTACGGTGACGACGGCCTTTTCCAGCGTGTCGCGATTCGCGTTGAGATAGACGCTCTTGCCTGGAAATGCCGCCTTCAGGCTCTTCTGGATGCCCGCCCACTTGTCGTCGAGATACGCCACGGTATCGCTCGGGCCATGCACCACGACGGTGAAGATGTCGGTCTCGCGTTTGGCGCGGTCGATGTGGAACCGGACGCCGACATCGTATTTGTCGTTGGCGAACAACGGTTCGTCGGAAAAGGCCTGGCTCTTTATATCATAGTCGTAGACCTGGGCGTGGTCGCTCTTGAGATCCGTGGCGACGACCAGTTTCGACGGGTCGGTGTCGTAGCCGAGGATGTTGATCGTCCTGCGATCCTTGAACGGGTAGCTGAGCCTGGGGTGGTAGATCCACTGCCCCGTAGCCTTGTCCTTGATGTAGACCTTGTACCAGTAGTCCTCGCCGACCAGTTCCACGCTGGCGCGGATCATCAGGTCGCCGGTCGCCAGGTCGACGCCTTCGGACAGGTAGGACATCTTGTCCGACCCGAGCGCGACCGTGCGCGTGCGGCCGGTCTTGATATCGAGTTCGAATACCTTCTGGACCAGGGACTCGGGATCGATCGTCTCCATGAGGACCCGGTCGGCATCATAGAGGTTGGCGTTGAAGACAGTGGCGGAAGCCCCGCGCTCCAACTGGTCCCGGATGTCCTTGTTGAGCGTACCGGTGATCTTGAAAGGCTCATCGATATTGCGGCCGTCAAGATCGGCATAATAGAGCTTGCGGATAAAGGTAGGACGGCCGTCATAGCCGGTGATCGGCTGCTCGGTCAGAAAATAGATCTTGTCGTTGCTGAAGAAGCCGACGCCGTCGATCCGTTGCGTCGCCGATGGAATCCACACCGGCGCCTTCGACAGGTCGGAGGTATCCCAGATCGAGATAACCGGCCACTGCTGCCCCTTCACCGCCACAAGCCCGGCAATGTGCTTGCCGTCGGGCGAGATCGTCAGCCCTTCAAGGCTGGCATATTGCGCCAGGGCATCGATCGAAACGGGCGCGGCGGGCGGCGCGTAGGTCGCAGCCCCCGCTCCGGCCGCTATCGAAAGGGCAAGAAAGACACCGCCAAGGAGGCTGGACCGTAACCGACCGTTTGCGCGCTTCACCTTGCCGTTCATACGGGGACTCCAGCCGTTTGCATCGAGATCGTTACAAAAGTCAGTTAACCCGCAATCGTCAAGGGGCCCACTGTCAATTTTCCGCCACAATACGGAACATTACAAACATTTAATGGGATACATTACAGAGATTTAATGTTTCAACTGCATCGGAATGCGACGCGTCCGGCCCGTATACTGATATATCGCCGCGCCTGAAATCCGGAACATCAAAGAGATAAACAAAAAGATAGTTTCTTTAAACAATGAAACCATATCACCCGAAACGTTTTACTGTGGCGCGGAACCTAGAAAAATTTTTCCGGGCGACAATAACGAGCAGCTTATAGTCCAGGGCCAGGGTAACGGCGAACGCCGGATGCTTTAAGGATCGCGGACGTGATCTTGGTAATATTTGGCCGCTTCCGGACAAGGCGGCACTGACCTGACCCCGGCATGGGGACGCGGAAGAACAGACCGCCCCGCTCTTCGCCGGGCACAGGGCTGGAAAGTCGGCCGTTCGCGGCGACGAACTCCGGGTCCGGAGACCGGGTCCCTGGTGCGGGCAGCCGGACTCGAACCGGCACGGGTTACCCCGACGGATTTTAAGTCCGTTGCGTCTACCGATTCCGCCATGCCCGCAAAGACCAGGCCGGGGTTATAAACAAGGCCCAGGCCAGCGTCGATAGATAATTCCGGGAATCCTCAGGTCGTTGGGGACGGAATATGGTCAAAGCAAAACGCCCAGCCACTGCCCCTCGCCGCTCCGCAGAGACGGCCATATCCCGTCCTTGCTTACTTTTCCGCCTTGGCGGGTTCGGGGCGCGTGAAGGTCACGTCGCTGCCGGCGATCATCCACAGCGTCGCCGACCAGGCCGCCACGACCTGGTTCAGGTTCTCCGGATGGATGCGGTCAAGCACATCGTCCGGCGTATGGTGCGTATTGAAATAGTCGTAGCCGTCCTGGTTCAGCGTCAGGCACGGCACGCCCAGATTATAGAGCACGTCGGTATCCGAATCACCTTCCGTCGACGGCTCGCGCTTGATGGCGATGCCGAGCGGCGTCAGCAGCCGGTTCATCGTCTTGCCATAGGCCGCATCCGCGGTCGCAGGCAGGGTCGCGGTGATCACCTTGTCGGCGCCGAAATCGGCCTCCATGGCGGCGACCATGTTCGGCGCCTCCGCCGCGTGCGCCCTGGCGTAGTTGAAGCCGCCCGAGCCGAAGCCCTCGGGCTGGGACATCTCTTCGGAGCCCCACAGGACGACACGGATGGTGCGCTTGGGCCTCAGGCCATGGTCAAGGATCGACTTGGCCGCGGCGATGGCGATGGCATGGCCGGCCGCGTCGTCGATGGCGCCGGTGCCCAGATCCCAGCTGTCGAGATGGCCGCCGATGACCACCACCTGTTCGGGATGCTCGGAGCCCTTGATTTCGGCCACCACGTTGACCGAGGTGCCGACCGGGGGGAAGACCGCGCCCGACGTCATGTGGATCTTCACCGGGCCGGCCTCGCCCTTGCGCTGCATGGCCGAGATACGGCCAAGCTGCTCGGCGTCCGGCGAACTGATCGCCATGGCCGGGATACCCTTGCCGTCCGACCAGTTGGTAGCGCCGGCGTGCGGGAACCGGTGATCGTCGGTGCTGAGCGACCGCATGACGAAGCCGACGGCACCGCGCTTTTGCGCCGCCATTGGACCGGCCCAGCGGATCGGCCCGGAGGTGGCGCCATAGCCTTCGCCCGCCGTCGAGCGCGCCATGGGCTGAAGGATGACGACGATCTTGCCGGTCACGTCGGCCGTCGAATCGACGAAGGCCTGCCAAGAGTCGAAAATGACGGCCTCGGCCTCGACCTCGCCGGCGGTCGAACCGCCCAGCGCCACGCCGGCCAGCTTCTGCGGGAACGGCCCGGTGATCTCGATCGAGTCGTTGGCGCCACGCACCCACGCGTGGTACGGAAAGCTTTCGACCACGGCCGTGTCGAAGCCCATGGCCTTCAGCCGGGCCGCGGCCCATTCGCCCGCCGCCCGCTCTTTCGCGCTGCCGGCCGGCCGCGCGCCGAAGCGGGTTGTGATGTCGCTGACCCACTGATAGGCGGCGTTCGATTGCAGGGCGTCGTCACGCAAAACGCCCGCCTGCGCCTCCGGCGTCAGGACCGGCTTCGCCAGCGCCGGAGCGGCAGCGAGAGCAAGGGCGGCGAGGAGGCCGGCGGCAATGGCTTTCATGAATATCCCCTATGCGGTAATTTCTTCAAGACGGGCTTCGGGATTGCGCTTCCGGCCCTCGGAGATGACGGGTTCCAGGGCGGCCTTGAGCTCGGAAACGGCAGCATCGAGGCTTTCGGCATTCTGGCCGCGGACGACCAGTTGCGTACCGAATTCGCCCTGGCCCAGTCCAAACGGATAGGAGCCGAGCGACAGATCGGCATAGCGGTTGTCGATATCCCTGAGGGCGTCGGCCGCCCAGCTTTCGCCGACGTAGGACAGCTTAAGCGTCCACGACAGAACCTTGCGGCCGGTCTTCAGACGCGGCGCCACGTCCGACAGCATGCCTTCCATGATCTTGGGCACGCCCGCCATGACGAAGACGTTGTTGATCTGGAAGCCCGGCGCCGCCGACACGGGATTCTTGATCAGGCTGGCGCCGTCGGGGATGCGCGCCATGCGGCGGCTGTTGGCGTTGAGCTCCCACCCCATCTTGTCGGCGCGCTCCTGCAGCACGCGCAGGGCTTCGGGATGCTCGGAAATACCGACGCCGAAGGCCGTGGCCATGGCGTCGGCGGTAATGTCGTCGTGCGTTGGTCCGATGCCGCCGGTCGTAAAGACGTAGTCGTAGGCCGAGCTCAACGCCACGACGGCCGAGACGATCTGCTCTTCGACGTCGCGCACCATGCGCACCTCGTTGAGATCGATGCCAAGCGCCGCCAGGAATTTGGCGATTGTGTTGACGTTCGAGTCCAGTGTACGCCCCGACAGGATTTCGTCGCCGATGATCATGATGGCGGCGGTCGGATTGGAAGTCGAAGTCATGAGTGCAACTCCGGAAGCTGAAGGTAGACTGTTATCGGTGCCGGAGCTGAAAATCGGGCGTTTGCGCGCGCGTTACAAGCGATTCTTTGCGGACATCGACACGGACGCGTTCGATACGGTTGAAACCATTACAGCACACTGCCCCAACGGCGGCAAGATACTTGGGCTGCTGGATCCGGGAACGCCGGCCCTGTACGCCGATGTCGACAGCCCTACGGCGAAACTGCGCTATCGCCTGGAGGCGCTGAAGCAGGGCGACACCTGGGCGGGCATCAACACGCAGCGCCCCAACAAACTGGTCCCGCTGGCCATTGCCGCGGGCCTGATTCCCGAGCTTTCGGGCTATGGCCAGGTCCGGCCCGAGGTAAGGTACGGGGTCAATTCGCGCATCGACCTGCTCGCCACGGGGCACGCCGGGCACCCGGACACCTATATCGAGATCAAGAATTGCCATCTCTCGCGCACGCCGGGCCTGGCCGAATTTCCGGACTGCGAAGCCGCGCGCAGCACCAAGCACATGTACGAGCTGGCCGCAACGGTGAAGGCCGGTTTCCGCGCGGTCGTCGTTATCTGCGTCCAGCGCGACGACGTCGACCGATTCGACGCGGCCCGCGACTGCGATCCCGATTTCGGCCGCGCCTACGACACGGCGCGCGCGGCCGGCGTGGAAATCGTCGCCGTCAGCTTCGGGATTTCCCGGCTTGGCTGGCGGTTCCACAAGGCGCTGGAAATCGTTTAACCCATCATGTTGCCGGTGCCGCCGAACGCCTTGGTCATTTCGGCCAGGCGCGACCTGTCGCCGTCGGCGCCTTCCGGCCCGAAGGCCGACATCAATTGCGTGGCGAACAGAAGACCGCTGGAATCGCCGGAGCCGTCCCCGAAGACCAGTTGCATGATCGCCTCGTCGGCCTTGAGCTTGTCGAGCCGCGCCACGATCAACGGATTGCCGCCCAGGCTGTCGGAGGCCTGCGGGTCATCGCCGGACTCGGCGGGGGCGATCGGCATGGGGGCATCGCCGCCGGTGCGTGTCAGGTTGCTGACGACCGAGGCGACATCCAGCGCCTTGCCGTTGCGATAGAAGATGGCCGGGTTGGCGTGAGCCGCCGCCGGGAAGAGCGAGGCGGCGCGCGCCCCGGGCCGCGAGGCATTGGCCGAGATAAGATCGGCCGCCCCGTCGGGCCCCAGGAAATGCGCGGCATAGAGCTCGCCCTGGGTCGGATCGCGGCCGATACGACCCTTGAGGTAGGCGGCGTGACCGGCGGTCATTTCGGCGGCCATGACGGCATTGGCGTCGGGATTATAGCGCAGGCTCATGACCTGATGGCGCATACCGGGGTCGGCCACGCGATATCGCCCGTCCCTGCCCTTCACGATCTGGTCGGCATAGGCGCCGTAGCCGTGCTTGGCGCCGCTGGCCTTAAGCACGCCCAGCCAGGTCTGCTCGACGAACTGGAACAAGCCGGCGGCCGACGACGTCCTGGCCCTGGCATTGGGATTGAGCGAGCTTTCGCGTTGCGCTGTCTTGACAAGGTAACCGAAATCGACCCCGGTAGCGCTGGCGGCGCGCTGAAGCGATCCCATGACGCCATGGGCCACCGTCTCGGCACTCTCGCCTATGCCATTCAGAAGGGATTGGGGACGCGTTACGGATGTCGGCATGGGCAAATATTGCCCACGCCATGGTTAATACGGCTTTAAAACCGGTCCGGCCGATACAGCGCCGCGTCGTCGGGCAGATCTTCGTTCAAAATAAGCGCCGTCACGATGCGACCGGCCAGCGGCGCGAAGATATAGCCGTTGCGGCGCATCCCCACGGCCACCAGCACGCCCGAGGCGATATCGCGGCCGATCATCGGCCAGCCATCCGGAGTCGCGGCGCGCACGCCGGCTTTTGCTTCGGCTCCCGACAGATCGAGATCGGGCAGTATCTGTTTCGCACGCGCCTTCAGGTCGGCAACCGCCGCCGGCTCGACCTCCGTATCGGCGCGGCCGAACTGCATGGTCGCGCCGAAGCGGGCCGTATCGCCGTATCCGGCCAGATAGCCGAGCGGCGAGCGCAACACCCCCGCCGCCCCTTGCCTGTCAAGCTCCAGCAGGTGGCCTTTGATCGGCGACAGCGTCTTCAAGGCCGGCACGTCGCCGCAGAAGGCCGCCGAATCGTACCCTGCCGCCACGACGACATGACCGGCGGTCAGGACCGTGCCGTCAGCGAGCCTTACTTGCGTCGCCGATATCGATTCGGCCGTTCCCGGGATGATCTGCGCTCCGCCTTCGACGATTCGCGCCTCCAGCAGATCGAGGACGGCGTTCGCCGACACAAGCCAGTCGCCTTCGATCCGTACGCCGTCGCAATCGCTGGCCACCGGCCCCAGCTCTTCGTCTTTCAGGGCGCGGAAGGCGACACCCATGGCGTGCAGCCGCGGCGTGGTGATGTCGCTGGCATTGTCGCTCTGCGGCCAGACATAGCGGATGTCGGCGTCCGCCCGCGCCTGCGCGATCAGGGCGTTCAGGGGTTTTCCCCACGCGGCGTCCTGCGCCTGCCATTCCCGTTCCGCGGCCTTCAGCCTGGAATAGGCAATATCCGGCTCAGGCTCGGTCAGGGCTTCCAGGGCCGGGGCAACCATGCCGGCGGCGACACCGGAGGCCGTGGCGCCGCCGCGATCGCGCGCGATCACAGTGACGCCAAGGCCGCGCGACTGCGCGACCGCCGCGATGCACAAGCCGGCAATACCGGCGCCGATAACGATAAGGGAGGAAGGAGTCGTCATAGCCTACCGCACACAAACAGGAGTTCCGTCGCCTTAACCGTGTCCGGATAAGGCAGCTATGCGACATATTGTCTGGAAATCCGGTTCGGGCCTGCGATGGTACCGCCTTCTGGTTTCGAACCAGATACCTCCAGAGCCACAATCTGGCGCTCTACCAAGTGAGCTAAGGCGGCACGTCATCGCAGGAAGCGCGTGTCTAACGCCATGCGCCCCTTTTATCAAGACCCGCATGGCGAAAACTGTGCATTCAATCCGTTATTTGTATCCCCTGGCCGCGATGTAGGCCTTGAGGTCGTTGATCCGCGTCTTGTCCGACGGGTGGGTCGACAGGAATTCCGGCGGCGCGCCTGAATTCTGCGCCATCATGTTTTCCCACAGGACCACGGCTTCCGATGCGTGGTAGCCTGCCTTGACCATCAAATCGACGCCGATGCGGTCGGCTTCGGATTCGTGCTTGCGCGAATAGGGCAACAGGATGCCGACCTGGGCGCCCAGACCGCCGTAATTGGCTACGACCTGCTGGACCTTGCCGCTGGTGGCGTGGGTAGCGACATCGAGCGCCACCCCCGCCGCCGCCTGCTGCGAGGCGCGTTCGGCGGCGTGGCGGGCGATGACGTGGCCGGTCTCGTGACCCAGCACGGCCGCCAGTTGGTCGTCGTTCTTCACCACCTTGAACAGGCCGGTATTGACGCCGACCTTATTACCCGGGATGACGAAGGCGTTGGGCTGGGGATCGTCGAACAGAACGTATTCCCACTGGCGGCCGCCCATGCCGGCGGCGGTGACGATGCGTCCCCCGACCTTCTGGATGCGGGCATTGAGCACGGGGTCGCGCGAAATCTTTGCCGTCTTCAGCTGCTCCTGCCAGGCGCTGAGCGCCCCCTGCTCCAACGTGCTTTCGTCGAAAAGGATCAGTTGCGAACGGCCGAGCGTTTCATTGGTCTCGCAGCCCGACACCGCCATGGCCGCCGCCAGTATCGCCGCCGCCGCAGCGGCGCGCACGTATTTCGAACCTGTCATATATTGCTCCCGGCAATTGATCCCGATCATATAGATGGAAAACGCCCCGGTGGCGAGCCCCGGGACGTTATCGTCAGGAACCACCGGGTGTCAGTTGAGGCGCCAGGTAACGGTCTGGCGCAGGATCGATCCAACGGGGGCATTGCCCTGGCTGGTATCCACGCGGCCCCTGTCCTGCACCATGCGCACCGTCGCCGCACCGAAGCCATAGCGTGCCGGCGATTCGGCGACGGCCACGCAGGCGACACGGCCCGAGGTGTCGAGAACCGTGCACTGAACCGTCGCACTGCCTTCGACCTCGTCCTCGGCGGCGCGCGCCGGATAGTAGCTGGCAAGCGCGTCGGCGTCCGGAAATCTGGCCCAGCGCGCCACGATGACGCTCGCCGAAGATGAGGTATCGGACGTGCCCTTTGGTATCTCGACAACCTGCAGCTTGTCCGGCGGCGTCAGGGTCTGTTCGCCCTTCGGCTGCGGCGCGATATCGATGGTCTGTGTCGTCTTTTCGGTGATCGGCGCATCGTGGACCGGCGGCGCCGCCTTGACCGGTTTGGGGTCGTCGTGCGTGACGACCGGCTTTTGCGGCTTGAAGGTGTCTATGATGATGACCGGCCCCTCAGGCACCGCCTCCGCCCGGGGCACGGCGAAGGTCTGGTTGATAAGATACCAGGCCAGGCCGGCATGTATGACGCCGGCTATGCCGAGGCCGAGATAGAACGATTTGGGCAGACGCTTTGCCGGGGCGGCGTAGATGGCCGCGTGACGGCCGTGGACGGGTTCATCCATTTCAACTCCTCCATGTTGTGAAACCTGCCAGAAGTGCCGGCAGCTGTCTTCGCGGGCTGGGCGACCGGGCTGCTGCTCACTGCATCAAAAGGTCTGGAAGGAATTTTCTTCTCGAAGACGGTCTTGCTGCCGTCATCCCATGATACGCCCTCGCCGGCTTAGGGACAAACAGCGGCAACGCAATTAAAATATTGATTTAAAACATAAAATAACAAGAGATGGCGGCTCTCGTCCCCCCTTGCGGCTCCGCTGTGTTCGTTTGCGGACAGGTCTGCGCGCAGTAAAAAACCCGAGGCCTGGGGCCTCGGGTTCTTCGTTTGGTATGGCGGAAAGCCTAACCCAGCTGGAAGCGGAAGGTCTGCTTCAGCTTGGCGCCGACCTGAACCTGTCCACCACCGGTGTCGACCCGGCCCTTGGATTCAAGAGCCTTAACGGCAGCAGCGCCGAAGCCGTAACCGGCGGGCGTTTCGCTGACGACGCTGCACTTGATGCGGCCGTCGGCACTGATGATCGTACACTCGACCGTAGCGGCGCCTTCAACTTCATCTTCCGACGCGCGCGACGGATAGTAGTCGTTGAAGTCCGGGAACTTCGCCCACTTTGGAGTGACGTAGGCGGGAGCCGGAGGCGCCACCGGAGGCGGCGTGTTCTGGTTCATCTGCTGCGGCGGCTCCTTGTAATCCTGGTGCGCTTCCTTGGGAACGGGCGGCACCGGGATCGGAGGCGGCGGAGCAACATCCGTCGGCGGCGTGACGCGCGGCTGGACCACGGGGGGCGGCGGCGCTTTCGGCGGCGGCGCAGGCGGAGGTGGCGGAGGTGGCGGAGGCGGAGGCGGCGCGACCAGGTCGACGTTCACCTTCTCATCCGTAAACTTCTGCTCGTGAATCTGGAAGCGGGCCTGAAGGAAGTAGTAGGCCACGCCCAGGTGGAGTGCGGCGGCGACGCCAATCCCGACAAATAGAGAAGAGGAATTTTTCTTCTCGGGTGGGTCGAGGATAGGGTCCCGTTTTCTATGGGGTGTTTCGTCCATAAACCTTAGACCCTTTTACTGGTTCGCATCTTCGCCCTGGAGCGCAACGCTGTAGAAACCATTGTCCTGCAGCTTGTTCATCAGCTTCATGAACTCGGCGTAGCGGGTGCCCTTGTCACAGCGGATGAAAATGCGTTCCTGATCCGGATCCCGTTGGCCGATACGCGCACGGAGGTCATCCCCCAGCGTGTCCAGCGAACTCGGATCGTCACCGACATACACGTTGCCGTTTGCTTGCAGCGAGATGTAGATCGGTTTCGGCGGGTTCGGTTGTGGTTTAACGGATGCCGGCGGCAATTTCACTTCTACGTTCACAGTCGCCAGCGGTGCGGCAACCATGAAGATAATGAGCAGAACCAGCATCACGTCCACGAAGGGTGTAACGTTGATGTCGTGGTTTGCCTCGACGTGGAATTTCGAGCCGCCGCCACCTCCTGATAGCTTGGCGCCCATCGTGATTACGCCCCTTTGTCAAGCTGACGCGACAGGGAGTTCATCAGTTCCGAGACGAATTGTTCCGAGCGGGTGCCGTACTGCGTGATGCCGGTGTTGAACACGTTGTACATCACGACGGCCGGGATAGCGGCGATCAGGCCGAGACCGGTAGCCATGAGGGCTTCGGCGATCCCCGGGGCGACGACCGCGAGGCTGGTGGTGTGCGAGTTCGAGATACCGATGAACGAGTTCATGATCCCGTAAACCGTACCGAACAGACCGATGAACGGGCCGGTCGAACCGACCGAAGCGAGGAAGGCGAGACCGCCCGACAGGCGCTTGGCCAGACCGGCCTGGACGGCGTGGATCGAGGCTTGCGCACGGTTGAGGGTCGAGTCCTTGTGCTCGCCCGAGATCTGCAGGCCGGCTTGCTTCGACAGCTGGACTTCTTCGGTGCCGACGGCGGCCATATCGGCCAGCGGGTTGCCGGCGAACTCGTCCGAGACGGCGATGCGGTTGATGTCCGCGATCGAGCGGGCGCCGCGGTAGGCTTCGAGGAAGTTGTTCGAGACGCGGTTCAGGCTCGAGAAGTCGAGCAGCTTCATGATCAGCAGGATCCAGGAGATGATCGAGCAAACGCCCAGGAGGATCATGACGACCTTAACGACGATCGTAGCGCCGGAGAACATGGTGACGAAGTTGACGTCAGCCTTGCCGCCGTGGCTGGAGCTGGACGATGAAGAGTCATCGGTGGCAGCCGTATCCGTCGTCGCCGGAGCGGCAGCGGCGGTGGAGGTCGCCGGTTCCGGAGCGGCAGCCGACTGGGCCAGCACCGGAGAGCTCATCAGCAGGGCAGCTGCGCCAAGCAGAGCAATGAGCGGATTGTGTTTCTTGTGTTCGAGCATCTTTCGCCAATTCCTGAATATGGACTACGCCCGGAGGGCTGACCAAGGACTAAGGGGGAAGCGTTTACCCCATGTTAAAACCAAAAGCCCCGGTGGAAAAGATCAGGCCAGCGGCCTCAAATTTCTCACTCGGACCTTGCGTGCCCGTTTCGGCGCCTGTGCGGCATTCTGACGTCCGCATCCTGTCCCGGCCCGGGCACAAACTTTGCCAGTATGAACCATTCCCGTTCAAAAGGCGACCCACATTGTTAACGGTTGTTAACCGTTCCCGATACAGGTTTGGGCCTAAATGATCCGGCGCGACGCGAAACGTCAAGGTATCAGTTACAGACAATTTTTCGACCTATGCACGTTTAGCTGCAACACATTTCAAAAGTGTGAAACAAAAATCCAAACATGTCCGATAGTTAATGTTTATGGAGCCCCGTTATGGAAATCCCGTGGCCATCAAAAAAATTTTTCGCCGCGTAATCGATTACGGCCCAAATGCGCCCCTCAGGCGAAATCGCGAAAATCGCTGCAACCGCAAAAGCACAAGGGTGCCGGGGGCCGCGTGCGGCGCCGGGCGCGCATTGATTCTCCGGAAGGTGGAATTGCCGAACCAAGCTTACGCCGTTATTTGAAATTCCTCGCGAAAATGCCGCGGGCTTATCTCTTTTTAATGGATTGCCGCGCCGCGGAACCTTCGGGCGTTGAATTCGCCGCAAAAGAGAACCCTGGGTCCTGGTTCGAAATCGTCACGCGCGCAGCCAACCGGACGAAAGCCGGTGGTTCGGCGAATAAAGGGAAAAGTGGTGCCTGGGGGCGGAATCGAACCCCCGTTCGCGTCAGCGAACAAGGCAAAGATGCGGTGGTTCGGTGAAGGAAGAAGAAAGGTGGTGCCTGGGGGCGGAATCGAACCACCGACACGCGGATTTTCAATCCGCTGCTCTACCAACTGAGCTACCCAGGCCCATAACCTTGCGCGGACAAGGCGCCGCGCCGGAAGGAGGCAGGTCTATAGGCGAGCATTTTCGGCTTGTCCAGCCGAAAGGCCGGTCTTTTCACATTTTTTCCTGTGGACTTAAGCCGCCCGGCCTATTCGCCGTCACCATATGGCAACCGCGTGTCGGGCGCCGCCGGCTCATCGATCTCGTCGACAATCAGCGCCCCTTCCCCGCCGATGACGTAATCGCCCTTCAGCCAGTGCACCAGATCGACATCGGCACAGCGTTTCGAGCAGAAGGGCGCGTAATCGCGGGCGACATTGACCACGCCTTCAACGGCTTCGCCATAGGGCTGGCGGCAACGGGTACAGTAGCGGACAGTCATGACAGGACCTCGGGCGACGCTCCGGCCTCGAGACGCAGCAGCGGCGCCAGCGGGTCGTAGGAATTGTGAATCAGGGGGCGTATCCTATCTAGGACGTCAGGAGCGGCGCGCAAGGTCAGGACGCGTCCCGGCCGCCCCTGGGATTCGCGGACGGCCGTCCACAGAAGACGCAGCGCGATGTCGAGACTGGCGGGCAGGTCCATGGCCGGACACGCCCCCCACGGACGGATGAATTCCAGTGTACCGAACTTCGTCACCGGCGCCCCCATGATGCGCGGCGCCTCCGCCGCGAAGGCCCGCTCCAGGGTTCGTCTCAGCGCCTCATTGTCGTGGCGGCGGCCGATCAGGTCGATGACGACCAGTCCCGCCAGGCCCGACAGCCGCAACCGCCGCGCCGCTTCGGCGATGGCGATGTCGTTGCAGCGCCGCACCGCCGCCTTGCCGGACGCCCCGTCGCCAAGATCGACATCGCAGGCGATCAGGGCGCGTGTCCGTTCGATCGACAGAAACCCTTGTCCGGGCAGCGCCCCGGACGGATTCAATGCCTCTTCCCGTGCGGCGTCGAGCGCGTCGATATCGTCGTCCACCGCGACCGCGTCGTCGCCCAGCAGGAGGCGCGCCTGCGCAAGACTCCGGGCCTTCAGGTCGAGAACGGGCGACAGCCGCCGCAGCGCTTCGCCCTCCGCCACGCGAACCAGCCTGGCGCGCGCCAGCTTGCCCGCCCGCGCCTCGGCAGCGATCTCGATGTCCAGCGCCACCCCGTCATTAAGATGCGCCAGGACATCCGCCGTGACATCGAGAGCCGCCTGGCCGCCATCGGCGAGGTCAAGAAAGCCCACGCCCCCTGCCCGCCCCTTCAATCGCGCCACGGAGCGCGTGCCGAGAACCGTCAGGCCCGGGTCCGCTTCGTAGCCCTGGAGGTAGAGTTGCGCCTTCCCGTCGCGATACACCGCAGCGCGCGCCAGGCCGAAGCGGACATCGTAATGGAGTTTCAAGGCCGCCAGCCCGCGCCTTCCAGCAGGCAGCGCGTCTCGTAGACCGGCAGGCCGATGACCGAGGTATAGCTGCCGACCAGATTGGTGACGAAAGCCCCGGCGCGGCCCTGCAGGGCATAGCCGCCGGCCTTGCCGATACCTTCGCCGCAGTCGAGATAACCGGCGATATCGGCGGCGCTCAGGGTCTTGAAGGTCAGGCGGGTTTCGACGACGCGCGACGACAGCCGTCCACCGGGCGCGATTACCGCGATGCCCGTATGGACGCGGTGACCGCGGCCGGACATCAGTTCGAGGCAGGCGCGGACATCGCCGTCGGTCAGCGCCTTGTCGAGCACGCGGCGCCCGACACAGACCACTGTATCGGCCGCCAGCACGAAGGCGTCCGCATGGCTTGCGGCGACCGCCCGCGCCTTGTCGGCGGCCAGACGCTGGGCGAGCTGACGCGGGGTCTCGGAAGGTTTTGGGGATTCGTCGAGATCGGCGGCGGAAATGCCGTCGGGTACGATGCCGATCTGGGCCAGCAGGTCGCGCCGGCGCGGGCTGGCGCTGGCCAGGATCAGGGGGGCGCGGGACATGCGGACCGCGCGCGGCTTACTTGAAGCGATAGGTGATACGGCCCTTGGTCAGGTCATAGGGCGTCATTTCGACCATGATGCGGTCGCCGGCGAGGACCCGGATGCGGTTCTTGCGCATCTTGCCCGCGGTGTGGGCGATGATCTCGTGGCCGCTGTCCTCCAGCTTGACGCGGAAGGTGGCGTTCGGCAGCAGTTCGATCACGGTGCCCGGAAACTCGAGCAGTTCTTCTTTGGCCATGCAGACTCTCAGATAAATTTGTGCGCGCGGAATCGCGAGCGCGCCGCACGGGAAGTGCGCCCTTTATACCCAAAGGGATGAAAGGAAAAGGGGGTACGTGAACAGCAAAACGCCCCCCGCGGGGCGGGAGGCGCTTGGAAGAGCAGCTTGAAGCCGTATCAGAACTTCTTCACAAGACTGACCGTGGTGGTGCCGGTCGTCCCCTTGTGGTTCTGGAAGTCCGACTTGGTGTAGTCGAGGCGCGCGGCATAGTCGCTGTTGAAGTGGTACTGAGCGCCCACGCCGTAATCGACGGCCGTCCC
The DNA here is from genome assembly GCA_936940865.1 of uncultured Asticcacaulis sp. Lineage (GTDB taxonomy): Bacteria > Pseudomonadota > Alphaproteobacteria > Caulobacterales > Caulobacteraceae > Asticcacaulis. Next base: position 31,163 of record CAKZJB010000006.1, on the reverse strand, counting down.
CTGTTCCAGCTTGCCGGCTGCGGCCGGGGCCTTCAGGTCGGTATCGGACACACCGACGCGGCCCAGGAGGTCTATGTTCGAGCTTACGGGCAGATAGCCCACGCCATAGACGCCGACCTTGTTGGTCAGGCGGTAGTCGCCGGCTGCCGTCGTATCCTTGTTGGTGCCGAAGGCGGCCTCGCCTTCGACGCCGAAGTGCGGGGTGATCTTGGTGCCGACGCGGGCATTGACGCTGCCGAGGTTAGAGCCGGTCTTGTGATTGTCCTGGCCCTGGACGCCGATCGAGCCGTAGACGCGGCCGACATCGGAAGTGTTCGAGGTGTCCTGGGCCGAGGCGGCCGAAGCAAAAGCGGTAATGGCCAAAGCCGAGGCGGCGGCAAGAATGAGGGTCTTCATATCTGTGCTCCATATCTTCGTTAGTGGCGATCATTGTGTCGCCTGAAGAAAATATGGGCAGGGCAACCGGCCTTCGTGGGGCAGGCCTGAGGTCATTCTGGGGTATTTGCCGCGAAATGGGGCGAAACGGTCACCGTTTTGTCGCCCGTTGGGCGAGTAGCGTTATATCGCCCCTTTTCAGCCTCGCTTTGGCCGCGTTGATGAACCGCGGATGAATAACGGCGGATTACAAAAATGTAAGAAAATCATCGGGATAGGAAATTATTGCCTATCCACGCGCGGATGTGTGCGGTGCAGGAGACGATTCGCCAATTATGGCTTGATCTGCAGCGCGTTGATCAGGGTGAACAGGCGGCGCGCGGTTTCGTGGTCGATCTCGATCTTGCCCTTCAGGCGCTCGGTCAGGAGGTCGGCCGCTTCGTTATGGACACCACGGCGCCCCATGTCGATGGCTTCGATCTGCGACGGCGTGGCGTTCTTCAGCGCCTCGTAATAGCTTTCGCAGATCATCGCGTAGTCGCGCATCATGGCCTTGAACGGCATCAGCGACAGCATGATCTTGCGCGCGAAACCCGGCCCCGTGATATCGAAGACCAGGCGGTTGTCCTCATAGGCCAGGCGCAGGTCGAACGGACCCTCCGATCCGGCCTCGGCCGCGCCTTCCGGCGTGAAGCTGTTCTTCTCGATCAGGTCGAACATGGCGACCTTGCGCTCGTGCTCCACCTGGTCGGAAGGGGCGGACAACGAGGCTTCGTCGATATCGATGCGGGCGATACGCATGTGCGGCTCCTGGGTCCGGTCAGGCCGGATGAACGGGTTTCGATTTGGCGCGGCGCGGCGCCGCCAGGTCCATCAGCAGGATGTCGATGCATTCGACCTCCAGCCGGATATCGCGATCGGCGCCGCCGGCAAAATGCAGGACAAGCGTGTGCGCCGGCGCATCCCGAGGCTGCACCTCTATGTCGAGCAGGCTGAGCGGCGTGCCGGACGCCCTGGGATCGAGGCCGCGGCGCTGAACCCGGGTGACGCAATTGATGCGCAGCACCGACGGCGCCCGCAATGGGACCGAGTCCTTGCTTTCATGGCAGAAGCGGTTCATCCGGATGGTGAAATGCCGGCCTTCGGCATCGTATTCCATGTCCCCGGGGCGCAGCGCCGCATCCTGGACCAGCGCCGATATCGGGGCCAGGTCATCGGCCTCCTCCGCCATCAGGCGCAGGGGCCTGGCCTTGGGCGCGCCGAAGCCGAACACTATTCTTCCTCTTCGACGGGGGCGTCGCCCTTGAGCCGGCGGACATTGGCGCCGCAGGCCGACAGCTTGCCTTCCAGGTTCTCGAAACCGCGATCGAGGTGGTAGACGCGGTTGACGATGGTCTCGCCCTCGGCCGCCAGGCCGCCGATAACCAGGCACGCCGAGGCCCGAAGGTCGGTGGCCATGACCTGCGCCCCCCTCAGGCGCTCGACGCCGCGCACGCGCGCCTCACCGCCGCTGACCGAAATGTCGGCACCCAGGCGGCCCAGTTCCGGCACGTGCATGAAGCGGTTTTCGAAAATGGTCTCGCGGATCACGCTCTCGCCATCGGCAAGGGTCATCAGCGCCATGAACTGTGCCTGCAGATCGGTGGCAAAGCCGGGATAGACGTCGGTCGTCAGGTCGACGGGCCTGAGACGCCCCTCCCCGCGCCTGATGGTGACGGTATTTTCGCCGTGGGTGATCTCGCAACCGGCCTCTGCCAGCTTGTCGAGCAAGGCCGCGATCAGTTCCGGCCGCACCTTGGTCAGGCGGACCTCGCCGCCGGCCATGGCGGCCGCGACTGCATAGGTGCCGGCTTCGATACGGTCGCAGACCACGGCCCAGTCGGTGCCCCTGAGGCTGGTCACGCCTTCGACGACGATGGTCTTGGTGCCCGCGCCCGATACCCTGGCGCCCATGGCGTTCAGGCACTCGGCCAGGTCGACGATTTCCGGCTCGCAGGCGCTGTTATGCATGACGGTCGTGCCACGGGCCAGAACGGCGGCCATCAGGGCATGCTCGGTCGCGCCGACGGACACGAACGGGAAGGTGATCTCCGCCCCCTTAAGGCCGCGCGGGGCCTGGGCGAAGACATAGCCTTCGTGCATGTCGATATGGGCGCCCAAGGCCTCGAGCGCCTTGAGGTGCAGGTCGACCGGACGCGCCCCGATGGTGCAGCCGCCCGGCAGGGAGACCTTGGCATGGCCGGTGCGCGCCAGCAGCGGCCCCAGCACGTTGAACGAGGCGCGCATCTGGCGCACCAGGTCATAGGGCGCGAAGGCCGAGGTGATTTCCGGCGTGTGCAGGATCGTCTGCTGGCCTTGCGCGCCGTCCGATTCGGAAATGCCGCAACCGAAGCGCTGCAGAAGACGCCCCAGAAGCCGCGTATCGGCCAGTCTCGGCATATTGGTCAGCCGCACCGGTTCGGAGGTCAGGAGCGAGGCCGCCATCAGCTTGATGGCCGAGTTCTTCGCGCCCGAAACGGGGATGTCTCCGAAAAGAGGATTGCCGCCCTCGATGGCAATGCGGTCCATATATGCGTCCCGGAATCGTCAGAATAAGTGCGTATTGCACACGAAGTCGCGGTTCTACATCACATTGTCGCCCGTGCAACGGGGTTTATGCGCCGGTCTCGCTGTTTCCGCTCGCTTTTTCGTGAATGGTGCTGGCTTCCGGCGCGGGCGCATCCCTGGCCGCGGCCTTGCGGCGGCGCAGGTTGTCGCGCAGCGCCTTTTCCAGCGCCTCTTCGCGCGCTGTCTTGGAAGGTGTCTTGCCCGTGTCCGTCATCGAAAATGCCCTTGCAGCTATGCAGCCATAAGAAAAGACGGGAATAATTTCAAGGAGCGCGATTTTTTGCTTTGTCTTCGGGAAAAGTTTGGCTATAGCCCACGCCCTCGGAGCGCTTCATGCCGCTTCGGGCCGTATTAGCTCAGTGGTAGAGCGCATCCTTGGTAAGGCTGAGGTCGGCAGTTCAATCCTGCCATACGGCACCAGCGGGGCCCGGTTCGCAGGAACCGGGCCCCGGCCATTTTCAGGACAATGACACCGAAACGCCCTTACGATTTGTCGCGCGTCAGATAGACGTAACGGTCGATATAATGATCGTTGACCAGGCGGACGCCGCCGAGGGAATCGCCGTCGAGCCTCAGCGCCCAGAACTGGCGATCGGTAAAATCCGTATAGTGCGCCGTCAGGGTATGAAGCTCGGGCTTCATGAAAAAGGTGATCGACGGCCCGGCCGCCGGCGCGTTGCCGGCCACATAGGTGACCTTGGCCGTATAGGACTGGTCATGGCCGTCCGAAGTGATCTGCAGCACCACCGGCATGTCGACACAGCCCATGGCGGCGCGCGCGCATTGCAACGTGCCGGTCCAGCGGCCTTCGGGATTGTCGGTAGCGGAAGCGGCATGGGCCGCCGAAGCGGAAACGAGGCCGGCCAGGGCGGCGGCGGGCAGGATACGCGCCAATCGGGTAACTTTCATCCTTGAACTCCACAGCCAGCCACACCCTACCGCGAAAGGGTGACAATCAAAAGTCCATGCGGAAAACGGACGCATGACAACCCTGTTATCAGCCCAAATAGACCAGCCGCTTCTTACCCTTGGTCGCCCGCATCTCGGCCAGGTTTTCGGCGTGGCTGCGGCCGGCCTCTCCCCGCTCCACGTACAGGGTCTTTTCGATATTTTTCTGGATCATATGGCAGGCGTAGAGCTGCCCCTGGAACAGAGTGTCGAGCAAGCCGCCGGCCGGAATGACCGGAATGCCGTCGATGATGCTGACGCCGCTGTCCATCATCAGCACGACGGCTGCGGCGATCAAGGTTCCCGCGTCGCAACGGGCGCGAATACCCTGCACCAGGATGAACAGTCCGGCCAGCAGCGAATAGGCGGTGTCGGCGAAGGGCAACGGAATCCACGACAGGATGCCGTCGATGCCGATGACGTTGATCGGCCCGATCTTGATGATGCCGTCCGACAGGCGCTTGATCGCGTTCAGCGAGTCGTCGATTCTCTGGATATCCTCGTGCGATCTCGCCAGCATTCGCCCCTCTCCCGAAAACGATGGACTGCGCCCTGTGCAGGCAGTAAGTCCGCCATGGGCGAACTTGTCAACACGGACCGTTAACCATGCAGATCGTCAGGGGATTGTTTTCGGCGCTGTGCACCGCCGTCGCCCTGGCCTTCGTGGCCGCCGGCTTCGTCTGCGTCGCCAACGGGCATCGCCACGTCTTCTACCTGATCGATATCTTTACCCTGCCGATCCTGTCGGGGGCCGTCGTCCTTACCCTGGTCCTGGCCCTGATCCGTCAGGTGCGCGCGGCCATACTGGCAGTCGTCGCGGTCGTCCTGCTTTCCATCGCCATGGCGCCGCAGGTTTTTCCGCGCCAAGAGTCCCCGGACCCGGCGGCCCGGCCGATCCGGATGATCTGGGCCAATCTGTACGTGCGCAATCCAGAGCCACAAAAACTGCTGCCGTGGATCGCCGAAAAGAAGCCGGACATCATCGCCCTGGTCGAGGTCAACCACGACGCCCGCGCCGACCTGATCGACAGGCTTAAGGTCGGATACCCTTACATGGTCGTGCGCTACGACATGGTGATCGCCTCGCGCTGGCCGCTGAGCCATGCCGATCCGCGCCCGGCGGGGTTTGCCCTGGTCACCGTGAGCGTAAAGACGCCGCAGGGTCCGCTGAACCTGGCCGTCACGCACCTGACGCGGCCCTGGCCCTTCACCGAGCCGGGCGACCAGCCGCGCCAGTTCGCCCGACTGAAGGACAGCCTCGCTCCCCTGCCCCCATCGCGCTTCGTGCTGACGGGTGATTTCAACACCACGCCGTCGGCCGCCCAACTGCACGATTTCGCGAAAGGCCTGGACCTTCACGCCGCCCCGGCCCTGACGGGGACGTGGCGCGCCGACCTGCCGGCGCCGATGCGTGTGAATATCGACAATATCCTGGCCAGCGCCGACCTCAACCTGTCGAAGCGCGAGGTCGGTCCGGACGACGGGTCCGACCACCGCCCGGTCTATGTGGAGATCCGCCCCGTCAGGGGAAGATAGATCAGGCCTTGGGCTTCTTGGGCTTGCGCGGGGCCAGGGCCGGCGACACGTCGCCCAGCGGCAAGGGCAGCTTTTCCGCCGTGGCCTCGGCGACAGACGGCACCACCGGCGCTTCGGTCACGGGTTCGATCACCGTCCTGGCCGATGTCCTGCCGGTATCGGCCGCCTTTTCGGTCGTTTCGGCCATGGCCTTCGCGGCCGTTTCCGCCGCTTCGGCGCCGGTGTCGACGGCGGTCGCGGCCTTGTCGGCGGTCTCTTCGGCAAGGTTTACGCTGGCGTCCGCCGTGTTTTCGACCGCTTCGGCGGCCACGGCCGCGGTTTCCGTCACAGCCTGGGCGGTGGCGCGGTTGGCCGTCTCGGCCGCCGAAAAGAGATCGTCGGCTTTCGGCATCAGCACGTCCACGGTCTCATGCGCCGACGCAATGGCTTCCTCGATCGCCTCTTCCAGCTTCTCTTCGGCCTCGAAGGCAATCTGGATCGGGGCGCTCAGCGAATCATGCGTCAATTCGGCGATGCGGTCGGCTTCCTCGGCCGTCTCGCCCCAACTCCTGGTCCATGGCGTGGCGAGGGGCAGCGCAAACCCGGGCCATTGGGCGAACAGATGGGTATCCGGCGTCAGCATCTCGGCGCTGGCAAAACCGAGGCTGCGTTTCATGATCTGGGTCGCCGACCAGAAGCCGAGGCCTGTCGCCGTGGCGGCCATGAACGGCGCCCACAGCGGCGAAAACGCGCCCAGCCAGATGTGAAAGGCCTTTTCCGATGCCAGCCGGACGTCGTCCGGAGTGGCGAAGCTTACTGTCGTATCCGCGTCCGTCATGCTCAACATGGCCAACCTCACTGTAAAATATTGCAGCGCAGCATAACATAGGCATGGGCACGCTCCAACCGGCAGATTGGCCTAACGCGGAATTGTGATTAGAGCCTCCGGACCCGGCCCTCGCCGCCCGCTTCGCCGAACACGGCGACGACGTCGCGCGCAATGGCTTCCAGCGTTGCGGCAAAGCCGTCGGGGCCATTGACGGCGACCAGGGCGCAGCCGTTCATCTTCATCGGATTCCACAGCGGCCGCAGGCGAATCTCTGCGGCGACGATGTCGGCGCCCGGCAGATCGCGCTCCATATGGCGCAGGAACGAGTCGAACGTTTCCAGGTCCTTGACCGGCAGCCAGACCAAGGCCCTGGCATCGGGCCGCAGGTCGAGGACATCGGTCAGCGTCGTGACGATCGCGGCATAATCGCCCGGCAGTTCGAACGGCGGATCGATCAGGTACAGCAGGTCGTGTTCGCCACTGTCTTCGGCGACCTGGGCGGCAATGGCATAGCCATCCGCCTGGATCGCCTCGCCGCGCGGTTCGATCCGGCGGCGCAGGAGGGCATAGTCGTCGTTGCGCAGTTCGCAGCCGATATAATCGTCCCCGGCGCGCAAATGGTCGAGCGTCAGGACGGGCGAGCCGGGATAGAGGCCGACGCGGTTGTGAAACCCCGCCGAGGCATTCTTCGCGCGAACATAGTCGGCCAGGGGCTTGAGGCTGTCCGGGACGTTGTGGCTGAGCAGATGCTTGATGCCGGCCTCGGCCTCCTTCGAGCGGGCGAAATCGGCATCGGACAGGTCGTAGGCCCCGGCGCCGGCGTGGGTGTCGACCACGCGCAGTGGCTTGTGCCCGTCGCGCAGGCTCCGCAGCAGCACCAGCAGGGCGGCGTGCTTGGCCAGGTCGGCGAAGTTTCCAGCATGAAAGCCGTGGCGATAGTTCACGGCAAAAGCCCCAGTTCTCTCTGCTTCTTTTTCGACAGGCCCGACGCGACGATGCGGTGGGCATCGCGGATCAGGTCCAGCAGTTCGTCGTCGCCCATAGCGTCGCCGCGATAGTACTGGATCCACTTCAACCCGCGCGAGGCCAGATATGGCGCGGGCCGGCAGTCGGGATGATCGCGCAGCACTTCCCAGCCCATGTCGGAGACCTTGAAGCTGGCGGCGAAATGGCCGTTTTCCTGGGTGCCCGCGATAACATAGACCTTGCCTCCCACCTTCCACACGTCGTGGGCGCCCCATTGCACCACATGGGTGCTGGCGGGCAGCGACTCGCAGAAGGCGTTGAAGCGGTCCGTATCCATCGTCAGGCCAGGTCGGGCTTCAGCTTGTGCTCACGCGCAATCTGCAGCACGTCGGCCAACAGGGCTTCCGAGGTCGGCCACGCGCCCGCGCCCTTGCCCGTGACGTACCAGGTCTCGCCGTTTTCGAGCTCGATGATGGCGCGGTTCTGCTCGCCGCGCGCCCCGACCAGATAGTGATCGGCATCCAAGACTTCCAGTTTCATGGAAGCTTCAAGACCATTGTCGGTGCGGTAGCAGCGCGCCACATAGCGCAGGCCCTTGCCCTCTGGGATGACCAGCGACTCTTCGGTGATCTGGCCGACTTCGATATGCTTCGGCGTCTCGCCGGGGAAGGCGATGTCGCGCAGCAGTTTCAGCTTGGCGCCGACGTCGGTGCCGTCGAGATCGGCGGTCGAGTCGGGTTCGGCGAAGCCAAGGCGGCGCGCCTCGTCCATGGCGGCGTCGAATGTCTTGCCCGACTCCACCTGGTCGATGACGAAGTTGGACGTGCCGTTGAGCACGCCGCAGAATCCTTTGATCCTGTTGTATTTGACCGCGCGCTTCAACGCCTCTATGATCGGCGCGCCGCCGCCGACGGAGGCCGAATAGGTCAGCATGGCGCCCGACGATTTCGCCGCTTCGCGCAGGCGCTCGCCGGCCGCCGCCACGGCTTGCTTGTTGGCCGAGGTGACGCTGACGCCGGCCTTGAGGAATCCTTCCAGAAGCTCCAGCGACGGCGACACGCCCGTGCCGATATCGACGAAGACATCGACGTCGGGACGCACGAAGGTGCGGGCGTCCGAGGTGAACAGGGCGGACAACGGATGGTCGCGGCGCTTGGACGCGTCGCGCACCAGGATGCGGTCGACCTCGATGAGATCGGACCACTCCATGCACCTTTCCAGAAATTTGGAACCGACGCCGCCGGCGCCCATGACGGCGATGCGGATGCGGCGCTTGAGCGTCGGGGTCTTTCGAACCTTCGTCTCGGCGCCCAAGACAGTTTCATAGCCCTTGGCAAGCGCCGCGACCTGGACGTTCATACGGTGATCGGCAGCATAACGCATCGCCTTCGACTGGACGACCGGGAAGGCGATCTTGACCGCCTCGGGCCACGACAGGGCTTCGAACGGCCTCGCGGACTCTCCCACCGTCGCGGGGTCGGCATCATAGATCGCGTCGACATCCTTGATCAGGCGCACCGGCACCTTCAGCGCGTCGGCGATATAGACGGCGGTCAGGTCCGAACCGCCACGCCCCAGCAACACGGGTTCGCCCAGGGCATTTTCGGCGAGATAGCCCGGCACGACCACCAGGTCGACACGCTCCAGATCGCGCGTCAGCACGTCGGGCTTCATCGACAAGGGATTGGCGTTCAGGTGCTCGCCTTCGGCGACCAGGCCGATTTCACCGGCCGAACGGAACTGGGTCACGATGCCGGAACGCTCGCATGCCATGGCGAACAGGGTCGCGGCGCGCATTTCGCCGGTGGCCAAAAGGTGCGGCGTGGCCGTCGAGGTCGAGGCCTGCGTATACGCCCCCGCCAGGCGCAGCAACTGGTCGGTCTGGCCCTTGAAGGCCGACACGATGGCGATGACCTTGTGGGCATCGCGGACATGGCGGTAGACTTCCGACACGGCGCGCTGCAGGGCGCTTTCCGAGGTCAGCACCGAACCGCCGAATTTGAGAACAAGCGTAGTCATGAGGCCCCACGGGGTACGAAATCTTTGTGGGTCCGGTCGCTATAAGACTTTCAGGCAAAGGCCAAGCGAAAAGTGTCTGTCCGTACCTCCCCGTTTCCGCAGGAAATAGGGAGGGGGTCGCCCGGAGCGCCAGCGCAGGGTGGTGGCGGGGTTCCTTGCTTTCTTCGAACCGCAGCGGGTAGAAGAAGGTAAGAATCCCCTCCCCCTACGCGATTACTGCTGCCACACCGTCAGGTTCGAGCTGCCGGTCGAGCCGTAGCCTTCGGTCGCCATGATCTGGTAGTTCATGGTGCCGAGGTTCATGCCATGGCTCTTCCACGCATTGACGTGGTTGGCGAAGGTGATCGTATGGTTCACGCCGGTCGAATTGTTCGACGTGCGCACGCTCCAGTACTGGTAGAAGGTCGCCGTGCCGATGATCGACGGCGCATTGACGCGCTGCGTGCGGTAGATGTTGTAGGTGCCGCCGTCGCTGCTGACCTGGCCCATATAGGTGGCGCCGCTGCCCGGAGGCGTGAAGCCGCCATGGGCTTCGACGACATAATATTCGATCAGCGGATTGGTCGACCAGCCATAGAGCGACAGGTACCCGTTAGAGCCGCCATTGAACACGCCGGCATTGTAGCCGATCTTGCGCGAGGTCGAGCCCGTCGACCAGCCCTTGCCGGCGACCATGTTGCCGCTGGAACCGAGGCTCCACGTGGTGCTGTAGTTGCCCGCGCTGCCCAGCGTCATGCAGGCCGAGCCCGAACTCAGATACATTTGGTAATAGAAGCCGTTATTGGTGCCGGTCTGGTTCGAGCAGATCGTCTGGGCGTGGGTCGTGGCCGCCCCCGCCAGAGTCAGAGCCAGAACCGCGGGCACGAATCGTGTTACCGCTACCATTGTGAGACGCTTCAAATTCATCGGTATCTCCACTGTGCTTGGCAGTCCCTGAACTGCCTTCCTTTTTCGGATAACCCGTCGGTACGTTTGTTACGCTATTACAATCGACGGCCCGCACAGGTTGCACGGCAAATTCAGATCGTCAAGCAAACTTCAAGGTAAACGAAGTCTTCGCGGCGCGATAGCTGCAGCGCAATAGTATAAGATTCCCATAAATTTCCACGAATTGTACGATCAATCAACAAAATCGCGGCAAGACCGGCGCTCCCATATTATGAAAGCCATTGAACAGCATGCCACACTGATGGGTTGCCGTTAGCGCTCCCATTGCAGGCGGGCGCACGCCGGCTTTCCGGCATACCCCCGGCCGGAGAAAAAATTGCCCTATGCTGCCTTGCAACAAGCCTTGACGCGACCCGCCGTTCAGGCCGCTCCGCCCCCGTCGGGCAAGGCCGCGACCTCGTTGGCAGGCGCCTTGGGCTTCTTCGGCTTGCGCTTGACGATCTTGCGCACCTTCACGACACGCTTGCCCGCCTTGGCCTGCTCCAGCATCATTTCGATCTGGATCTGCTGGATTTCGGTCAGGCGTTCCCACTGACGGTTCAGCAGGTGGTCGACCTTTTCGTGCAGGTGGCGGATTTCCAGTTCGGCCTTGAGGTTGACCTTGTAATCGTTGTGGGCGCGCAGGCGGTCCTTGGCTTCGGTCCGGCGCTGGCTCATCATGATGATCGGCGCCTGGAGCGCGGCGATGGTCGACAGGATCAGGTTCAGCAGGATGAAGGGATAGGCGTCGAACGCCTTCTTCTCCCCCATGACCAGATTGATCCCCATCCATGTCGCCAGAAACATGCAGAACGAGATGATGAAGGTCCAACTGCCGCCGAACGAGGCCACTGTGTCGGCGACGCGGTCGCCGAGCGAGCGATGGTCCTCGTAATCCTCTTCGATGTTTTCGGCCAGGGTGTCGTGGGTCTTGAGGCTTTCGACCACCTCGTCCTCGAGGTTCGACAGCTCGCCGCGTTCGTTGTTCAGCAATTCGGAGACATACAGCCCGCGGAAATCGTCGAGTCCCTTGCGGCTGATATAATCGTCCATGCGCAGGGCCGGATGGCGCGCCAGGATATAGTCGAGCAGCGACGGCCGGAGGTCGTCGAGACGGACGGCATCCTTTTTCTTGAGCGGCGCGCCGGTAATGGCGTCGGTCAGCTTGACCGACTTGGCGGCCGACTGGCTGAGGCTTTCGCTGTAGGCGCCCATGTCGACGCTGGCGGCTTCGCCGCCGTCCGCGTCGAAATCGACGATCTTTTCCAGAGTATCCATCGCGGCCTCCTCAAAACATACCGCGGCGCCGTACACCGGTTTCGTGACGATTGCTACCGCACGCCGTGATAAAGTGTATCCGTGGCGGTTTTCGGGTCACAGGCCTTGCCCATGACCGGTTTCGCGGGCATTGAAAGGCCATGCCGTCCCGCTCCGACACCGTCCGCGCCTACGCCCTGCTGATCCTCACGACGCTTTTGTGGGCCGGCAACAGCGTCGCCGGCAAGATCGGCGCGGGCCATGTCGATCCGGTGCTGCTGACCACGTTGCGCTGGGGCATCGCCGCCGTCGTCATCGTGGCCCTGTCGAGGAAACGCCTGCGCGCCGACTGGCCCGTCATCCGCAGGCATTGGCCGGTCCTGCTGGCCTACGGCGCATCGGGCTTCGCCGTCTTCAACATGCTCCTCTATACGGCCTTGACCGAGACCGGCGTCGTCAATGTCATGATCGAACAGGCCGGCATTCCGTTCGCCATCTTCATCGGCAACTACCTGCTGTTCCGCACGCGCGCCACCACCGCGCAACTGGCTGGCTTCGCCCTGACCTTCGCCGGTGTGCTGGTCACCGCCGCCCACGGCGACATCGGCCAACTCCTGAAGCTTCAGCTCAATCTGGGCGACGCCCTGATGCTTCTGGCCGTCATCGTCTACGCCGGCTACACGGTCGGGCTGAAATGGAAGCCGCCGCTCCACTGGCAAAGCCTGCTGGCCGTGCCGTGCGTGGCGGCAGCCCTGACCTGCCTGCCGTTCCTGGCGTGGAAATACGCGATCCATCCCTTCGGCCCTCCCGACGCCATTGGCTGGGGCGTGACGCTCTATGCGGCGCTGCTGGTCGCCCTGGTGGCGTCGGCCACCTATGTCGCCGGCATCGAGCTGATCGGCGCCAACCGTGCCGGGCTGTTCATCAACCTCTTGCCCATCTTCGGGGTCGTGCTGTCGGTCGTCCTGCTGCGCGCCCCGCTCCACGGCTTCCACGTCGTGGCCCTGAGCCTCGTCTGCGCCGGCATTGTGCTGGCGGAATGGAGCCGGATGCGCAAAGCGCAATAGCGTTACTAGGAAATATCCCGCGAAACCTGTACACCGGGCGGGATGAAAAAACCCAAAATCGAAAAGACGAGACTTCCCGCCGGCCTGCCCGACGACGAAACCCTTTTGAAAGCGCTCCAGTCGCAGCGCGAACTCGACCTGTCCGACCTGGCCCGCATGTACGGCCTGAAGGGCGAAGAGCGCCGTCTGTTACGCCAACGCCTGAAAGCACTCGCCGAGGCCGGCAAACTGGACAAACGCGGCCGCAAGTCGTTCGCGCCGCTGCTGAGCCTGCCCGAAACCGGTGTCGCCGAGGTCACCGAGCAGGATGTCGACGGCGAACTGTGGTGTCAGTGGGGCGCACCGTCGACCGGCCGCGACCGCAACGAGCGCAAAGCGCCGCTGGCGCGCCTGGCGCCGCTGAAAAAATCGCTGGCCCAGACGCCGCCCAGGATCGGCGACCGCATCTATGTCCGTTTCGAATCGACGTCGGACGGCTGGGTGGCGCACCTGATCAAGATTCTCGACCAGGGCGCGCCGCGTCTGGTGGGCGTCGTGCGCAAGGGCAAACGCGGCGACATCCGCCTGGAAAGCGTCAGCCGCAAGGAAAAGGACAGCTTCGCCCTGACCGGACCGGGGCTCGACGCGCTTAATGACGGCGACGTCGTCGTCGCCTCACCCGTCGGCGGCGCGCACCGCTATGGCCCCAAGCCCGTTCGTCTGGTCGAGGTCGTCGGCCGCGAGGACAGCCCCAGGATCGCCTCGATCATGGCGATCCACAGCCATGGCCTGCCGACCGGCTTCCAGACCTCGACCGAGACCGAAGCCAAGGCGGCAAGTGCGCCCGAGCTTGGCGGCCGCACGGACCTGCGCGACCTTCCCTTCGTTACCATCGATCCGGCCGACGCCAAGGACCACGACGACGCCGTCTACGCCCATGCCGACGACTCGCCCGACAATATCGGCGGCCACGTCGTCTGGGTCGCCATCGCCGACGTCGCTTCTTACGTCACCTCGGGCTCGTCGCTCGACCGCGACGCCCGCGACAAGGGCAATTCGACCTACTTCCCCGACCGCGTCGAGCCCATGCTGCCGCACGTCCTCTCGTCCGGCCTGTGCAGCCTTCAGGAAGGCGAGAACCGCGCCACCATGGCCGTGCGCATGGTCTTCGACGTTCACGGCGTCAAGAAAAGCCATACCTTCGTGCGCGGCCTGATGCGTTCGGCCGCCAAGCTGTCTTACGAGCAGGCCCAGACCGCCATCGACGGCACGCCGGACGACAAGACACAGCCGATCCTCGATACGCTGCTGAAGCCGCTGTGGGCGGCGCACGCGTGTCTTACGCGCGGGCGCAATGCCCGCCAGCCCCTGCATATCAGCTCGCCGGAGCGCCGGGTCCATCTCGACAAGGACGGCAACGTCACCAGGATCGAACCGCGCATCAGCCTGGAAGCGCACCAGCTGATCGAGGAGATGATGATCCAGGCCAACGTCTCGGCCGCCGAGACCCTGGAAAAGCACAAAACCCCTCTGATCTACCGCGTCCACGAGGCGCCGAGCCTGGAAAAGGTGCAGAACCTGGCGGACTTCCTGGGGACACTGGGCCTGCCGTGGAACAAGGGCGAGCCGCCGCGTACCGAGCGGTTCAATGCCCTGCTCGACGCCCAGAAGGACGGACCGAACGCCGAGATCATCAACGAAGTCGTTCTTCGCACCCAGATGCAGGCCCATTACAGCGCCGAGAACTACGGCCACTTCGGTCTCAATCTCGACCGCTATGCGCACTTTACCTCGCCGATCCGCCGCTATGCCGACCTGGTCGTGCACCGGGCGCTGATCCGCGCGCTCAGGCTGGGCGACGACGGCCTGAGCGATTACGAGATCAAGACGCTGTCCGACACGGCGGAGCACATCACCGCCACCGAGCGGCGCTCGATGCAGGCCGAGCGCGAGGCCATAGAGCGCTATATCGCGGCCTACCTGCACGACAAGGTCGGCGCCAGCTTCCGGGGCCGCATCACCGGCGTCACGCGCTTCGGCCTGTTCGTAAAGCTCGACGATACGGGCGCCGACGGCATCGTGCCGGTCTCGACCCTGCGTGACGACTACTACGTCCACGACGATGTTCAGCACGCCCTGATCGGCGAGCGTTCGGGCACGCGCTGGCGGCTGGGTACAGCGGTCGAGGTCGAACTGGCCGAGGCCATGCCGATCACCGGCGGGCTTGTGTTCAGGATGCTGAGCGAGCCGGAAAAGGCCGATCCTTCGGCGCCGCGCCCTCGGCTTGGGGTACGCGCACGGTCAGGCAAAGGGCCCGAGCGCGGCCGTCCGGGCAAAAAGCCCGCCGGTCCGGGCTATGGCGTCAAGAACGCAAAGTCGAAGAAAAAGCGGCGGTAGAAGCAGACAGCACGAATCGCCCTCCCCATTTATGGGGAGGGGGGACCGCGAAGCGGTGGGCGGGGCTTTGCCTTAGACGACGATGAACTCGTTGCTTCAGCAAAAGCGCGGTCTGTCTCATGAAAATATATTGCGGTCGGAGTGGGGACTAAGAAAAAGCCCCGCCCACCACGCTTCGCGTGGTCCCCCCTCCCCGTAAACGGGGAGGGCCGAAAGGGATCTTCGCCCGCACCTATCTGAACGTATAGACCTGCTTGCTAACCTGCAGCTCCCCGCTGGTTACCCGCATCGACAGCGTATCCACAGGTGAGGACAGCTGCACGTCGTGGCTTTCCATCAGGTCGCGGCCGGAACCGTCGTGGCGGTAAAGGTCGAAGGTTACGCGGTTGCCGTCGCTCCACGAAATGCGCAGGTCGTAGGTTTCGCCCGCCTTGGGCGTGCCGATCAGCGCCTGGTTGCCAGCGCCGTCCGATCGCGCCACACGGCCGATCAGCTTGCCGCCCTGCCCCGTGACGTCGAATACGGCGTCCTGTCCGCCACTCCCCTTGATCGCCAGTTCGTAGCTTGAGTCCGAGCAGGTGGCTTCGGCGCATCCGAAGCTCAGGGTCACGACGATCTTGCGCACGCTGCCCAGCGAATCGGTCTGCACCGACCGGCTCTGGCCCGCCGGCGCCTTGACCGCGATGGCCTTGTCGGCCTGGTAAAGCCGCGGCGGTCCCTCATCGGATGCCTGGGACCCGGCCGGCGCCGCCGGCGTTTGCGCCATCGCCGGCCCCGCCAGCGCCACTCCAAGTATAATTGCCGCCCAGCGCTTCATCGCCTTGTCCTCATCTTGCGTCGTCATGCCTAATCTGCGAATGCGTCATCAAGACGGCCCGCTGTCCGATATTCGACATAAAAATCGCCTTCTGGCCCGGATTGGCCATTGACTTCGCGGCAATGGTGAGTATTTTCCGCGCCTCTCAATTCAACGCGCGGGAGCGTCTCGCGCGCCGCACCGCATTTTGTTAGGGACACTCCGTCATGGCTAAGCCAGCTTCGATCAAGATCCGTCTGAACTCGACGGCTGACACCGGCTTCTTCTACGTCACCAAGAAGAACGCCCGCACCAAGACCGAAAAGATGGTCCTGAAGAAGTACGATCCGGTCGTGCGCAAGCACGTCGAATTCCGCGAAGGCAAGATCAAGTAGGATCCTTTCTTCGTATCAAGACGGTCTGTGAGCTTCCCCCCCCCCTCGCTCACGGACGTACGGAAGCCGCGCCTTCGAGTCCCCCCAAAAACTCGGCGCGGCTTTTTCGTGTCCGAAACATTTTGGCGTCTAGTATGCCGAAACGATTCGGATACGATATGCCTCTTCTCCTTTATCGCGCCGCCAGACCCCTGCTTTTCACAAGCCTCCTTCTGGCGACCCTCTGCCTGCCGGTCTTTTTCTATCTGCGCGGGCCGGCGCTCGACACAGTGTTTTCAAGCGATCTTCAGCTGCCGGCCAGCCAGCACTGGAACCTTCTCCACAGGCCGTGGGGCTGGTTCACCTTCCAGCAGCCGCGAGTCGACAGCCTGTTTCCCGACCAGTTCGTCTATCACCTCCTGGCTTTTGTCCTGGCCGATCCGCGCCAGGTGACGCTGACCTATGCTGTCATCTCCCTCGGCGCCTTCTATGCGCTCGGCGGCCTGTGCGCCGCCAGACTGGCGCAAACCGCCGTGCTCCCTTCGGCCCTGGCAGTGGCGGCCCTTTTCAATGTCGCGGCAACGGCCGCGCATCTCACTGGGCGGACCTATATCGCCTACGACCTGATGATGATGCCCGTGACGCACTCCGGGCCCTTCCTGATGTCGCTCGGGCTGTTTCTGCTGCGCGGGCGCCGGCGCGCCGAGATGATCATCGCCTTTGCCGGCTGCGTCTGCGATCCGCTGTTCCTGGTCTACGGCGTCATTCCGCTTCTCGGCAGCGCAGTCCTGGCCGAACGTCCGGCCTCGCTCAGGGCCCTGGAAGCGGCGGCGTCCCCTCACCTGCGCACCCTGATAATCGCGCTGGCCGGCTATCTGCTGCCCGGCCTGATGTTCATCCAGAAGACCTACAACCAGACTTTCGCCGAATGGAGCGCCAACGACGCGCTCATGTGGCACGACCTTCTGCGCCCCGAAATCAACGCGATCATGCTGGTGCCGGCTCTGGCCTATCTCGGCCTTCTGGCCGCAAGAGCCTGGCGCGGGCGGCTCGACGCCGGGCGCCTGTTCATCATGACCGCCCTGGCGGCCCCCATTCCGCTGTTCGTGTATTTCTACCACGACGACACATGCGTCCGTTATCTTTTGCCCTTGTACGTCTGGCCGCTGATCGCGCTGGCCGCCGCCCTCGTTCGGGCGTTCCGGACGGTCGTGACGATCGTCGCCGCGTTGAGTCTCGCGGCCGGCTCGGCCATGGCGGCCGCGGCGGGCCAATTCGCCGCCCCCATCCTGTCGTGGCGCCTGCCGATCGAAGCCTGTATCGACCGACTGGCTCCCGAGGCAGGCCTCAGGGCGGGCCTGGCGGCCTACGATCTTGCCCGCCCCGTGAGCGTGTCATCCGGCTTCCGCCGGCAGGTCGAGCAGGTCAATGTAATCGGCCAGCCCTACCTCTGGGGCAATGATCCCTATTGGTACACGCACGACATCGCCCGCCCGGCGGAACCGGCCCCATTCAACTTCATCGTCATGGCGAAGCTGCATTCTCCGTCGATCCTGGCCGCCTACGGGGCGCCGGACCGGACCTACGGCTGCCCGGGATCGGAGATCTGGGTTTACGATCGCCCCGGACACGTACTGGACATCCTGGTCGCCGCCTCGGCCACAGGCAATGTCGATCTACGCCGCGACGCGAATAACCACGCGGTTTCGGCCCGCTGACTTGGCCTCGTAGACGCCTTCGTCGGCCCGTTTCATTACGGCTTCCGGCAGGTCGCCAAGACCTTGCGACGTCGCCACCCCCACCGATACGGTGACATTGAGCTTGCGCCCGTCCGAAAGCGTGAACGGCGCTTCCGCGACCTGCTGACGCACGCGCTCGGCGATTTTCACCGCATCCGCGCTTTCGGTATCCGGCATCAGCACCACGAATTCCTCTCCGCCGAAGCGGCATGGCAGGTCGATGGCGCGGACATTGAGGCTTAAACGCCGGGCGAACTCCTTGATCACCTCGTCGCCCGCGTCGTGGCCGTAGGTGTCGTTTACACGCTTGAAGAAGTCGATATCGAGCAGCAGCAGCGAACACGGCGCACCGCCGCGGTTATGCCGGGCCATGGCGAGGTTCAGCTGGTGATCGAGGAAACGGCGGTTGTTCAGCCCCGTCAGGGCGTCGGTCACCGCAAGTTCCAGGCTGCGGTCCAGCGAATCGCGCAGGAAGTCGCTGTATCGCTTGCGGCGGATCTGCGTCTTAGCGCGCGCCAGCAGTTCCTGCATGTCGAGCGGCTTGGGCGCCACATCGTTGACGCCGAGGTCGAGCGCCTTCAGCAGCGCCTTGCGGTCGTCTGGATTGTAGATGCCCAGCACCGGACGGTGGCGCGTCGGTTCGGACGAGCGCAACTGCGCCACCCAGCGCAACGGGTCGAAGGCCCTGGCCGTCATGTTGAGCACGACGAGGTCGACGCGCCCCGCGGCGATCTTCAGGGCCTCGGCCGGATCGGTCACATAGGCGCAGCGGTGGTCATGCCCCAGTTGCAGCATCAGCCGCTCGCCCTGGCGCTCGTTGTCATCGAGAATCAGGACGTTGCCGGTGGCGGAAATCTGGCGGTTATAAAGGTCTTCGCCCGACAGCCCCGCGCGGCGCGAAGAGGCTTCGCGCTGCCTGAGGTCGTCGACCATCTGCTTGAGGCGGACCAGGGCCTTCAGCCGCGCCATCAGGATGATGTCGTCGACCGGCTTGGTCAGAAAGTCGTCGGCGCCGGCTTCCAGCCCCGACAAACGGTCCTCGCGCCCGTCGAGCGCGGTCAGAAGGATGATCGGGATGTGGCGGGTTTCTGGATGGTGCTTGAGCTGCCGGCAGACCTCGTAGCCGTCGACGCCCGGCATCATGACGTCCAGCAGGATGATGTCCGGCTGCTCCTCGATGGCGGTCTCTATCCCCGCCTCGCCGTTGCCGGCGGTGATGACGTCGTAATAGTCGGCCTCGAGCTTGGCCTGGAGCAGGCGCACATTGGCCGGGATATCGTCGACGATGAGGACGCGCGCAGTCATTTTACGGCCTATCCGAGATAGCGGCGGACCGTTTCGAGGAAGTGCGTCACCGAGATCGGCTTGGAAATATAGGCTTCGCAGCCGCCGTCGCGAATACGCTCCTCGTCGCCCTTCATGGCGAACGCCGTCACGGCAACTACGGGAATGTGCGACAACTCGTCGTCCTCCTTGAGCCACTTGGTGACTTCAAGGCCGGAGATTTCGGGCAACTGGATATCCATCAGGATCAGGTCGGGCCGATGCTGGCGGGCAAGCGTCAGGGCCGACAGACCTTCACCGGTCTGAAGCGTCTCATAGCCCTGCGCGTCGAGCAGGTCATGGAAAAGCTTCATGTTCAGTTCGTTGTCCTCGACGATGAGGACTTTCTTGTTGGTCATATCGACAACCTTTGGCCCCGAAAACATAGTGCCTTCACCTCGATTGCGCCATGTCTGTCCGTTTCCGAACCGACACGAAGCCTGATGTCTTGTCGAATCGGGCGCCAGCCCGGATTCGCCGCCTTGTGCCCCAGACTTCTACAGGCCTAGTCTTAAGGTGAGGTGAAAGGGAAGATAACAAGAGGTAAAAATGGGGCTCGCGAAACCTTAGCAAAACGTTAGTATATAAGGCTTTTTCACGTCCTTTAGGGTTTCCTTTACGCTCTCGCGGCAGGAGTCCGCGACTCACCGGAACGGATAGCTTTCCTGACGCGCGCAATGGGCTATAAGGCGGCATTCCGCCGGCAATCCGGCCTCAATTTCAGGAAGTCATCATGTCGAAAAGCGAAGAGCGTCTCAAAGCCCTGGGCCTGGTCCTGCCGACGCCGACCGCGCCGGTCGCCAACTATGTGCCCTTCGTGCGCACGGGCAACCACGTCCATATTTCCGGCCAGCTGTCGAACGACGGTTCGGGCCGCATCAAGGGCACGCTGGGCGTCGACGTGACCGTCGAGGAAGGTGTCGAGGCCGCGCGCCTGTGCGGCCTGAATCTTCTGGCGCAGATGAAGGCGGCAGCCGGCGGCGACCTCGACAATGTCGTGCGCGTGATCAAGCTCAACGCCTTCGTCCAGGCGGGACCGGATTTCTACGACATCCCGCAGGTCATCAACGGCTGTTCGGACCTGATGGTCGCCGTGCTGGGCGACGCGGGCCGCCACGCCCGCTCGGCTGTGGGCATGTACAAGATTCCGCTCGGCTTCGCCGTCGAGATCGACGCCTTTGTCGAAGTGATGGATCGCCGGTAAGTCCCTTCTTGTACCTCCCCGTTTTCGAAGAAAATGGGGAGGGGGACCGCACGACTGAGTTATCGCGACAGCGATAGCGAAGGAGATGTGGTGGTGGGGTTTCTTGCTTTCTTTTCCGGTTCCAAAGTAAGCAAGGATCCCCTCCACCGCTTCGCGGTCCCCCTCCCCATCAAAGATGGGGAGGAGAAAAAAAGCCGCCCTTCGCTAGGCTTCAGGGCACGGGGATGTACAAGAAGCCACCCATCCCTGGAAGGCCGCGACGGCGATCTCGTGCTTCGGCGACAGCCGGCCGGTCTGGTAGACGCCGGCGTCGAGGTTCTGCTGGACGCGCTCGGCGATCCAGATGTCCTCGGCAGTGACCTGGTCCGACATGGTCAGGGTCGCATTCGGCACGGGCACGCCGCCCGGCGTCAGATAGATATAGTCGAGCCGCGTCTGCGCGTGACCGAGCGGCGTCATGCGCTCGATCATCAGGCCTTCATTATAGACGTTGACCCCGATATTGGGCCACAGCCACGCCCACAGCCCGTCATAGACGGCGTCCGGCGAGCGCGGCGGCGCGTCGTGCAGCACGACATGGCCATCGACCGTCACGCGGTATTCCTCGGCGCGAATCTCGGCGTTTAGCCCTGGGTGGACGTCCGGCACGTGATAGCCTTCGAGATAGTTCTCGACATAGGTCTTCCAATTGCAATTCAGCGTGTGCGCCCGGCGCAATCCCACCTTCAGGCCGGACCAGTCTGCGTCGCGGAGGCGCGTGTCAAGCGGCTTCAGCAAGACTTCGAGGTCCGGCGCGCCCTCACCCACGCAGGCAAAGATCAGCCCGCGCCAGGTGGCGACGCGCACGGGAAACAGGCCGAATTCGCGCGGGTCGAAGTCGGCCGCCGGCCCGAAATCGCGCGCCAGCCGTAAGCGCCCATCGAGCGCGTATTTCCAGCCGTGGTAACGGCAGGTCAGATAGCCGTCGCATACTCCGGTTTCCTCGACATTGAGCGGGCCGGCGCGATGGCGGCAGACATTATGGAAGGCGCGGATCTCGCCCGCCATATCGCGCACGACGATGACGGGGAACCCCGCCAGGACGTCGGCACGCCACGCGCCCGGCACCGGCAGATCGCTTTCGTGGCCCAGGAACTGCCAGTTGGCCGCGAAGATGGCCTGCTTTTCCAGAGGCCAGCGCTCGGGATCGCTGTACCAGCGCGCGGGCGCGGTGACGGGCGCGTGGGGCTTTGGACTGTCGGCGCTCATTGGGGGACCTTCCGCGTCTTGGCAATGGCATAAAGAACAGCCCCCGAGACTATGAGCACAAGGGCCGCCCCCGCAAGCTTGATCGTCGCCATCCAGCCGCCGAGCGCGCCCGGCGTCGCATCGGGCGTCGGCACCAGGGAACACAGGATCGCGCTGAGCGACCCCAGAAAGCCCAGGGCCGCCAGCCAGCGCCCCCATTTCGCGCCGCCCGCGACACCTGTGCCGCCGTCCGGCATCGGCAGGCCTTGCGCCTTCCAGTAGGCGACGAACATGAAAAGATAGGGCAGCGTATAGGACAGGACGCTCATGGCGACGATGAAGTCGTAC
Source organism: uncultured Asticcacaulis sp. (assembly GCA_936940865.1). GTDB lineage: Bacteria > Pseudomonadota > Alphaproteobacteria > Caulobacterales > Caulobacteraceae > Asticcacaulis. The sequence continues at coordinate 9,266 of CAKZJB010000006.1, read as the reverse complement.
GCCTTGGCGACCGTCGTCCCCGCCTGGCTGAGCGCCAGCATGGCGACGACCAGCGCAACCTGGAACCAGATGGCCACCACCGGCGCGCCGGTCTTCGGGTCCGTATAGCCGACCGCCCTGGGCAGGGCCGCATCGATGCCGGCGGCGAAGGGCAGCCGCGCCGCCGCGCCGAACCAGGCGCTGACGGCGCCGGCCTGGCTGAGCGCCAGGGCAAGGATCAAGCCCGGAGCCACCTGGGTCATATGCACGCGTTGGGCGGCGGCCTTGAGCGCATCCGGCAGGCCGGCCAGGCGTGAGGCCTGGTCCTGTGGAATGATCATCAGCATGCAGGCCGTGCCCAGCAGGAAAGCGAAGCTGAGCGTGATACCCAGGATGATCAGGCCGGTTCGCAACGTCTTGACCCCGCCCTTGACCTCGTTGCGCAGCAGGGCCACGCCTTCGGCGCCGCCATAGGCGAAGACCATGGCCGACCAGAGTATCGCGCCGTCGGCGTTCACCGGCGGACGATAGTCGGCCGCGGCGAAGTTCGTCGCCGATTGGCCATGAGCGCCCAGCCACAGCCCGGAACCGACCAGGACCGCATAGATGACAAGGGTGGCCGTGGCTCCCGCCAGCGGAATCCATTTGCCGGCGCCCAGGCCTTTGGCGTGCAGAAAGCCGACGACAAGGATAAGCCCGGTCGACGCGGCAAAGGCGCCCGTCGGAGCGCCGAGCCAGGCGCCGATGGCTCCGCCGGCCAGACTGGCCAGCATTGAATTGACGAAGATCAGAAGCCCGGCGAAATAGGGAATATTGCTGGCCCAGTAGAGCCACCCGCACATGAAGCCGGCGAACGGCCCCTGGGTGTGGCGGGTCCAGGCGTAGATGGCGCCTTCGCCAGGAAAGCGCGCCGACAGGTCGAGTGTTCCCGTCAACAGCGGCAGCAGAAACACCAGCCCGGCCAGCGGCCATATGGGCAGGGATTTCGCCCCCGTCGCCGCCCCCGTCGCCAGCCAGCGGATCGCCAGGTTCATGGCGAAGGCATAGAAGACGAGGCTCCACAGGCCGATCTTGCGCGTATCCGACATTGCCGCCTCTCAAAAAACAGAGCCTGCGCCCGGTTCACCAAACGGTCAAGCCATGGTCCCAAATGGGCCGATTGTGCAGGTGCGTCAACGATGTTAGCGTCTGGCCAGATCATCATCGCGAGGGCTCTTCATGCGTATCGCCGCCGCCGTTTCCCTGGCCCTTCTCGTCGCCTCTCCGGCGCTGGCTGCAGACCGTTCCGGCGAAGGCGAAGCCGATTTCCGCGCCCTGTTCAAGGAGCTGATCGAAACCAATACGGCCCATTCCGTGGGCTCGTGCACGGCGGCCGCGGACAACATCGCGACACGGCTGAAAGCCGCGGGTTTCAAGGACAGTGAAATTCACCTGTTCGCACCCGACACCGCGCCGAAGGACGGGGGCCTGGTCGCCGTCCTGCCCGGCTGGGATCCCAACGCGAAGGGCATACTGCTGCTGGCCCATCTCGACGTCGTCGAGGCCAGGCGCGAGGACTGGACCCGCGATCCGTTTACGCTCATCGAGGAAAACGGCCAGTTCTATGGCCGTGGCGTCGCCGACGACAAGGGCCAGGCCGCCATCTTCGCCGACCTGCTGATCCGTTACCGCAGGCAAGGCTACGTGCCGCGCCGACCGGTCAAGCTGGCCCTCACCTGCGGCGAAGAAACCGACGGCGTATTCAACGGCGCAAAATGGCTGAGTGAGACGCACAAGGACTGGATCGACGCCGATTTCGCCATCAACGAGGATGCCTACGGCGTGCTCGACGATCACGGCAACCGCGTGTCGTTCGAGATCGAGGCGGCGCAGAAGGTCTATCAGGACTTCACGCTGGAGACGACCAATCCCGGCGGCCATTCTTCGCGCCCGCGGCCCGACAACGCCCTGTACGAAATGGCGAAGGCGCTCGACCGCGTCGAGGCCTACCGCTTTCCCGTGAAGGTAAATGACGCCACGCGCGGCTATTTCGCCCGCATGAGTCCCATCATCGGCGGCGCCGACGGCCAGGCCATGAAGGCGTTTGCCGCTGCCCCCGGCGCAGGGGCGGCCGCCGAGACCCTTTCGCGCGACCCGGCCTGGAACGCCATGCTGCGCACGACCTGTGTCGCGACCATGATCGAAGGCGGCCATGCCCCCAACGCCCTGCCGCAATCCGTCAAGGCCAATGTCAATTGCCGTATCTTCCCCGGTACGCCGGTCGCCGAGGTCGAACAGGCGCTGACGACCGCGATCGGCGACCCGGGCGTGAAAATCGGCCTCGGCAGCGAGCCGTCGCCGGCGACACCCGCCCCTGCCCTGCCGCCCGACTTGTTGAAGCCGCTGGAAGGCGTGGTGGCCGAGGTCTTCCCGGGCACGCCCGTGGTTCCGACCATGGAAGTCGGTGCATCCGACGGCATCTACACCACGGCCGTGGGGATTCCGACCTATGGATTCTACGGCTTTTTCGAGACGCCCGACGAAGGCAATATCCACGGCCTCAATGAACATGTCGGTGTGAAGGACCTGATGGACGGCCGCCGGCTGTTCTACAAGCTGATAAAACTCTACGCCGACCGGAAATAGGCTTTCACGCTTACGAAAAGGCCCCATATGGACGATATGACGACCCTTTCCGTGAGCCTGCACAACGCCATTACCGACATCGGCCGTGACGCCTGGGAGGCCGTGCGCCCGGACGCCAACCCGTTCACCGCATACGACTTCCTCCATGCGCTGGAGGCCAGCCGCTCCGTCACGCAGCACGCGGGGTGGCAGGCCACGCACCTGGCCTTGCGCGATGGCGGCGCGGTCACCGGCGTCATGCCGCTCTACGTCAAATACCATTCGATGGGCGAATATGTCTTCGACCACGCCTGGGCGCGCGCCTACGAAGAGGCCGGTGGCGACTACTATCCCAAGCTGCTGTCCGCCGTGCCGTTCACGCCTGTGACGGGTGCGCGGCTGTTGGCAAGGGATGCCGCGACGCGCCGGGCCCTGGTCGAGGCCGCCGTACGGGTTTGCGATGGCAACCGCCTGTCGTCGCTGCACGTCAACTTCCCGGCGGAAGACGAATGGCGACTGATGGGGGATTGCGGGCTTCTGCTGCGCCAGGACCAGCAGTTCTGGTTCGACAATCCGGGCTATGCGTCGTTCGAAGACTTCCTGGCGCAGCTGTCGTCCAACCGCCGCAAGGTCATCCGCCGCGAACGCCGCGACGTGCAGGCCCTGCTCGATTTCAGCGTGGTCACCGGCGCCGACATCACTGAGCGTCACCTCGACGATATATACGCCTTTATCGCCGACACCTATGCCCGGAAATGGGGCACGGGCCGACCGTACCTGACGCGCGCCTTCTTTTCCGAGATTGCCGCGACCATGCGCGACCGCATCGTGCTGGTTTTCGCCCACGAGGCCGGCCGCGCGGTCGCCGGCGCCATCAACTTCATGGGCGACGGCGTGCTTTACGGCCGGCAATGGGGCGCGGTGGTCGACGTACCCTTCCTGCATTTCGAGGTCTGCTACTACCAGGCCATCGACTATGCGATCGCCCATGGCCTCAGGCGTGTCGAGGCGGGCACGCAAGGCGAGCACAAGCTGTCGCGCGGCTACCTGCCCCATCCGGTATATTCAGCGCATTATATCCGCGACGCGCGGTTACGCCGCCCGGTCGCCGACTATCTGGCGCGCGAACGCCAGGCCGTGGCGGAAAGCATGGTTGAACTTGAGGCCGAAGCCTCGCCGTTTAAAAAAGGATAGGCGGAGTGCTTTTTTCCAACGCACTCACAAAGCCGCAAGGAGCGTGCTATACTCCCCAAAAAAGGACAGGGGCATGGCGGAGCGCTACACCACCTATTCGGCCTTTTTCGACTTCTATCTTTCGGAACACGAAAGGCCGCTGACGCGCGCCCTGCACTATTGCGGGTCGATATGTGGCATCGTGGCGCTGGGTCTTACGGTCGCCGCCGGAAACCTGCTGTGGATCCCGGCGGGGCTGGTGTCGGGTTACGGCTTTGCATGGGTCGGGCATTTCTTCGTCGAGCACAACAGGCCCGCGACCTTCAGATATCCGCTGTGGTCGTTCATCGGCGACTATCACATGTTCGCGCTATGGCTGATGGGCCGGCTCGACAAACGCCGCGCGGCGGCTAAAGCGCGCTGAACCAGACGTCGAGGCTCCTTGCCTGGGCTTCCATGTGCGCGGCGCGCTTTACCGCCTCCTCGTCGCGCCCCCAGGTTTCAGCCTGGAAGGTTTCGCCGATGCGTGATGCGGCAAAGGCTGCCTCCCCCGTCAGCCGCCCTTTCCATACAGCCAGCGCCAGAATCACCGAACCAAACAGGGGAATGGCCGACATCAACCCGGCGCGTTCATAGGCCGTCGCGCCTTCGACCAGCGCCCGCAGTTTGACGGGTGTCTGCGCCGGCTGCGGCTGGTGGATCAGCGAGCGGTTCTGATGGAATTCAAGGCCGAGCGCCTCCCTGGCCCAGGCGATCAGCGGCACCCAGGCCTCGTCTTCGCGCTGGATCAGGGCCGCCGGATAGTCCGAGGGATAGCAGATCAGATCGGTTTCGGCGTAGCGCAGGACCTCGGCGACACTCTCTTCGACCAGGTCGTTCATGCGGTCGACGGCAGCAAAGCCCAGGCGCGTCAGCGGCATGTCCTCGTAATTGACATGCTTGCCCACGGCCTCCCATTCGGCCGCGACATGGGCGGCGGCGGCGTTCGTCGGGAAGACCAGGGCCCGGCCCTGCGGCGTCTTCACACCGCGGCCGTCCAGGCGCACGTCGAAGCCGCCTTCGGCTTCCGACACAGCGACGGTCTTCCAGAAGCGCGCCGGCCGGAACCCCAGCTGGTCGCTCTTTTTCGTTGGGGCTTCGGCCTTGTAGGTCATGACACTCTCTCCGGGACGAAGGCGTCGAGCGCCGCGTTGAGTTGCGCGAAATCGTGGACGATCAGGTCGGCGCCGGCCGCCTGCAATTCTTCCGTCGTGTGGAAACCCCAGGACACACCGATGGTTTGCACCTTCGCCTGGCGGCCCATGTGGATGTCGTGCGCCGTATCGCCGATCATGACCGTCTGGTGCGGGTCGACACCGAGGGCCAGCATATTGCATTCCAGCATGTGCGGATGCGGCTTCGACGGGCCGTCGTCGGCGCAAAAGCTGGTGTCGAAGACGCCGTCCCAGCCGTAGACCGCGGTGTTGCGGTCGATGCCGCGGCGCGACTTGCCCGTCGCCATGCCGATCAGCCAGCCCTCTTGCTTGAGGCGGCGCAGGGTGTCCCCGGCGCCGGGATAGAGCGGCTCATGGAAATCGGGATCGGCGTGCATGCGGATAAAGGCTTGCTTATATGCCGCCGCATAGGCCGCCGCGTGATCCGGCGCCAGGTCCGGCCGCATGCGCCGGACGGCCTCAAGCAGCGACAGGCCGACGATCTGGCGGACGTCCTCGTAGGTCGGCGCTTCGAGGCCGACCTCGACGGCGGCGTCTTGCAAGGCCTTGAAGATCGATGCCCGGCTGTCGACCAGGGTGCCGTCGACATCCCAGACGGCCAGTTTCAGTGAAGAAGACACGTTGAGGCTCCGATCCCCTTGTACTCCCCCACCTGGTTGTCAGGGTCGCGCGTCGGTCTCGCCGATGTGGAGACTGTAGGATTTGAAGGGGTGTGGACGGTGGAAAGCAAGAAACCCCACCCCCACATCTCGCTCGTTGGCTTACGCCAATCTCGCTCGTGCGGTCCCCCTCCCCATCGCCCTGCGCTGGCGCTGCGGGCGACAGGGAGGTGCAAACCGGATCGATCCTTTGCACCTCCCCGTTTTTCGCAGAAAAATGGGGAGGGGAACCGCCAGCGAAGCGAAGTGGTGATGGGGTTTCTCAAGGCCACTGGCGCGACCTGTGAATTCAATAGTCCTGTCCGAGGGAGAGGGACACGATCTGCAATACCCCTCATCTCCGGCCCTTCTTGCTCATCCGCACGAAAGGATCCGGCTCGGCGTCGTGGATATCGAAGCCGAAGCGGTCGAAGCCGGCCTTGATGACCGGGTCAAGCGGCGCTTCGACGATCAGCGTGCCCTGTGTCGGGTGCGGCAGCTCGATGCGGCGGTGATGCAATTGCAGCCCCAGGCCTTCGGACAGGTCGCGGCTGGCCTCGTTGCCGTATTTGGGATCACCCAGGATGGAGTGGCCGATCGCCTGCATGTGTGCGCGCAACTGGTGCGTGCGGCCGGTGTGCGGGCGCAGCCCCATCCAGGCAACGCGCGGCCCCGCCCGGCCGATCGTCACGTATTCGGTTTCGGCGGCCTCGGCGCCGGGTTCCCTGATATCGGCCGGCTGGACGATTTCGCGGTCGTGGAAGCCCTTCTTGACCAGGGGCGTGTCGATATAGCCCTCTTCCGGCTTGGGGTTGCCGACGACCAGCGCCCAATAGGTCTTGTGGGCGCGACGCTTGGCGAAGGCGCCGGCCAGGCGCGCGGCGGCGGCGGGAGATTTGCCCAGCAGCAGCACGCCCGACGTGTCGCGGTCGAGCCGGTGGACCAGGCGCGGCCGTTCCAGCCCCTCACCCCACGCCGACAACAGCCGGTCGATATGGTTCTTGGTCTTGGTGCCGCCCTGCACCGCCAGGCCCGACGGCTTGTTGATGGCGATGACGTCCTCGTCCTCGTAGATGACGAGCGATCGGGCGAACTTGATTTCCTGCGGCGACAGCGTCGCGCGGTCGCGCTTCTGCTGGTCTTCGCTGGGCGCGTCCGGCAGCGGCGGCACCCGCACGGTAGACCCGGCGGCCAGGCGCGTGTCGGCCTTGACGCGGCCGCCGTCGACGCGGACCTGGCCGGAGCGCAAGAGCTTGTTCAGCTGGATATGGTTGATATGCGGCCAGCGGCGCTTGAAGAAGCGGTCGACGCGCACGCCGTCCTCGCCATCGGTGACGTAGAGGGTTTTGACGTCCTTGCTCATGCCGCGACCTTTCGCACGATGACCATCCCAAGCGCCACCGCCGCGATGGAAAGCGACACCGACAGCAGGACATAAAGCCCCGCCAGGGCATAGGCGCGGCGCTCCAGCATCTGCACCGTCTCGAGGGAAAATGACGAGAAGGTGGTGAAGCCGCCCAGCACGCCGACGCCCAGCAGCAAACGGGCGCGCTCGGTATCGATGGCGCCCTTCAGCGGCCCGAGCAGAAGGCCCATGAGAATTCCCATGATCAGCCCGCCCGAGATGTTGGCTATGAAGGTACCGAGCGGCCATTCGCTGTAGGGCCAGGAAAGATGGGACCACGTGCCGGCGGTCCAGCGGCCGACCAGGTAGCGCATCAGCGAACCCAATGCGCCGCCCAGCATGACAAGAACAATATTGATAGGCATGGCGCGGTATTACGCCTCTTGGCGCGTCACGGATAGTCCTTTAAACCCCGAATCCTGCGAAATAAGCCAGGATCAAGCCCAAGGACCAAGCCATGAGCCTCCTCGTTACCTACGATGCCCAGAACATCTTCGCCAAGATCCTGAGCGGCGCCATTCCCTCGGCCAGGGTTTATGAAGACGACCGGACCCTGGCCTTCATGGACGCCTTCCCGCAATCGAAGGGCCACACCCTGGTCATCCCGAAGGTCGATGCCTGCAACCTGTTCGACATTGAGCCGGCAGACCTGCAAAACCTGATCGTCGAAACCCAGCGTATCGCGCGCGCCGTGCGCGACGCGCTGTCCCCCGACGGCGTGCGCATCATGCAGTTCAACGGCGAGGCCGCCGGCCAGACCGTCTTTCATATCCATTTCCATATCCTGCCGATGTGGGACGACCAGCCGCTGGGCCGCCACGCCGGCGGCGGCATGGCCGATATCAATGAACTGAACGCCCTGGCCGCGCAGATCCGGGCGAAGTTGTAGAAGAAAGATACCCCTCCACCGCTTCGCGGTCCCTCTCCCCATGCTGCGCGCAGGGAGGAAGATATCTCCCCCATCGATCGATGGGGGACCACGAAGTGGTGAAGGGGGCCGTTCCGAGCTCTGGACCGATAAAGGAAACCCAACATGTTCTTTGTCCTTCGCCATGGCCAGACAGACTGGAACCTCGGGGCGCGCCTGCAAGGCTCGACCGATATTCCGCTCAACGACACAGGCCGGCAGCAGGCCCGGCGCGCCGGCGAAGTCCTGACACGCCAGGGCATAGACCGTATCATCGTCAGCCCCCTGTCCCGTGCCATGGAAACCGCGCAGATCGTCGGCAGCGCACTGGATCTCCAGCCCGTCATCGATGCCCGCCTGACCGAACGCAATTTCGGCCAGTTCGAAGGCATGACGATAGACGAGGTCCATGTCCATCGCGAAGAAATGCGCGAGCATATGAATCCGGAAGCCGATATCGACGGCAAGCACTATCCGTGGAACGCCGAACGCCTGCCCGATGTCATCGATCGTGTTTTCGCCTGCGTCGAGGACCACCGCAAGACGGGCACCTGCCTGTTCGTCTGCCACGGTATCCCGTTCCGGGCTATCTCACGGAAATATATAGACGAAATGTGGTCGAGCCCGAACGCGGCGCCGGTTCGTTTCGAGGAAGACGGCGGCGGCTGGCGCATGATCGCGCTCGATCCGGACAATGCCCCCATCCCGCAGGTCTATAATGCGCAGACCACGATGGGGCGTATCTGAATTCGTCCGGACACGGACAGTGCTTTGAAAAATAACAAGATTTTATTTCAGAATTAAGCCTGAATTTACTCCGCGCCCTTAGATCGTGCTGCGACGCAGCAAAGGCGTCGGGGATAATGGGGCATGACATGCAGAAAGCGTTGCGTATCGTCGACATTACCGATCCGCTGGAGCCCCTTCCCCCCGACCAAACCAATGCCCAGGTCTATGACCTGTTCCGCGACAATGCCGACCTGATGGTCCTGGCTGTCGTCGATGGCGCCGGCAAGGTGCTGGGCCTGGTCGAGCGCCACGCCTTCAACCTCAGGATGGCCGCGCAATACGGCCGCGCCCTGTTCGGCAACAAGCCCGTCACGACCATGATGGACGACGCGCCGCTGATGGTCGACATCTCGACGCCGCTGCGCCATTTCGCCGTAACGACGCTGCAGGACCGGCCGTCGCAGCTTATGCGCGGCTTCGTGGCGCTTGAAGGCGGCCGCTATGCCGGCGTCGGTACTTCGCTCAGCGTACTCAAGGCCATCGGGCTCGACCTTTCGGACAGCCTGTCGGTTCAGCAGAAGCTGACGAACGACCTTATGCAGCTTACGACCGAAGCG
>CAKZJB010000005.1 GCA_936940865.1 uncultured Asticcacaulis sp. | reverse complement strand
GAAAGTGGGGAATTTTACTTCGGCACTTTTGGGGAAATTTCGTCCGGCATTGACACGAACTTTGGAAGCGCGCAGTCGCCGACCTCAACCCCCGTCTGACGCTTGAGTCCGTCAATGTATGCCTGGGCGAAATATCGCCCATGAACCAGCGCCAGCTCGACATGTGGGAGGACGATGAGGCACAGCGGATGCGCGAAGAGGCTCTATCGGAAGCCATTGACGCCATGAACCTTCGCTACTGCGGCACCGTCCTCTATCCCGGCATCCGCGACGACCAGGCCTCGGATAACATCGGCATGAAGATCAGCTACGGCCGCATCCCTCGTATTGAGGACCGATTCTGATGCCGGGGTGGCGCGCGGAATTGCGACTAGCCGACGTCGCGCCTGAATACGAAATCGAAGTGGAGTGCCGCCGCTGTCACAAGAGCTATATGCGGTGGCCAGAAGAACTCATGGCGATCGACGCCTACAAGCCGCTATTCATGGACCAAGTGCAGGCCCGTTTAAAATGCCGGGACAAGCATTGCTCTGGGAAGGTCAAGATCGCCCTCCTTTACGATCATCTGGTGACGTCGTTTATCGGTGGGATGCCATGACCAAAACCGATGTGGTGAATGACGGCAATTGCCTCCTTCGCGGTCCGCGCCTTGTGGTGCTTTTCACGCACACCGCATAAATTGAGTTTGGGCTAACTTGCCGCTACGTAATTTTGAACTTATCAAATAACGGCGGTCTGTCAGTTGCTAATCTCTCCGGGTTACGGCCATCTCATCGCAGGAGAAGGTGTTGGCGCACCTTCTCCACCAACACTCCAGGGGCGTTCGCCTGGTCTGGAAGAAGTGGGGCGTCTCCTTCGCTACGCTCGGACCGGGCCTGTCGTGAATGAAGCCCCCTTCGCGGTCTTCAGCCTTCGGCCTAAGTCCCATGACGCGGGAGACCGCGGCCGGCGCCGGCAGGCACACTCGTCCTGCAGAACGATCCCCTCCCCCCGTGCCAATCCATTCGGATAGATAATTTCTTGCTCTCGTCCCTAAGGGGCGTCGCCCCTGGCGTGATCAAGCGGTTGGCCCTGCGGGCTTTTGGCTCCCCCAGCTCGCGGCGCGCAGCGCCGCAACCTGGTCCCCCCAAAAATGTTCGCGGAACATCAACACGCTGGACCTTTGCCACCCCCACCCTCGCCGGGCGGCAGGGTTTCAGACGCGCGCGCTTTGCGCAGTCGAAACCCAGCCAAAAGGACTTACAAAAATGAACACGTCGAACCAATCCCCCGTTTCCGGTGCCTTCAAGGTGGATGTCTCGCGTGGCGAGCGCGTTGGCCGCGTGTCGTCGGAATGGTGGACCCGGCCGGACGATGAGCGCTTTTTGAACCTTGATGACCTTTATGAGACCGTCAAGCGACGAGCGGATGTATCGCGTATCCAGACCGTGCGCAGCAACGAAGTCCGGGTAACAGCGGAACATGACGATACGGAAAGCTTGCGCCTTGTTCTGCCGGGCCAGGACGACCCGCTTGCGCCTACCCATTGGAGTTTCGGCCAGCTTTGCACCCTTGTCGGTGCGCCATCATCTTACCTGCGCACCCTACCCGCCCCCATCGCGGGCATTAATCTGCAACATGGCTTGCTCGACCATAGGGGCGAACTGATCAAGACGCTGGAAACCGGCGACGGCCGAATGGAAATGCGCGCCGTGACGGGGCCGGACTACGGCCGCATCTGGGATCATGAGCTTGTCGGCGCCGTGCGTCGGATTGCGGGCAACGGCACCGGCGACACGCGCTGGAAGGTGCCGGGCGTGCTCGACTGGAACACCATGCGCCATAACCCTTACGTCGATATCACCAAGGACACCACAACGCTTTACGCGAGCGACCGCGACGTGTTTCTGTTCCTGGTCGATGATACCCACCCCATCGAAGCGGGGCGTTTGCCCAATGGCGAGCCTGATTTATATTTCCGGGGTTTCTACTGCTGGAATAGCGAAGTCGGCTCAAAAACACTTGGAATTGCAAGCTTTTATCTGCGCGCCGTGTGCCAGAATCGCAATCTTTGGGGTGTCGAAGGCTTTGAAGAAATCCGAATTCGTCACAGCAAACTGGCCGCTAACCGCTTCGTCCACGAGGCGGCCCCTGCACTGCGCCAGTTTGCCGACTCCTCACCGGCTGGCTTCATTCAGGGGATCAAGGCGGCGCGGGACACCATTGTCGCAAAGACCGACGATGAACGCACCGAGTTTCTGACCAAGCGGAAATTCACCAAGCCGGAGACGGCCAAGATCATCGAAACGGTGATGAACGAAGAAGGTAGGCCCCCGCAGAGCATTTTCGATTTTGTGCAAGGGATCACCGCCCTGGCCCGCCAAAAGAAGCACCAAGACGCCCGACTTGAACTCGAAGGCAAGGCCAAGGCGCTTATGGCTGCCATCCGCTGACGAAGTGTGTAGGGTCGCGTCGGCGGCCCTACCTTTTGCCGTCGCTCGCTGGCTGGGCCAGCTCGCGGATCTTATTTCTGACCCGTCGCGCAGCGACCAGACAAAAAATGCCGCGAGGCGCCTCCCACCCCCAAAGTGAAGGAGGCAGACGAGCGGCGGCGCGCGACGCGCGCCCTTCTCTCTTAGGCCCGTTTTTTCGCGCCGCTTACCCGGCTCTTGCAATAGCTTACGAAAGCGCCATCCGGGGTCTTAAGTTTAGGTCTGCCCGAACTCTCCCAAAACGAAATCCAATCCGCCTCCAACGCATACACGTCCAGACCAGGCGCGGCCTTCCGCGCCTTTTCATAGGTGTCGCTTTTAAGCTTGGGCCGGGAACCATCCGGAATACCGATAGGCTTGGCCAAGGCAGAGCCGCCTCGCAGTTCGAAGATTAGATAGTCCCCTTCCATTCGGATATTGTAGTCGGGAAAGTGGTTGGTTTCCGCATTCGTATCTACGATTTCCCGCACCATGCGACGGAACTCTTTCAGTTCCCCGCGCGACCCCGACTTTTTTTGACAGACGTCCAGGGAGACCACCCAGCTCTCTTGCCGGCCACAGTGCTTCCTCGCCAGTTCATACAGTCGCCGCTCAAGGGGACGCTTCAGACGAAAATAGTCCGGGTGTAAGGCGAGCACTTCACTGTTAGAGATCGCCTTGAACAGCCAATCAGATACCTTAACTTCCAAATCCAACATTTGCCCTTCGCGAGTTTCCCGCAGAATGCTCGCTGACTCTATCAGGCCAAATGTCCGAAATTCCTGATGATCATTCGTTTTCAGATTGGTTTCGATCCGCGTTCCGCTTAACCGCGTGAGCGATTCCCGAAGAAGATCATATGACCGTCCGCCGTTCCCACGATTTGCGAACTTGAGAAAGTCATGCGCCGTCAATCTGACCGTCTGACTAACCGGTGTACCTTCGTTTACAGCCCGAACGATATGGCTGGTGATATAAAGGATTAGGTCTCGATCATAGATGGTCGCCCGACCGATGATCGAAGGTGTCACCTTCAGCCAATTCTCATTGTGGCTATAGGTGTAGATCGACATGTCCCTAACCTTCGACAGGGAGAAAATCGGATGCTCCAACGACTGCATGTCGCTCTTTAAGATCACGCCCGATAATGGGTCGATCATAAACAGGTCGATGCCGCGACGCTCTGGCAGCAATGGCGCCCTACGGACTGCCGGTTGACTGGTATCAAGATGGGCAGGCACCTTCGCCGAGGTCGCCTCTTCCGGGCTACCAGATACGGGGACTTCGGCCCCGCGTGTGGTCTCGATACGGAATAATTCTTCCATATCCCCGCCTGTGGATAAGTTCCTAGACCTCCGTGCCATATGCGCTATCTTTTCCTTTTCCGACATTCGTAACTTCGCCCACCAATAAGAGGCTTTTGAACGTCGACGGCGGCACCACCTTTCGTAACAATGCCCACCGTAGTTTGAATTTCCAGTTTCTGATACGTAACTTCGCCCACCGCCCCAGCTGAGGGGACCGCTATCATCCTGCTTTTACAAGGAAAAAAGCGATCGTGAGAATCGGTGGAGTTGCAAACATTCTTCGTAACTTTGCCCACCGGCGCAAGTGTTTTCTTCGTAACTTCGCCCACCGGCACAGCCAACTCCCTGGCCCGAAGGCGATTGAACAAACGCATGAAAATTAACACTCAACCTTATATGCGTAATTACAAAGACTTATGGCAAAAACCTAATATGCGTTGACCGCTATAAGTTCGTAACTTCGCCCACCAGAAACGCTCGACTCGCCTGAAATAGTCGCCCGCTCCGAGTGATCTTCACGCAAGCAAACCGAATCAGGCGCACATTCGTAACTTCACCCACCAAATCGGAGCAATTCGCCCCTGCACCACTAAAATCCCGGCCCGGCGTAACTTTGCCCACCACACCTCGTCACAATACCCACCGCGATTCGTAACTTCGCCCACCCAGGAATCGCAATTCGGCAAATCAAATCAGTGAGGTACGCAATTCAGTTAAGCCTATAACACTCTATCTAACACAAAATAACACGATAGGGCTTGGCAAGAAGGGGATGAGGAGACGCCGGCGCATAACACCGAGACCTCCTATCCTCGACTCAGCGAATACCCTTGGTTTCGAGCAAATGCTTCAAAGCCATTTCAAACAGTTCACCATACGAGTACCGATGCATCTTCGACGTCGCTTTGACCAGTTCCGCGAATTCCGGGTCAACGTACAGATTCATGTTTACCTTGCGGGTCGCGGCCTTGACTTCCCGGGATGGAAAAGCCGAATGCGACGACAACAAAGCCCGCTCTTGCTCTTTGGAAATGGGTGCTTCTGGAGCAGCCCCCTGCCCTTCCCGATCTGGTTTGGGGCTGGTAAAGTCGCTCAGGTCAAGGCTGTTGATTTTGGATGTGGACATTAGCTAATCCTCAGGCCGCCGCTCGCGTTAATTTCAATCTATCGATAGCTTCCAAGGTAAAAGCGTCTACCTCTTCAATAGCCTTGTCGATATTCGAGACAGTGGCCTTGTCCAAGTCGTAGATAGTGCCGCCACGCATGAATATCTGGCTGAATGAATCCCGCTCTGTGATTTCTGTGCGGAAGACAGATATTGGAGAGTTCTTTAATTGCTCTACAATCGCACGCGATGAACGGGACTTCACATATTTCGTCATAGTGAATAGCAATGCAAACGGGACTTTACGTCCCAACATGTCAAAATCTAAACCTAGTTTCCGTAGAACATCTAAGGCCGCTTCCACGTCCTGTTGTTGTTCTTTGCACGGAACGATTATGTAATCTGACCGGGCTACCGCATACGACATCATGCGAGAGGCCAACCCTTCAAGGTCAACGGCTACAAACGTATTTGAAGATTGCAGACCCTCGATAGTCTTGATGATGTTATCTTCATTTACGTCCGATTCCACGGTTAGGTTTTTTGGAAACGTCCCGTTCTCGATTGATTTTTTCTTCCAACTTGCCAAAGGCTTGCGCGGATCGGCGTCGATAATAGCCGTCGCGGTTTTCTGAGCCAGGGCGCAGGCAAGCAATAACGAGCTTGTCGTCTTTCCCGAACCGCCTTTCGAGTTCGCGAAGGTAATAACGGGCATGCAGTCCTCCATTCCTTGGGCATAGCCAGCAGGAGTGCCCCCGCCGCGCTACTCCGAAACAAGATAGATCAGAACAGTCATAGGCTATAGCAATCTGTGGCACACACACTCATGGTGCACAATCGTAAACAAATCGCTATTATTTTGATGCGAATAAATCACAATTAGGTCAGATACACCACAACAGCGCAGGTCGGCGCAAGAGAATGGTGTGTTAGTCTGCGCAAATTGAAACAGTTGCCTCTCTGTCGCTCTTGTCCGCTCTTGTCCGCTCTTAATGCGGCCTGGGCATCAAAGTAGCTATTAAGTGGCTGATTTGGCTGTCAGTGAAAGACAAACTCACTCAAGAGTGCGGATAATTGACCATGGGAAAGGAAGCGGCATTGTCAGCGAAGCAGGCCGCCTCTAAAAGTCGGTATTGGCGCTGATTCAACCCTAAATAATGGTAGGCCGCTTTGAAAACCCTCGTGCTAGCAAACCAAAAAGGTGGTGTAGGCAAGAGCGCGATCGCGACGCAACTCGCCCATTACAGCCGCACGATAGGCTTGCGGGTGTTGGTCATCGACCTGGACCACCAGAGGAACACTAGCCGACCCTTGATGGCCCATGCCGACGTCATGACACTTCCCGTTACGTCGGGCACGGTATTGGAAGAAGACGCGACGGTGGAAATTAGGACAACGGACCAGATCGTCCTTTTAGCCGGCGACGACAAGCTAACAGCGTTGGAGAAGCAGGCTGGGAACCACAATGCTTTCGCGACGAGACTGCGAAATCTGTTGAAGGCCTGCGATCAAAGTTTTGACCTTTGCATTATCGACACGAATCCTAACCCCGATATCCGCTACGCTTCGGCTTTGATCAGCGCTGATTACGCTTTGGCGCCGGTTCAATTGAACCAGGAAGCCATCGAGGGTATCGCCGGGCTATTGGGGCATCCGCGCTTTGGCCTTTCCAAGATCAAGACAGCGCTAAATCCGAAACTGGAGTTTTTGGGCATCCTGCCGAACCTGGTCGAGCCCACGCCCTTTCAGCGCGGCAACATGATAACGTTGACGGAAAAGTTCGGGACGCGGTTGGTATCAGAGAAGAGGGCAGGGGAGACCCGCTACGGTTTCATTCCAAAGCGATCGGCCATTGCCGAGGCGCAGGCCGTCGGGCAGTTCCTACCGGAACTCAAAAAAACAGCAGCGCGTGACGCTTGGAACGAAATTCAGCCTGTTTTCGATATGGTCCTAAGCCGCATGGGCTTCAAGATTGCGAGCGAGGCCTTGAATTGACCACGACCCTAAACCTAGATGCTCTTGATGCATTTGCCGCCTTGGACAGCGCTGGGCAGACTGGCAAGCCCTTATTGCTAGATATCGAGACCGTCCACGAAGACCCCGATCAGCCGCGCCGGACCTTCGATCAGGCCGCGCTGGCCGAGTTGACGGAGAGCGTTCGGCAATCTGGTGTGAAATCGCCCGTATCGGTCAAATCCCATCCGAGTATCGTTGGCCATTATATGCTCAATTTCGGCGCACGAAGATTGAGGGCGTCCAAGGCCGCGGGGCTAACCACAATTCCGGCGTTCGTAGATGAGGCTCATACGGATTTTGAACAGGTCGTTGAGAACCTGCAACGTGATGGACTGACGCCCATGGAAATGGCCTTGTTCATTCAAGCCAAGGTCAATGGCGGTATGAAAAAGGGCGCCGTCGCCACCAAGCTTGGTATCTCAAACGCAGCCGTCAGCAAGTATCTGGTCTTGGTCGATGGCCCGACCGAAATCGAGACATTGTATTCGACCGGGAAATGCCAATCACCGGACACCCTATACGAAGTGGCTGGGCTGCTTTCGAAGTGGCCCGATCAAACCCGCACCTGGCTAAGTTCTCAGGGCGAGGTAACCCGGACATCCGTCGATACCTTTAAACGGCGGGTGTCGACACCCTCAACAACTATGACGCCTGCCGCTCCGCCTATCGAAAGTGAAAACCCGAAACTAGTGAAGGACAAACCTGCGCATGCGGCCGATGCCATTCCTGAACCGGATCAGAATACATGCTTAGACCAAACGCCGATCACCCAACCAGTTCTTCATGTCTTGGTCGGCGGCAGACAAGGCGTGTTGGTTCTGAATGCCCGTCCGTCAAAAGCCCTGCATGTGGTGATTCAGTGGGAGGCCACATCGGATCGAGAGGAAGTGTCCGCCGCAAAAGTGCAGATCGAGCGCTTGGCTGACGCGCGCGAATAACCTTCTTTCCTCCGCCAAGCCAAACGCGCGCGCATAATTTGCGCGGCGGCGCGAGCCGCGCACCTTGTGGGTCTTGCAAGGGTGAATTGCCGCGAAGCGGGAAGAGGGGGCGGCAAAGCCCCCTTTACAGGTCGCCGGGTCTGAACTCGGATTCGGCGTACCCGTCGAAGAAGTACGCCACAGGCACGTCGAGGATTTTGCCGATTTCGTAGAGGCGGGACGCGCTGATCCTTTCCAGGCCATTTTCGTAGCGTTGGATCATCGGGCCATGTGTGTGTAGCCGTTCGGCCAATTGTTCTCGCGACAGGGATCGGGAAAGTCTCTGCGTACAGAGACGGTGACCTACGTAGGAATCCACTCGATTACGAGGTCTGCCGTTATCGTTCATAGAACACACCTTTCTTAGCCCGCTTCCGTAGGTGTGACGGCATAATACAGCCTGGCACCGGCTGGTGCCAGGCGGGTAGTACGCGCAACACGGGAAGCACGCCCCACGTATTTCCCGATCCGACATCAGGGATGACGGATACCTAAGGGTATTTTATTTGGTGGGCCGCCCGACTAAGCGGGGACCCGTGTTAATGCTAAACCGCATGTCGCTTAGGGTTACTACGTCCGAGGCGACGCAGGATAATAGCATGGCGAAATAGCCGTTGCCTACCGTTTTGGGTGTGCGAAATTTAGCCCCTTGATCGAGGTAGTGGATGGCCCAACGCCGTAGGTGCCGAAGGTCGAAAATTTTCGCGCGCGAAAAAACTCAAGAGAATATATTGAAAGGCAGGATAGGCCAAAGGCCGGGAATATATTATGTTGCCTGAAATTGGTTCGATTGGATTGCCGTGGAAACTGTCGAGAAGAAAAAACAGCAAACCCTCGTCGTCGACCTCGGCGACATGAAGGCGCCCTTCAAAACCTGGTGCGAGGGCAGGGGAATGACACCATCGGATGCCGTCCGCCGCGTCCTTTCCGAAGTGATGAAATCGAACCCGCAAGGGGAGGGGGCGGCCCTTATACGGCAGTCCCACGCCGTCCGGGGGGAGAAACGCAAACGGTTCGAGGTGTCAGTGTCGGCTCAAGACTATGCCGACCTGGCTGACATTGCCCGGCGCGAGCAAACGACCGTCGCCCGGTTATTCAGGTCCTTGGTCAGGCTTCTAACAACGGGTTTTACGCCGCTAAGCGGGGAAGAGGTCAAGGCGCTGACTGAGTCAAACAGGGCCATGATTGCCTTGGGTCGCAACGTGAACCAGATCGCGCGGCGGATAAATGAACGCCTTGACAAGGACGACCTGACCCTTGCCCAAATCGACTTTGTCGCCAAAGAAGTCGCCTCGCATCGCGAATTAGTGCGAGCGCTGCTGGATGCCAATGAAAGGCGGTGGCGCCATTGAGTCTCCCTAAGTCTTATGTCGATGGCTTCCTGGTCGAATGGGCTGAAGGAGAATACAAGGCCCAGGTCAAGATGCTACCGGCGCGCTCGAAACCCATGTTGAGCACTGGGGGCTATCAGTCGAAGAATACCGCAGATGACCCCAAGTTTGTCGCTGCGAAGGCACAAGAGATCCGCGATCGGCTGGCGCTTACGGCGAGGAAGGCGCCCGAGGTTGTCGTTAAAATCACATCCTCTTGCAAGGGGATGCACCAGATAGGCCGGCACATCGACTACATCAGTCGTAAAGGTCAGATAGAAGTTGAGGACCAGGACGGTCTTTTGGTGAGTGGTAAGGAGGAATTGAAGGCACTCAAAAACGACTGGCGCGATAGTGGTGCCACCATTATCGGAGATGTGAGTAGTCTCCGAGATACGATCAATGTCGTGTTCTCCATGCCGGCCGAAACTGACCAAGTCAGCTTGAAACGCGCCCTTAGGGCCTTCGCCCAGAGTGAATTCAACGGACATGAATATGTCTTTGCCTACCATACCCCTTCCACCGATCCGGATCCTGATCCCCCCGATCATCCGCACCTTCACCTGTGCTTGAAATTGGAAGGTGACGATGGTCGCCGGCTCAATCCCCGCAAAGCCGACTTGAAACGATGGCGGGACGGATTTGCCGCTTCTCTACGTGAGCATGGTATCGAGGCAAATTCGACAACCCGCCTCGCCCGATTAATGCGAGACCGCGGACCTGACCGTGCGGAAAAGTCCATGTTGGCCGAGGGCCGAAAGAGGGAAAGCGGTGGAATTTCCCCTGACCGGATTTCGCGTGCCGAAAAGTTAGAAAAAGACCGCCTGGAATATTACTACGCGGCAACGCGCACGCTGGCTGAATCCGAGCATCCCGGTGACAAAGAATTGGCGGTGGCCTTGGCAAAAACCGTAACCGAGCGGTTGGCGAAACTCCAACCGATCAAAATTCAATCACCTAAACGACAGACTGAGATTGATCGGTAATTTTGAGCGAGTGTGAGATTTAGCCGCTTCATCCTTCAAAAGGTTGAAGATGGAACCTAAGCAAGCTTTGATTTGGCAATGACGTGCAATAGTCATAATCGGTTCCATCAAGGCCGGAACGTCTCGGAAGGAAGTGCCGCCTACCAATGCCCGCGGAGGGGGACCGAAACATTGATAGGCGGCATCTCTGAACACCCTGGGAAGGGGCTTAGAGATTTTGAGCTTCAGCTTACCGGCGCGACAAAGTTGAACGAACCTTGATCCCGGATGCGGATAGACTAAGCGGCTGTTCCACAGAGATGGGGGCAAGGCGGTGAGGATGCCTTGCCCCCGTACTGACGGCCCAGGGGTGAACCGTCAGAACCATTGTCACTCGAACAAGAAGACGTCGAAGCGGTCCGCCGTCCGGCCATGACGGCTGTGTCTTCCTATCGTTTGGACATTAGGTGCCGACTTTAAACAGTCGTGAATGCAGCGCGTGCCTGTGGCGTTGAATTGTCTGAGTCGACTACGTGCGGCGCCAGAGTCCAGTGCTCCAGGTGCTTATACACGATGACCTTCTTGGCCAGCAGGGCGGCGTGCTTGGCGCAGAATTGTTCGAGCTTCGGACGCGCGCAGATCAGTTCGACATACATGGTCAGTTCGGGGTTGGCCAATTCCGCGCCTTCCGCGTGAACCGAGCCGTGATTGGCATAACCGAAATGCGTATGGTGGGCAGTGGCGTTCATGATCCCGTCGGCCTTGGCCGCTTTGACGAGCTCGCGATAGAGCGGGGTTTGGTTCCACCAGGACTTGGTCGCTTGGGGCGAACGGTCGTTAGGCTTCAGATAGATGCGGACCAAACCAATTTCACGGCTGGTGACGGCGTGATGATGAGACATAGACTCGGACTCTTTCTGGACAAATGTGGATGCGGACGTGGAGGAGGCGGGGGCTACTTTTTCAATCAAGTTGGTGGCGATCGTGGCCAGAGCCGGCTGAGCGCGCATTTGGCGGGCGTCGCGCAGGGTGGCGTCCGGCGGGAGGTCACCATCAAGAGTCTTGGGCACGCCGATCCGTTGCGACAGGTAGATGCCCGAGTGGCCGCTGCACAGATAGGCGACGCAGCAGGCGACGGCGATGTAGACGCCATGGGTCGAGCCGAAGAGTTCGATGCCCATGAGCGTGCAGGCGAGAGGCGTATTGGCGGCGCCGGCGAAGACTGCGACGAAG
This sequence comes from uncultured Asticcacaulis sp., assembly GCA_936940865.1. GTDB lineage: Bacteria > Pseudomonadota > Alphaproteobacteria > Caulobacterales > Caulobacteraceae > Asticcacaulis. The sequence goes on along the minus strand of CAKZJB010000005.1, from coordinate 54,033 downwards.
CCCAATGCGGCGAACAGGTCGGGCGGGACACCCAGGATGCCAGCCAAGGCGTTGCCGAGTGCGGCGCCGATGAAGAAGAGCGGCGTGACTTCACCGCCCTTGAAGCCGGCGCTCAACGTCACGACGGTGAACAGCAGCTTCAGCGCCCAGGCCCAGGGATGGATTTCAGGGCCGAACAGACGGGCGATCGTGACATCATGCGGATTGGGCGACCAGACGCCCAAGCCCAGATATTCGCGGGTGCCGAAGATGTAGACCAGGGCGATGATGGCCAGGCCCCCGACCAGGGGACGCAGCGGCGCGAACTTGATGTGCTTCTTCATGAAGGCGCCGAGCGTATGGTTGGCCTCAGCGAAGACCATGCCGATCAGGCCGAAGGCGACACCGGCGATGGCGACCTTCAGCAGCATGATCGGATCAAACTCCACATGGCTTTGACCGGAGAGGTAGCTGATGTTGTAGAGCGTGTGGTGGATGCCCCAGGCGCGGCAGGTGATATCGGCGATCAAGGCCGACGCCAGACAAGGGATCAGAGCGACATATTGCACGCGACCCAGGGTCAGGACTTCGAGGGCGAAGACGGCGCCGGCCAAGGGCGTGCCGAACACCGCGCCAAACCCTGCCGCTATACCGGCCATGAGGATGATACGAACGCCATCGCTGTCTAGCTTGAACAGCTTGCCGACCCCGCTGGCCAGACTGCCCCCCAATTGCACGGCGGTACCTTCACGACCGGCGGAGCCGCCGAAGAGGTGGGTCAGGACGGTGGCGACGAGGATGAACGGCGCCATACGCAGCGGGACGCCGGCGCCCGGCTCGTGGATCTGTTCCACGATCAGGTTGTTGCCGCCTTCCGTCGACGAGCCCTTCCACAGATAGGCCAGGCCGATCAGAAAGCCGGCGATCGGCAGGAGGAAGAGCAGCCAGGGGAACTGGAACCGGAGTTCGGTGGCGCGGTCGAGCAGCCACAGGAACAGAGCACAGGCAGAGCCCACGGCAACGGCGACGGCGCTGACGAGAAAGGTCCAGCGGACAAGCGTCTTTGTCGCTTCGACGCGGTCGGAGAAGCCGGAGAGTGAGGAAAACGGGGAAGTCAAAAGTCTAAGAGCGGACACGATTCTACCTTTTGCAACGTGGCAAGAAGTAGGAATCATCAGCTCGTCTTGGAGCGGTTCGGCTCAGGTCGAAACCAGGCCAGGCAGAAATCCATTACCTGTTAGCACATGCAATAAATAAAATTCGGATAAAAGTCAAGTCACGAACCATTTCGTGTCATTAACTTAACCCGCATTTTGCGTTTACCGGGCGTTCGCGCCTGCAACATGGGCGTCCTTACATTCAGCGGTATTAAGTACGCGCGCGGACGTGCCCTACGCGCGTGAGGTTGCTGATATTCGGCACAATCGCAAGCCCAAAGAAATGCACGTGTTGCGGTTGACATGTAACGGTCGTTACATCGATAATGTTGCGCATGACGATATCGAGTTGGCTTCTTCTCACCTATAAGGTTCCCGCCGAACCCTCACGCAAGCGGATCGCCCTGTGGCGGCGCCTGAAGGGCATGGGCGCGGTCTATCTGCAAAACGGCGTTTGCCTTCTGCCGAAAACCGACGATCACACCCGCCGGCTGAAGATGATCGAGAACGAAATCTCGGAAATGGAAGGCGACTCCGTGCTTCTCGAAACGGTGGCGCTCGATCCCTCCCAGGAGACCAAGGTCGTCGGCCGCTTCAAGGCGGACCGTGACGAAGCCTATAAGGAGTTTGTCGACAAGTGCCAGGACTTCGAGGCGGAAATCGCCAAGGAGACCGAGGCGAAGCATTTCACCTATGCCGAACTCGAGGAAAACGACGTCGACCTGAAGAAACTTCAGTCCTGGCTTGAGACCATTCAGAAACTGGATTTCTACGATGCACCCATGGGCGAAGACGCCCGCGCCAAGCTGAAGCACTGTGAGCAGTTGCTGGATGGATACGCGCAGAGTGTTTTCAACGCCCAGGACGAAAACAAGTGATCGGAGGCGCTCATGTCGATTTATTTGCTGGACAGCAGACCCGAGCTTACATGGCCGCACCAGGTTCGGAATAAGCCGATCCATTGGCCCTTGCGCCTTGTGTTCGCCTGGAGCCTGACAGCGGTTATAGCCAGCATCTATCTTGGCGCGGTCGCCAACATCTTTCCCGGCCTTATTGAACTGTTTGCATGCCTCATGTCGATTTACGCCGTGCCCATCGTCGTTGCGACATGGATGGCCGCCGCATCCGGGAATCCGCCTTGAGTTTCTAACAAACCGGGTCCGCTCTGTACACATCGCGCGGCGCAGCAAAATCAAAAGAACCAGACGAGAAGGGGACTTCGATGTCTCTCAAAATATTGTCCTATAATACGCTTTACGCCGGCGCAGATGGTGGCGACCGATCACGGGCCGCCAAGCAAGTCGAACTGATTAACGATGTCCATCCTGATATCTTCCTGATGCAGGAGGCGAAGGGGTTCGAGGAAAACGGCAGCTCGCTTTTGTTCAAGCTCGAACGCGATATCGGCATGCGCGGTTTCCTGGCGCCGGCGCCCCATACAGGTCTGCATACAATCGTCTTCATCCGCAAGCCGTTGCGGCCCCGCAAGTTCGAGGCGGACAATGTGCACTTTCATCACGCCCTGGCGCGACTTGACCTGATGTTGCCAAGTGGCGCCAAGATGACGGTCATGAGCGCTCATCTCTGCTCGAAGGGCGCGCCGGTCCGGCGATTGGAGGCGGCCTATATCGCCCCCCTGGCCGAACCGGACAAGCTTGCCCTGGTGGCGGGCGACTTCAACTCCATCTCGCATTTCCAGCGTGAGCCGAAGGACTTCGCTGACCTGGCGCCTTACCGCCGTACCCACTACCTGGCCGAGGACGCAAAGAGCGCCGATGGGACGGTCATGGCCGCGCTCGACGCAGCTGGCTGGATCGACGTGGGCCAGCGGCTGGGGCAGGGCGAGGTTGCGACGGTACCAGCGGCGGGCCACAAGGATTCCGAGTTTCCGACGATGCGCTGCGACTACGTGTTGGCAACCCGGGCATTGGCTGCGAAAGCCAGAAGCTACGACGTTATCAAGACCCCGCTGACCGACATTGCCTCCGACCATTATCCGGTCGTAGTCGAATTCGAGATCTGATCATGACGAAGACAAAGACCGTCGCCACCGAGGCCGATCCAGGCCGCGGCCGAAAACCTGCGGCCTGGTTCAATCGCACCGTGGCCGGGGCCGGCCTGACAAGCGCACTAGGCGACTTCTGCTACGAAACCACGACCGTGATCCTGCCAGGCTTTCTGGCGGTTCTGGGCGTACCTGCTGCCGCGCTCGGCATTATCGAGGGTGTTGCCGATGCCGTGGCCAGCTTCACCAAAATGATAGCCGGGTATGTGGCCGATAAGCTGGGGCATCGCAAGCTGCTGGTCCTGGCCGGCTATGGACTTACGCCGGTCGGGCAGCTGCTGATCGCGCTGGCCGCCGGCTGGCCTATTATACTGCTTGGTCGGATTGTTTCCTGGTTCGGCAAGGGCCTGCGCGGGCCATTACGCGACGCGATCGTCATCCAGGCTGTGACGCCCCAGACGCGGGGCAGGGCCTTCGGGTTTCACCGGGCGATGGATACGGTTGGCGCCGTCCTGGGGCCACTGCTGGGAGTCGCCATCCTTGGCTGGGCGCGCAACTGGCATTTTGTTACCCTGGCCGGTCCATTCAGGTTCGTGCTGTTCCTAAGTCTCATCCCGGGTGTACTCGCCGTGTTGGCGTTCCTGACGCTCGTACGCGATCCGGTGCAGTCGCCCAATCCGGCGCTGAAATTCTTCTCGACACTGAAGGGCCTACCGAAAACCTTCAAGCAATACCTGGCCGCCGTGGGTTTGTTCGGGCTGGGTGACTTCTCGCATAGCCTGCTGATCCTGGCGGCGACGCAGCTGATGACCCCCTCGCTTGGAATCGTGAAAGCAGCGCAACTCGCAGGCTTGCTCTATGTCGGTCGCAATGTCGTACAGGTCGTTGCCTCCTATCCCGTCGGTCACCTGGCCGACCGCATCGGTTCGCGGCCGGTCCTGATGGGCGGGTACATCGTCGGCATCGCCATGGCCGCGCTGACCGCCTGGGCCTTCCTCATTCATACGCAAAGCCTGTTGGTTCTGATCGCCATCTTCGGCCTGGCCGGAATCTACGTCGCGGTCGAAGAGGCCCTGGAGTCGACCGTGACCGCCGAAATGGTGGCGCCGGAGACGTTGACGATCAGCTATGGAGCGCTTGGTACCGTGAACGGCCTCACGACCTTTGCCGCCAGCGCGGCACTGGGCGTGGTCTGGACGACGATTTCCCCCGTCGTTGGCTTTAGCGCCGCGGCGGTTCTGATGGCCCTGGGCACGCTAAGCTTCGCTGCGGTCAAAAGACCATAGGCCCGTACTATGCTCGCAATCGGCTGGCGAAAGGACACGCCATGAAATCAAAGGCGAAGAAGGAAGGCGGGGACACAGCAATTGCGCGCGTGGCCATGCGGTTTGTCCTGATGATCGGCGCACTAAGCCTGTTTTCCGATTTTACGCACGAAGGTGCGCGCAGCATTCTGGGGCCCTATCTGGCGAGCGTGGGCGCTACCGCCTTCGTCGTCGGCGCGGTCACCGGCTTCGGTGAATTCCTGGGTTATGGATTGCGTCTCGTGTCCGGCAGACTGGCGGACGTGACCGGCAAGTTCTGGCCGATCACCATTTTCGGGTACGCCGTACAGATGGCTGCTGTCCCCGCTCTGGCCCTCACCCATACCTGGCCGGAGGCAGCCGTTCTGATAATCCTGGAACGGGCAGGGCGGGCCATCCGGATACCGCCCCGCGATGTCATGCTATCGCACGCGGCCGGCCATATCGGCGGCTATGGCTGGACCTTCGGTATTCACCAGGCCTGCGACCAAGCGGGGGCTATGCTGGGGCCTTTGATCGTCGCCGTGATCATGGGCTGGCGTGGCCAATATCACGAAGCTTTCGCTATCCTCCTGATCCCGGCCATCATCAATCTGGCCTTGGTCATGATCGCCAAATTTCTCTATCCCAACCCAGAGGCTATGGAGACCTCAGCCGATGAAATCCAGGCGCCGGAGCGCTTCTCGTCGACTTTCTGGATCTACATGCTGGCCGGCGCACTGGTCGCTATCGGATTTGCCGATTACCCGCTGGTTGCTTTCCACTTCACCAAGACGCATTCCGTGCCGACGGACTGGATCGCCGGCTTCTACGCGGTCGCCATGGCCGTGAGCGGTGCGGGCTCGATGCTGTTCGGCCGCCTTTACGATCGCTTCGGGTTTCGATTGCTTGCCATCCTTACCGTCGTGGCGGCGACCTTCGCGCCCCTGGTTTTCCTGGGCTCCTTCTGGCCGGCGCTCTTTGGTGCCGCTGTGTGGGGACTTGGCATGGGCGTGCATGAATCGATCATACCCGCCGCTCTTACGCCCCTCGTGCCAAGGTCGAAGCGGGCATCAGCCTTCGGATTGTTCAGTTCTGCCTACGGGGCAGCCTGGTTCGTGGGTAGTGCCGCCATCGGCTTTTTGTATGATCGATCCCTCACCATGGCTGTTGCTTTTTGCGTGGTGACGCAGTTGCTGGCCGTGCCCATATTCCTGTGGCTTTCAGGAAAAGAACGAGGTTTGCCGCGCGGTCACCCGCAAGTTTGAGGGCACGACCTCTTTTGACCCAATCCTTATTTTTCCCGGTATGGAGGGGCCTAAAAGCGGGTTGACGCTTGTTCCGGGATGGTGGTAGCGTTGCGTCACAGGGAATGGAGTTCTCCCTTTAACCGCCCTCAGGGCTGATGACTCCTGTACGCGCAAACGGCGCTACAGGAGTATTTTTATGTCTCCTCCAGCGCCACAATCGGGTCATCGAACCCGTGGACCAGGGAGAGATAAAATGCCGGGCGAAGTCGTCGATCTAATTTCTGATCCGGTCGCGGAGCCTTACAGCCCGTGGCACCCGATCGCGAAGGAGCCGGCACTCAAGGGTGCTCGCGCTTCGCTTTTGAGGGCTCTCAATCGCGTTCGGTTCGGCAGGTTGCGCCTGATCCTGCCCAATGAAAAAGTCTTCGCCTTCCGGGGAAGCGAGCCGGGCGAGACGGCGCAGCTGGAGGTTCGCGACTGGACCGCGCTCGATGAGATCGTCAAGCGCGGCCAGATGGGATTTGCGGACAGCTATATCGACGGAAAACTTGAATCCGACAATCTGGCCGATCTGGTTGCGTTTTTCCTGAAAAACGAAAAGGCCATTCATGGCTATTTCAACGGCAAGTTCTGGTACTCGGCGTGGATCTTTACGCTCCACGGGCTTCACGCGAACAACAAATCCGGCAGCCGCAAAAACATCGCCGCGCACTATGACCTCGGCAACGAGTTTTACGGCTTATGGCTAGACCGCGGCATGACCTATTCCGCTGGTATCTTCAGTGATGACAAGCGCCGCACTCTTGAGCAAGCGCAAACCGCCAAATACCGCCGCATCCTCGACAAGCTAAGTCCCGATCCCGGGCAACATATCCTGGAGATCGGTTGCGGCTGGGGCGGCTTTGCCGAAATGGCGGGCCGTCTCGGATATGAGGTGACGGCCGTGACGAATTCCGAGCGCCAGGCGGACTACGCGACCGAGCGGATGCGCAAAGCCGGCCTTTCCGACCGCGTTCATGTGGAACTCATGGACTATCGAGACGTGCGAGGAAAGTTCGACCATGTCGTATCGATCGGTATGTTCGAGCACGTCGGCGCGGAATACTGGACGGACTATTTCCGGACCGTCAAGCACAGGCTCAAGCCTTACGGCCGGGCCATGATCGAGTCGATCTATATGCCTGATGAGGCCTACCAGCGCGCCGCGAGCCAACCCGGGTTTATCGAGACCTACATTTTCCCGGGCGGAGAGCTTCCGACGCCCGGCCTGTTCAAGCAGCGGGCCCAGCAAGCGGGCTTGCTTTGCGGCGAGCCTTTCATCTTCGGCCAGGATTATAAGCGGACTCTGCAAATGTGGCTGGCGCGCTTTGAAAGCGAACTGCCCGCCATCCGTGCCCAAGGCCACGATGATCGTTTCATCCGCCTATGGCGACTTTATCTCAGTTCCTGTATCGCGGCTTTTGGCACGCAGCGAGCCGGCGTGATGCAGGTGGAAGTGCGGCAGGCAGCCTTCGAGCCCTACGAAGACTAGCTGTCGCGGGCGCCGGCGCGGGCCGCTCGCGCGGCGGCCCGCGCTTGAATTTTCGAGGGACACACAGGCACAGGAGCGACGACATGGACGACCAGGCTGTGACGACCAACACAACGGATCGGACGCACTTCATCAAGGATCGTGGCGTGATCGCCCTGTTCGAGAATGAAGATGATGCCCGCAACGCCGAACAGGCGTTGATCGAGGCGGGGTTCGAGGAGGTCAACGTCGCCTGGAACGGCGAGGAGGTCACCGATCCGCACGGGATCGGAAGCCCTGACGGCTTTTGGAAAAGCGTCAAAGCCTTCTTCGGTGATAATGAAGATGGCCAGCTGCTGGGTGAAGGCATTCGGCGGGGGCAGACGCTCGTGACCGTTCATACGCCGCAAGAGCATCATGCGGCTGTAGATCGGCTATTGAAACCCTTCAACCCGACCGATCTTCAAGAGGCGAAGCAAAAGTGGAGCGGTCAGGGTTGATGGAAACGCCTTTTGTCCCCTCGGATGATTTTGCGGCCGCTACACGGCTGCTTACGGACACACGGCTATGCCTGACAGAGATCGCCGTGCGTTGCGGTTTCGAAAGTTTGAAGTCGATGCGTCGCGCTTTCCTTGATCGCTGCGGTTCCACACCGGCGCAGATCCGTGGCCGGCATATTGTCGAGCAGCGGGAGGGCGCCCGCGCTCGCGTGGAGTAGAATATTCGGTTAGCGACCTGCCAGGGGACCGGGGAGCTGGAAGATGAACGAGACGAACACATGGACCAAGCTGAAAAATGGCTGGTAAGACACGCCTTCCTGTTTTCGACGCGGGCATCTGCCGACAGCGCGATTACAGACATTCTGAAGACCGGTTGGGACCGTGCCCGGATCGGTGTCTTCACCGGCGCGAAAGGCGAGGAGGCTCTCGCCGCAGGCGATACGACCGATCAGGCCGGCGCGACGGGGGCGGGGCTGGGCGCCGCCGTTGGCGGCTTTGGCGCATTGCTTGCCGATTTGGGGATACTGGCATTTCCCGGGGTTGGCCCGGTCCTGGGGATCGGGCCGGTCGCGGCGACGCTTACCGGCGCCATCGCCGGTGTGTCGCTGGGCGGTGTCGCGGGCGCCTTGACCGGTCTCGGTGTTTCGGAGACGCAGGCGATTTTGGCCGAGGACCATCTTCGCGAGGGCAAGACGATCGTTCTGTTAAGCGGTGACGTCGGCCTTTCGGCATCAACGGCGATCATGCGCCATGGCGGCGTATCGATTTAGCGATCGTGCGCTTAGTCCTTGCGCCTTTGTTGCGGCTGTCGGGGTTGCTTCGGATCGATCGGCTGGCCGGGTCCGACACCCGGTGAAATCGGGTCACTCGACGGAAAGCTCTCTTTCAGGGCTTCGTCGAGGAGCCGTTCCTGTTCATCGACGTCTTTCTTTTTTTCGTTTTCCATGGACCAATCCTCCATATATGGGCGAACTGCGTCGCCGCGCATAATGCCTAAGCTAGACCTCGACCGGTAAGCGAACAATGCGTCAGGTCTAGGCGGCCAACTGCCAAAACTCGTTGCGATGGCGGAAGTTGGCGTGCAGCCGCGCCAGATAGGCCTTGTGGGTTTCAATTCCACCGAAGTCTTCGATCCGCTGGCTAAGGTGTTCAGATTCCGACAGATATTCGGCGGCACGGCCGTAGTCCTGCGTGCGATGGTTCATAAGGACGCCATTGACCAGTTTGCGCAGAAGAACGACCGCGGCCAGCGGATAACGCGGCGCCAATTTGCCGATCGCCAGCAATAATAGATCCTCGTCATTCAATGTGATTGACGAGGCGCGGCTAAGCACAAAACTGGCGGCTCGATCGAGGCTTGGCCATTTTATCAGCAATTCCAGCGCGCGATCCCCATCCGCGCTATGTGCCGCAAAATCAAGCGCGGCGTCCTCGGCTTCGATGTCGTCGAAGTCGGGCAGACGCTTCAGGTACTGACGCAGCAGGTTGGCATCCAAGGTGTTGTGATAGCCTTCCAGCCGGCAGGATTGGGCCTCGGCCGGCTGTCCCAAGGCATCGAGAGTATCCGCCTTAATAGATGTCAGCCGGGCGGAAGGGCGTTTGGCGTGGTACTTATTGATCGTCGCCAGGACGTCTTCAAGTCGCCCTGCCTTCAAAAGGCGAGAGGCAATCTCGGCGAGCGTTTCAGCATCGCTATGCCTGGATTGAAGGGCGATATAGGCGTCAACATCGCCAAGCGCGTCGGCGATTTCTATGCGCGCACGATGGATAATATCCGCCCTGGGACGGCGTAGCGCCACGTCCCGCTCCAGCCGCTGGCCGCGCCGCCACCGGCCGGTCCGCCGGGCAGGGGCGCTGGACGGCTTGGCTGGCTTAGCCGCGGATGAAAGTAAGGCGCGCTGAAGATCATGCAAGCCCTGTGTTCCCAGCCATGGACCAAGGCGAGTGATCAAACCATCGGTCTGTCCGTAGCTGTTGGAAAGGATGGTCTCGACCAGGTCTTTCAAGAACGGCTCACGGTCCCCCAGCGAAACGCGCTCAGCTATTGAGGCCAGTTCATTGCTGGCCTGCTGGAAGAGAGTGAGGGCTACATTACCCGTGTCGCTGATCCGTTCGAGGATGCCATCGGCCATTCCGAGGAAGAGCAACAATAACTCGACGGCCTCGCCGGCATCGAACTGAGCGACCGACGTTGCGATCAGACCTTGCAGTCCTGACAGTTCGGCCACTAATCCTTTCAGCCCACGCCAGCCGATGATCGTCTTGGCATCGCGAAGCGCGACCAGGCGTTTACGGATATCGCTGGCGAGTCTTCGGGGACTTTCGACCGCGGCCAGTTCCAGCCGCAAACGCCGCTTCGTCGCCGCATCACCCGTTGACACTTCCAGCAGAAGATCGGCCAGCCGGGCGGAGCCGAGCGCGTTCAAGTTCTCATGGTTCAGGACGAACTTCGATGCCATAGGCAGAGTGTCCGAACGCGTCGGCAAATTCGCAATTCTGTTCCGGCCCCGTTGTAAAAGAAGCCGGTTAAATCCCAGCCCGATTTATGGGTGCAAACCTTCGACAGGCAAGTTAGTCGCCTAGCGCTGTCGCGATTGCATCGAGCCGACGGATATACGCTTGCGATATTCGCGAGACATCCCAATCCAGCATTCCATTTATTGGCCAGGCGATTAACTGGTGTCGGATCGGCCAAAGCGGGAAAAGAAGCCGCCGCGCGCGCGGGTCATCTCGCCAATCCCATTGAGAAATATTCCGTGGGTCGGTTGAACTCATCACGTGGAATAAAAGCTTACCCAGCCGGACCGTTGTGACCTGCGTATTGGTTTGAGGCGCGCCATCGTAATGAGTTACATTTGGTAGCTCAGCTTCATCGTAAACAGCAATGGAGGTGTGTAGCCATTGCTGCGCCAGCCGGTTCGGCTCCCAATATCCAAGCCAAATTCGCGAGCCAATCAGTGGTTTGCCGGTCTCCATGAATTGTTGCCGCTGGTCCTGCGTCGTCGTCACCAGCCGAGGATTATAGTTCAGGTACTCGGCCGTGATGGTCGCCATGGTAATCCAGGTCGCGAGCTTTTCCTGAGCTTCGCGGCCCAGCACTGCCGGTTGGCCTTGGGTGAGGGGCCCTAAAATGGGTTTTGTCTCCTGCTGAATTCGGCTCAGCCATCCGTTGTTGCACTTCGCGCAGACTATTTTGACCTGCGAGTTCAACGGGTCTCCAGCTCTGATACGGTGGCTAGGTGGAATCGTTTGCCCAGGGCGGTCGATCTCTTGGAAAGAGTATCCATGCTTGGACAGGCGGCCTGGAACATAGTCCTTCAACCAGTCGCCCCAAATGTGTTCGTGGGTCTTTTTCTCCGTGGAGCCGCAAAAGACGCAGCTTTGGCTTGGGGGAGCATTGGACATAGGGTTGATTCACATGCCTGGGGCGATCGCATGCTTGTTGGGAAGCACATTGCGAGACAGCCCCATATAGCACAGGTCTCGACGGGAGCGTGCCAGTATCAGTGGCTGTGCTCCGAAGGACGACCTTCACGGCTCCTATCTCTTTCAAGCGTGCAGGCCAGCTATCTCACCTCACCGGAGGTCGGGCCCCTTTTGACGCCGTGCGACCGAATGTCGCGGTCGTGAGTGATCCTCACTTCGCAAGCGCCTTTGGAATCGAAGGGGCAGGTGCGAAGTGGACCCCAGATGAAAAAAATCCTTATCGGTTTCTTCTCAAAAAGTGGATTTGAGCGGTTGACGATTAAATTGGGCAAATGCTAGCGTCTGCAACATAGGGAATGGAGTTCTCCCTTTAACCGCCCTCAGGGCTGATGACTCCTGTACGCGCAACCGGCGCTACAGGAGTATCTATACCTCCCGTTAGCGCCAGAATTCGGTCTTTGGACCTTTTGGACTGGGAGAGACGTATGTCTGGTGAAATTGCCGATCTGGTTTCCGATCCGACCGCCGAGCCGAGGCGTTCGTCGCAGAGGCCGCCGGAGCCGTTCAATCTTACCGGCGCGCGCAAGGCCCTGGTGAAGGCGCTCAGCGCCACGGAATACGGCGCCCTTCGTCTCGTGCTACCGGAAGGCAAGGTCTTTAATTTCAGGGGTGGTCACCCGGGCGATCATGCCGAGCTTGAAATCCGCGACTGGAAGGCCCTGGACGAGATCATATCGCGTGGACAACTTGGCTTTGCCGATGCCTACATCGATGGTCTTTTAGACAGCCCCGATCTCGCCAAGCTCGTCGCCTTCTTCCTGCGCAATGAGCGCGCCATCGAAAAATACTTCCACGGCAAGTTCTGGTATTCGGCTTGGCTTGCTGTTCGCTACGCCTTGCGGGCCAATAGCAAGGCCGGCAGCCGCAAGAACGTCGCCGCGCACTACGACCTCGGCAACGACTTCTACGCCCTGTGGTTGGACAGGAGCATGACCTATTCGTCGGCGATCTTCGGGAACGAAGCCGACCGGACTCTCGAAGAGGCCCAGGCCGCCAAGTACCGGCGCATTCTTGACAAGCTGGGCGCCGAGCCGGGTGATCATATCCTGGAAATCGGCTGTGGCTGGGGCGGGTTCGCGGAAGCCGCAGCCAACCGCGGCCTGAAGGTCACGGGTGTCACACTGTCGAAACCGCAGGCCGATTACGCCATCGAGCGGATGCGCAAAGCCAACCTGTCGAACTGCGTCGATATCCGCGTGATGGATTATCGCGACATTGGCGGGACGTTCGATCATATCGTCTCGATCGGCATGTTCGAACACGTCGGCGCCGATCACTGGTCGGAATACTTCCGCCAGGTGAAAAGCAAGCTGAAGCCCTACGGCCGCGCCATGATCCAGTCGATCTATACGCAGGACGAATTCCTGCACAGCGCCCGCAACAAGCCCGGCTTCATCGAGCTTTACATCTTCCCCGGCGGTCAGTTGCCCTCGCCTGAAGCGTTCAAACAATACGCCGAGAGGGCGGGCCTGACCTGCAAGGAGCAGTTCAAGTTCGGCATGGACTACAAGCGCACGCTTGAGAACTGGCTGGCGCGCTTCGAGGGTCAGCTCGATGCGGTGCGGACCCAGGGGCATGATGAGCGCTTCATCCGGCTTTGGCGACTTTACTTGACGGCCTGCATCGCAGCCTTCGCCACCCAGCGCACGGGCGTCATGCAAGCCGAATTGGTCGTCACCGGTTTCGATCCCGAAACCTGATCCGGGCGCCCCGCCGAGCGGGTCGCCAAAAGGCGGCCCTATACCCGTGTTCAGCAAATGGAAGATCTCATGATGTCGCCAGTAATTTGGGCCGGCTTGGCCGTAAGCCTGGGCCTGCTCGAAGCGTTCCGTCCAAGCTCCCGTCGCCTTGCGGTTACCGTTTCGTCTTTACCAACTCCTTATTTTTTAAAGGGGAAGAGGGGCAATTGTGATGTTGACGGTCGCGTCCGCGCGGTGCTACCATCTAGCCCGGGAATGGAGTTTCCCTTTAACCGCCCTCACGGGCTGATGACTCCTGTACGCGCAACCGGCGCTACAGGAGTATTTTTATGTCTCCTCAGCGCTGAACACAGGTCTTCGGACGTCAGACATTGAGGGACAGGCCCATGCCGGGTGAAATCATTCGTTTTGTTGCCGGTCCGATTGCCGAGCACTTGCGTGCGTGGCATCCCGAACCCGTGGCTATGCCGCTCACCGCGCCTCAAAAGGCTTTGGTGAGAGCTTTGCGCCGGATTCGATTCGGCCGCTTGCGGGTGGAACTGCCGGACGGAAAGGTGATTTCGTTCAAGGGCAGGTTGCCAGGAGAAAGCGCTCAGCTGGAGATCCGCGACTGGAAGGCGGTCGATGCGATCATCCATCGCGGTCAGATCGGCTTTGCCGACGCCTATGTCGATGGGCGGATTGAAACCGGCAACCTCGCTGATCTCATCGCCTTTTTCCTTCGGAACGAAAAGGCGCTTCAGCATTATATCCATGGCCGGTTCTGGTATTCGTTCTGGATTGCCGTGCGCCATGCCGTCCACGGAAATCTGGCTGGGCGCCGAAAGGTCGCTGGCGCGCACTACGAACTCAACAACGACTTTTACGCGCTTTGGCTCGATGAAGGGATGACGTATTCATCTGCGTTGTTCGATGACGATCCGCTCCGGTCCCTCGAAGAAGCCCAGGCCGCCAAGTATCGCCGCATCCTCAAGAAGCTGGGCGCGAAGGCCGGCGATCACGTGCTGGAGATCGGTTGCGGTTGGGGCGGCTTTGCCGAAGCGGCCGCCCGCCTCGGTCTCAAGGTGACGGCCGTGACGCTTTCCCACCAGCAGGCGGACTTTGCTGTCGAACGCATCGAGGCGGCCCATCTGTCCGACCGGGTGCACATCCTGGTGAAGGATTATCGTGACGTCCACGGTACCTTCGATCATGTCGTGTCGATCGGCCTGTTCGAGCACCTCGGCGCTGAAAATTGGGTGCAATTTCTGCGTCAGGTTCGCCGGCGGCTGAAGCCGTCCGGCCGCGCCCTTATCCAATCCATCTTCGTCCAGGATGATGTTCTGCCCGTTGGCCAAGCCCGGCCGGATTTCACGGCGACGTACATTTCTCCGGCCGGTGATCTGCCATCCGCCGAGGTCTTCCGGCAGCGCGCCGAGGAAGCGGGACTGGCTTGCAAGGAACAGTTCGCCTTCGGCCTCGATTACAAAAAGACGTTCCAGTGCTGGCTTTCGCGGTTCGAGGCAAATCTCGACGCCGTCCGAGCCCAAGGCCACGACGAACCGTTCATCCGCCTGTGGCGGCTTTATCTGAGTTCCTGCATCGCCGCTTTCGCAACGCTTCGGACGAGTGTGATGCAAGCCGAACTCGTGGCGGCACAACGCAATGTGGAGGCGAAAAACTGAGGTTCATGGCGCGGGCTGCTGGAGGTGGCCGTCCGACGCTTCTTTTCATTTAACCGGGAGACACAATCATGCTGCTTTATCTATGGGTTGGCCTTGGTGGCTTTGCAGGTACCGTTTTACGGTTCTGGCTATCGGGCCTGGTCGCATCGACCTGGGGGGAGACTTTCCCTTGGGGGACACTGATCATCAATATTACCGGTTCGATCTTCATTGGCTTCTTCGCCACGCTGACCGGCACCGACGGCAAGTTGATCGTCCCCGCCGATTTCCGCACCTTTGTCATGATCGGCATCTGCGGTGGCTACACGACGTTCTCGTCCTTTAGCCTTCAGACGTTGAACCTTGCTCGCAATGGCGAACTGGGCGCGGCCGGCTGGAATTGCGGGCTGTCCCTGGTGATGTGCCTGGTCGGGGTCTGGCTGGGCTTCCTCGCGGCCTCCCTCATCAATCAAGCGCAAGGACTTAAGCTATGAGCACGCGGTTAACAGACCAGGCGTCCCTGCTTCGCATCTATGTTGGCGAGCGCGATAAATATAAGGGCAAGCCCCTGTTCGAATGGCTGGTACTGAAGGCCAAGGAGGCCGGCATCGCCGGCGCCACGGTCCTGCGCAGTCCGCTTGGCTACGGGCATTCCAGCCAGGTTCACAATGCCACCATCCTGCGTCTTTCGACCGACCTGCCGATGATCGTCGAGATCATCGACGACGAGGAAAAGCTGCGCGCCTTCGTGAACGATATCAGGCCCGCCGTCAAAGGAACGCTGGTCACCATCGAGAAGCTGACGATCATCCCGACCGGGCAGTGGGAGGAGGGCGATCAGCACTAAGTCATGAGTCCGCCTTCCCCACCTCAGGTTGACCCGGCTCCTGTGTTTCCCGGCCGGGTACGGGGTCATGCTCCGTGCGGACTCACCCATTTTTCTGTCGTTGTGAGGACGAGTTATGGATCTCAGTAAAATTCCGGCCGGGGTCAATCCGCCGGACGATATCAACGTCATCATCGAGATTGCGCAGGGCGGAAGCCCCGTGAAGTACGAGATGGACAAGGCGTCCGGCGCCATGTTCGTCGATCGCTTCCTGCACACCTCGATGTTCTATCCCGCGAACTACGGGTTTATCCCCAACACGTTGTCCGCGGATGGCGACCCTTGCGATGTGCTCGTGGTCTGCCAGCAGCCGGTTGCATCGGGATCGGTCGTACGCTCACGACCGGTCGGCGCGCTTCTGATGGAGGACGAGCATGGAAAGGACGAAAAGATCCTGGCCGTCCCGATCGACCGGCTGCACCCCTATTATCGTAACGTCCGCGATCACCACGACCTGCCGCAGATCCTGCTCGATCAGATCGCGCACTTCTTCAAGCACTACAAGGACCTGGAAGAAGGCAAGTGGGTCGAAATCACCGGCTGGGTCGGCGCCGAGGCCGCCCGCAATCTCGTCCTTGATTCCATTCAACTCGCGTCCCTGGAGCACGCAAAACATGGTTAGCCGCATCAAATCCATCCGTTCCCTGGAAGTCCTCGACTCGCGGGGCTTCCCGACGATCCGGACATGGGTCCACCTTGAAGACGGCACGGTCGGTGTCGCCACCGTCCCATCGGGCGCCTCGACCGGTGAAAACGAGGCGGTCGAACTGCGTGACGGGGACCCGTCACGCTTCGGCGGCAAAGGCGTGCTGAAGGCCATCGAAAACGTCACGCATCAGATTGCGCCGGCGCTGAAGGGCATGGATTCGACCGGGCAGGAGATCATCGACCGGACGATGATCGAACTCGACGGCACGCCGAACAAGGCCCGGCTGGGCGCCAACGCCATCCTCAGTGTGTCGATGGCCACCGCGGTGGCGGCGGCCAAATGCGAAGGCTATCCGCTTTACCGCTATCTTGACCGCGACTTTGGCGCCCGCCTGCCGGTGCCGATGATGAACATCCTCAATGGCGGCAAGCACGCCGACAATAGCGTGGACTTCCAGGAATTCATGATCATGCCGGTCGGGGCCGAAAGCTTCAGCCAGGCCATGCAATATGGCGCGGATGTGTTCCACGCCTTGAAGCGCATCCTGCACAAGAAGGGCTATGCCACTTCGGTGGGCGACGAAGGGGGTTTCGCGCCCGACCTCAAATCCAATGACGAAGCCTGCGATCTGATCGTGGAAGCGATCGGCGCGGCCGGCCTGCGTGCGGGCGACGATGTGGCGATTGCGCTCGATCCGGCGGCGACGTCCTTCTTCAAGGATGGCAAGTACGAACTTCAGGCCGCCCAGGGCAAATTGCTGGAGGCCGACGAGCTTTTGTCGATCTACCAGGATTGGGTTCAGCGGTATCCGATCGTCTCGATCGAAGACGGCTTTGAGGAGAACGACTGGAAGGCCTTTGTCGCCCAGACCGTTCTGCAGGGCGGCCACACGCAGATCGTCGGAGACGACCTCTACGTCACCAATACCAAGTTCATACAGAAGGGCATTGACAAGGAGGCGACCAATGCCGTCCTGATCAAGCTCAACCAGATCGGTACGGTGACCGAGACCATCGAGGCCATTGAACTCTGCCGTTTCGCCGGATGGAATTACGTCGTCAGCCATCGCTCGGGTGAGACCGAAGACACCTTCCTGGCTGACTTCACCGTGGCTATGGGCGGCGGCCAGATCAAGACGGGTTCGCTGTCGCGCAGCGAGCGCATCGCGAAGTACAATCGCCTGTTGGAAATCGAGCACGAGTTGGGCGACAAGGCCAACTTCCCCACGGGCATCCTGAAGGTCTGGCAGAAGGGGTCGGTCAATGCCTGACCTCGTCCTTGTCCGTCATGGCCAGAGCCGCTGGAACCGCGAAGGACGGTTCAGCGGCTGGGCCGATGTCGACCTATCCAAGGAAGGCGAGGACGAAGCCTTCGAGGTCGGCGAACTCCTTAAAAAGGAGGGGTTCGAATTCGACCTCGTCGTGACCTCGGCCTTGAAGCGTACCATCCGCACGGCGTGGATCATTCTGGACGCGCTTGACCAACAGTGGGTGCCGGTCGTTGCCGACTGGCGCATGAACGAACGGCACTATGGCGCCCTGACCGGTCAAAGCCGCGCCGAGATCGAGCATGAATACGGCGAAGCCCAGGTTCGCACCTGGCGTCGGAGCCTGGATGCCCGTCCGCCGCAAATGGACGCGCGCGATGCGAAATGCCTCTCCACCGACCGCCGCTACGCCCATGTGCCGCGGGACCGGCTCCCGATGGCCGAGTCGCTCAGCGATACGATCGTCCGGGTCGAGCAACTGTATGCCGAGAAGATGGTCCCCGTCCTGGACCAGGGCGGCAATGTGCTGGTGGTGGGCCATGGCAATAGCCTGAGGGGGCTTCTGAAGGAACTCACCCGGATTGCGGATACCGACATCGCCTCGGTCGAAGTCGCCAATTCGGCGCCGATCGTCCTGAGCGTCGACGACCGTCAAAACGTCTTTGCCCGACGCGATCTGCATATCGACCTGCCGGTCGAGAGCTTCGTTTTTTGAGAGTGTACGATCATGATGCACGAAAAGGCCATCCAACTCGCCCATGCCTCCGACGGGCCGCCCGAAACGAGGGATTTCACCGGGAAATGGGACGGCCAGCACGGCGCCATCCTGGACATCAGGATGAACGGAAGCCTCATCACCGGCATGTTCACCACCTATGAAGGCACGACCCGCCACCACGTTGCCGATCTCTCCGGCGTGGCCGTCGGCGATCTGATCTCGATCAATGCCCTCTGGCGCATGGGCGGCTCGATCACGTCCTGGAGCGGGCAATATACGGAAGAAGAAGGGCGGCCGATGCTTAAGCTGATGTGGCGGCTGATCACCGAAATGGCCGAGCCCGTCGAGCCAAAATATTACTGGATGTCGAGCTTCGGCGGTGCGGAGGACTTTGTTCGGCAAACGGAAGGCGGTGATGCGTTTGGAGAGGAGGGCCATCATGTTGCATGAAAAGGCGCTGACGCGTGCGCGCCGCATGAGCTCCGTCCTTCACGTCGAAGGTATCAAGGGGCGGTGGGTCAACCGACAGGGTTCCATCCTGGACCTCAGCGTGCACGGCCACGATGTCACCGGCACGTTTGCGCGTGACGATGACGGCGATCAGGTTGTGGCCAGCCTACGCGGCTTTGCAACGGGCGGCATGGTCGCGCTTGTGGCGTTTTCCGAAGACATGCGCGCGCTCAGCAGTTGGACCGGCGAACTCATGGGCGACCACATGGAAAAGCTGCAACTGGCCTGGCGCGTTATCTCGGAGGTGCCGGAGCCCGAGATGAACGACACCTACTGGGTCGCCGACTATCACGGCTCGGAAGAATTCACCCGGCCCTGAGGAGATTGCCATGCACCATGAAAAAGCGCTTCGCATTGCCCAGCACTCCGTCAATCCGAACAAGACCTTCGACTTTTCCGGCCGCTGGGCGAACAACCACGGCGCCGTCCTCGAGCTTCAGGTCAATGGCCATGACCTGACAGGTATGTACTACGGCTCCAACAAGGGCTTCGCCCACGCCGGCGAGAGCAATGCCGAGGTCAAGGGATCGGTCGTCGGCGACCTGATCGCCTTCATGGTCCTCTGGGAAAAGAGCGGCTCGATTACCCAATGGTGCGGCCAGATCCTGGGCGCGGAAACACCGCATGCCAAGCTCGTGCTGATGTGGCGGCTGATTACCGAACTGCCCGAGCCCGAGGAGCCCCGGTATTTCTGGATGTCGACCTTCGCCGGCACGGACGACTTCACACGACATTTTTCTTAGCAAGGAAGGGGCGCGTGAAAGGAGCCTACCATGAAGTACGCACTGCGCATGCCCACGCGGGACGAGCTAACCTGTCTCCTGCCGGGTGTCATCGCGTTCGGTGCCGCGGCCGCATTCGCCGGAATAGGTGCCTTGGCGGGATGGCTGCCACGCACCTTCTGGATGCTTATTCTCCTGATCGTCGCGGCGGGTGCCCTGGCCATGTTCCTGAGCCTGACGCCTCCGGTGCTGCACGCTCGCGCCCGCATGCTCCAGGCCAATATCATCGAGCCCACGCAGTTGGACGAGGAGCCTGACCTCGCGTCCTCGGACGCCTACGACAAGAACGACAAATCAAACGGGAACGGATGAACGGACATGGCCATGGCAAACGACGAAAACATACCGGAACATTCGGCGGGCGACGTCCTGCGCCGGCGGCAGAGAACCGCAGATGCCGATCCGGTACAGGCTGACAAATCAGATGAGAAGCCTAAACCAGCCAAGACGCCGGGAACGGGGCCTTTGACCGAGGAAGAATGTCTGAACGCCACCCGAGGGTGGTTGGCGAGCCGCGCTCGCGCGGCGGCCGCTGATCCCTCGAAGAAGGAAGACTGATGCCATGAACATACGCAGACTGACCCTGGACGTCGACAAGGCGCTGGCCCAGCCGTCGATTATCGACCTGGCCGGAGCCATCGAGGCCGTGTCCGGCGTTCAAGCCGTCAACTTATCTGTCACTGAGATCGACATGGAGACCGTCGGCATGGACGTAACGGTCGAAGGCGAGAAGATCGATTATGCGGCGCTGGTCAAGACGATCGAGCACGCCGGCGCTGTCGTCAACAGCGTGGACCACGTCGCGGCGGGCAGCCATATCGTCGAAGCCGTCAGCCGCAAGCGGTGAGCATGGTCGACCAGCGTAACAATCTCTTCGCCATCGTCATCGGGTTGATGGACGGCATATTGACGGCGCTGGCCCTGGCCGCCGGCCGCATCATCGGAAGCGGCGACCCGATAAGTCTTCAGCTTGCGCTCAGGATTTCTACGGGCGGAGCGATCTCCGGCATATTCATATTTTTCGTGGCGGAATATGCCAGGCAAAGATCGGACCTGGTCGTCGCGGAGATGCATCTGCGGCTGTCGTCCAAAGGGCAACTAGCCGCGAGCGCCTTGGGCCGATCGTCCTTCAACCGGGCCCTGGTCGGCGCGGCCGTATCGGGTACGTGCAGCTTCGCCGGGGCTTTGCTGCCATTGCTGCCGGCCGCTGTCTTCCCGAGATATTCCTGGCTCGCTTTGGTTGCCGCCTTGATCGCGCTCGTCGTTCTGGGAACCGGACTTGCCAAGGTGGCATCGGCCAATCCCCTCCGATGGGCGACGGCGCTCCTCATTATCGGCGGCGTTCTGATCGTCGTCGGCAATTGGCTCCATATCGTGTGAGCGGAGATGATGCCTGTGAAGACACGAAAAGATATGCGGCCCCGGATCGCTATAGTGAGCCGAGAAGCCCCAACAAGGATGGACACAATTTTGGGATGGGGAAGAATCCCCCGCCCGAAACATCGGGCGAGGTTATCTTTCATGGCAGAACCATTTACCGTGGGTTCGCTACCGATCTTCCGTGATTTTGGTAGCATACGCATGGAGACGGTTCAACGGCATTGCTCTGCAACAGTGTAGAACATGTCTTATCCCATCCGAGAAAATGTAGTTTTGGGTCTCCGTGTGGGCGTGTCCTCGATTGGATGGGGCCTGTTGGATACGGTGTCCGAACAGGTCTTGGACGCAGGCGTATGGGCTTTCAATGCGCCCGAAACGGACAGAGACAAGCGGCCCAAAAGCGAAATTTGGCGCAAGGCCCGTATCGACCGAAGGATTGTCAAACGACGGCGGGGACGTCTCAACGACATTCTGGCGCTGTTTCGGGCAGAAGGCCTGGTGTCCGGAACCGGCATGTCTGCTATTGCTCCGGGTAAAGGCCGGCAACGGATTTGTCCGTGGACGGCCCGGGCGGACGGCCTTGATCGGCAACTTACGGCAGTGGAATTTGCCGTCGCGCTCTATCATTTGGCCAAGCATCGCGGTCTTCAATCGACCCGAAAAGCGGTCGTGGTCGGCGAGCACAAGGTGCTCAAAGCTGTAGATCAGCTCAGTCGTGAGATTGCGTCCTATCGCACTTACGGCGAAGCCTTATTTAAAGACCCCGTTCTTTCCGTAAGAAAGCGCAACGGCCCAAACAGTTACGGCCGCACGCCACGGCAGGATTGGGTACAGCATGAAGTCCGCCTGTTGTTCGATCGGCAACGCGATTTGGGCGGGATAAACGCGAGCGTCGAATTTGAGGCCAAGTTCTTGGACTTGGCGTTTTCCAGCGGGTCCGACGACGCCGACGGCGATCGCGAGCCATTCGTCCAAGACTTTCGCGCCGGTGAAAAACAACACGGCCGCCGCCGAATGGCTGCGGCTATGCAGGTGGCGCATCTGCGGGGTGAGGTTGTCGGACTGACTGCAACGAACCTTCGCCGTCACCTCGCGCTATTCATTACGAACCCAAGGCATCATTTCCTTGGGTCCGCCGTCACGCGAAAATGCCTGCTGGAGGGCGTCAAACAATTTGTCGCTCTCCTTAACGATCATCCGGCTTTGGCTGGGGCCTTACCCGGCGAGATACACGTCGAGTTGGCCCGCGATGTGGGAAAGAGCGCTGAAGAACGTGCCGGGATCAGGCTGGGCCGATCAAGACGGGAGCGGAAACGGCGCGCATCTGAAGAGGCCTTCATCGCGCGTTTTTCGCGCCAGCCGCAAGGCGAGACGGACGAGCTTTTGCGATTTGAGTTGGCCGAGGAGCAGGGATGGCAATGTCTATATACGGGCCAAGCTATTGAACCCACTTGCATTTTTGACGCTGATTTTATTCAAACCGACCATATTTTGCCCTGGGACCGCTTTTGCGACGACAGCTTTTTGAATCTGACATTGTGTCTGGCGCGGGCGAAGGCGTTGAAGGCGGGTCGAACCCCTTTCGAATGGATGTCCGGGGGTGAACTCGGTGCCCCTGACGTCGATGGATTTCGATCGCGTGTCGGCGTATGCCAGCACGTGGCCGCCCGGAAAAAGCGAAACTATCTTTTACCGAACGCGGAAGTCCTGGAAAGGGCAATATGCGACGGAAACCTTTTTGATAAACGATGGGCTGCTTGCCTGTTTATTGAATTGCTGAGCTTTTTCTACCCCGTGAACGACGGGATGAGACGATGCTTCGCCCACCCGGGAACCCTCGCTTCGGCGTTGCGGCGGGCATGGCAACTGGGGCCGCCGCTATCCGTGGGGACCCGCATCTCTATTGAGGATGATCGTTATGACGCGGGCGGCGCGCTCGTAGTGGCGGGATTGGCTAAAACTCCGAGCATCCCAACTACGGACCGCCTGTCAAAACTTCAAAGTGGGGGAGAGCGCCTGTGCATTGCTCTGCCGTGGCCATCGTTCCGTGACGAGGTAAGGCAGCGTGTGGCCGAGATAGTCGTGGCCCGGGCGGAAAGCCGTCGCGGAAGGGGCCAGGGTCACAAGGAAACAGTCCATCGCTTAGACGACCAAACTCAGACGGTTTTTGAACGTGTTTCGCCGGCCGTGCTTCTCGATCAAGTGAGCGCAAAAGCCGGCCGCTCCAGCTTGCGACGCGCGCTTGAGGAACGATTTGAACGACCTGAAAGATCCCACGCCATAATCAAAGCACTGCTCGTCTGGCAAGCAGCTGGGCGGCCGGCGTCGTCTCCACCGCTGGGGCCGACAGGCGATAGGATTGGCAAAATCAGAGTGATCGCATCCTCAATTAAGCCCGGGGTAAGCGTGCGTGGCGGCACCGCCGAGCGTGGCGAAATGGCCCGCGTCGACGTGTTTTCGAAGGCCTCGCAAAGAGGGGCGAGGCAATTCTTTCTCGTGCCGATTTACCCGCATCAGATTGCTTCGGAGCCGTACCCTCCCAACCAGGCCATTAAAGCCTCCACTTCAGAAGTTGAATGGCCGGTTATGGGGAGCGCTTATAATTTCGAATTCAGCTTGGCGCCAAAGAGCTGGATTGAAGTCGTCAAAAAGCCGGGTGACCAGCCAATCGCCGGGTATTTCCGCGGCGTAGATCGCTCCAACGGGGGCATCTGCATTTCGCCCCATCAGACCTTGGATGTCGCTTTCCGCAGTATTGGACCGCGAAACCTAGCTGACATGCGTAAGTACCAGGTCGATCGTCTTGGAAAAAGGTATCTTGTTGTCGGTGAACAGCGCACTTGGCGCGGCAAGGTAGTTTACGTCGACAACGAACTGTCCTGACCCATCAAGGAAATCCGAGACTTTCCGATGTCCCAAATGGTATCGCCCCTCAAACCGTCCAGCCGCCTTGAACTGGTTCACGTCGATTGTCATGGAGCCATCCGAATGGGCGTTCAAGCGCATTCGAAGCCAGCCGCCTTTTCCGCTAGGACGTCTGGCTTGTTCTCAAATCGACGATCAACATTGCCTACGATTGGAAGATCGGTAGGGAAACAACGGCGGAAACATGATCTCTTCGACCTGACGCGAGTCTTACCAGCTTCCGATCATGACGGGAATGAGAAACATGTCGGCAGGTATGGGATTGAGTTTGGCCAATCGGGAAACGGCCATCGTGCGGCACAGCCCTTCCGTGTCCTAACGACCTTTGACTTTACTGCTGATTTTATTCTATCGTCGTCGCGAAGCCGATACGCGCGGCTTCGGGGCCTTAGTAAGCTCCTTCGTAACTGGTTGATGCCGGCCATTCCGGCACGAACCTCCCTGACTTTGGGTCGGGGTGCCTGTGGCCATGCAACAGGTTCACCCGAACCAAAAGCTCCAGGGACCGTGTTACGACGGTTTACTAACACCCCGATCACCAAAGATCAGGAGGCCAAGAGCGGGGGCGTACCGCTAAGGCCTTCCGGGGCACGACATGCTGGCTATGGCCGACAGGGCAGGGGGCGGATAATGCTTCCTTTGTGGTGTTATCCAACCTTCATCGTGATTTTCGCCGCCTTACTTTATGCGGTCTGGCGAGTATGGCGTACCGAAATACAGGTTTGGCTAATACCGCAATCCGAAATCCGGGAGGCAGCCGAAAACCTGTGCCGGCTTCACGGGATTGACAATGCAGAACGCAAGGCCGTGGCAAACAGCCTTGAAGCATGGCGACGCCACAACGTCGTTGAGGCCTGGCGTTGGGATCGCGTTGCCCATTGGATAAGACGAAACACCAATAAAGAGTTGGCGAGGAAGTAATGAAGGACAAGAAAGTAGCTCAAGCGATGCCCCAACCAATCCGTTCAGCGGCGAACGACGGCCCAAACCCGGTTGATCTCTATGTCGGTGGCCAGGTCCGCGTAAGACGCAAATTCCTCGGCATCAGCCAGCAGGAACTTGCCGCCGGCATCGGCCTGACATTCCAGCAGGTGCAGAAATATGAGCGCGGCTCTAACCGCATCAGTGCATCGAAGCTGTACGAGATCGCCAAGTACCTCAAGGCTCCCATTTCTTTCTTTTTTGATGGATACGAAAGCGGCGGACCGGAAGGCTTCTCAGAATCCGACTCTGAAAAAACGGTGCACGGCTTCCTGGCAACGAACGAAGGTATTGAACTGGCAGAGGCCTTTCCACGGGTTAAAAACACAAAAATCCGTCAGCGTATTTTGACGCTTGTGCGCACGATCGGGGATGAGGATGACGATCGAAGCCGGTAATACGGAATGGGCTAACTGCGCTCGACATGGCCTTTACGCCGACGCTGCGTGCAGGGGCGCGGGACGAAGGCGTAGTTCTAATCCTACGGTATTTCGAAGATGCCACCGCCCAGAGCGTCAGCGTAGATTTGGCCGACTGGCGCTTTACAATGAATTGCTCGATACTATGCCGGTAATCGAACCTCTAAAGCGTGTTCTGCAACGGAACTTTAAAAATCTGCGAGAGTCGGTTTGAGCATTTGGACCCGCGCCTTATTGCCCGAGGTGGAGCAGGCCTTCAAAAAAAGGAGACTGCCCGCCGAATGGAGCGCACCTGACGACTGGCCGCGTGGTTTGTCGTGGCAAGCACTGACGGAATTGGCCTGGCACGGCCACCCCGCCTTACTGGCCGACATGGCGCCCGAAGCCTTTTGTTATTTTCTTCCGAGCGTCATGGTGGTCTCTGATCTTATCGCGCCCCGCCGCCTAGAGGCAGCTGCCCAATTGATCGATATCCTTGCCGCGTCGGCCATCGAGCCACAGGATTTCTTGGTTCAACGATTCCGATTATTGACGCCGGAGGAAAGAGCCACGATCTCGGTTTGGCTTGCGCGGCTTTCTCGCCATTCCAGTTACCGTCCGGATAAGATTTTGGAGGCCTTCCAAACCATGATCTGGTCAACTGGCCTCTCACCTTTCAAGGGCTTGAAATCCTGACAAATTCCTTGGCACCATCCCCCCCGGTGCTGAGGTAAAACCGCCTACCATTGCCTTAGCATCCCCCCCTCGCGGGCTTTGGTAGGCGGTACTTCCAAACGTCCCTTGAGCTTGGGCTCATTCGATCGTCAGTTTAGATTTTCGGTGAAGTAACGTCACGAACGCTGCCTTGATCAAGGGCTTTGAACGGCTAAGGAGGGAGGAAAGAGGCCCCCATGCAACATATCGATGCCCTTGGTGAAATTGACCTGTCCGACATTCGCTACATCCTTACGGATATGGACGAGACCCTGACGTTCCAGGGGCGCTTGGCGGCATCGACTTATAAGGCGCTCGAAGACCTACAACGCGGCGGCATAAGGGTGATTATCAATACCGCGGCGCCGGCCGGCTGGTGCGATCAGATGGCCCGGATGTGGCCAGTAGATGGAGTGATAGGCGAGAACGGTGGCTTATTCTTTCGTCGCGGTGCTAGCGGAGCGGTGATCCGGGAGTTCTGGCACGAAGACCAGACAGTGGCGGCGCGGCAGCTTAAGTCGTTAGGCGATGACATGGTTGCGCGTCATCCAAGTTTGCTATTTGCCGAAGACCAAATCTATCGATCGACGAGTTTGGCTTTCAACCGCGTTTCCGACAGAAAATTACAGTCCGAGTTGCTGACGTCATTCGAGGCAGCTGGTGCCCGCGCAACCGTCAACAATCTTTGGCTTTTAGCTTGGCTTGGGGACTACGACAAACTGAAGATGGCGCGACGAGTTTTGAAAAATCACTTCGCTCTGGATATCGATCAGGAACCTGGTCGGGTCGCATATGTCGGGGATTCGGAGAATGACGGTCCCATGTTTCAATTCTTCCGCCATTCGTTCGGCGTTAGTACGGTCGTCGACGCTCTCGACTGCCTTGTGGCGCCGCCTGCCTGGATCACGACTGGGCCTGGTGGGCAGGGCTTTGTCGAGGTCGTTGACTGCGTTCTGCAAAGAGGATGAGAGTGCCACTATTTCGGCATGACCTCGGAATTGATAGCTCAGTTCAAAGAATAGCTAGCTTGCGAGTTTAATTAGCCGGGCTGAATAGGGCGTTGAAATGGAAAGTCGATTGAGGAAAGAAAGTATGAGGTTCGGACGGATATGTCTGGCGGTCGCGACGGCGATTATGGCCATGTCGGCTACGGGCGTGCAGGCGCAGACGTCCCAAACCTGGCTTCCGGCCTGGTACGCGAGTCCCGAGCCGGTCGGTGGCGAGGCGCCGCAGATTCACGATACCACCCTGCGCCAGATCGTTCGCGTCACCGCCGATGGCCAAGAGGTACGCTTGCGCCTATCTAACGCTTATGGCGCCGAGCCCTTGCATCTCGACGAGATCCGCGTGGCGCGCCGCCAAGCAGGCAGCCGTATCGATCCCGCGTCAGACCATGAGGCGACGTTCGGCGGCAGGTCCGGCGTCACAATAGCCCCTGGCGCCTATGCCCTCAGCGACCCGATCGCGCTCGATGTGGCAGACGGCGGCGAACTGGCTGTTAGCCTCTATGTCAACGGACCGGTGAAGATGGCGACGGTCCACGACATCCAGCGCGACGTTCTCTATGCGGCGCCGGGCAATCAGGCCGCGGCCGCAGCGCTGCCGGAAATCAAGACTGATATCGGCCTTGGCAGCGCCTTTCCGTTCCTCAGCGAGATCGAGGTGGCCGGCAGCCGTGAGACCGCGACCCTTGTGACCTTCGGCGACTCCATCACGGACGGCTTCGGCATTGAACAGGACCGGGCAGGCACCTGGCCCGAGCAACTGGCGCGCCGGCTACATGCCGCCGGCTATCCCTTGGCCGTGGCAAATGCGGGCCTGAGTGGCAATCGCCTGCTGCACAACGGCCAATGGGCGCGCTTCGGCGATGCCGGGCTGGCGCGTTTTGACCGCGACGTCTTGGCGCAACCCAATGTGGCGGCCGTTATCGTCCTGATCGGCATCAACGACCTAGGCCACGCCGGCGCGGCGGGATCACCCGAGTTCGAGTCAGCCGACGACATGATCGCCGGCCTGGAACAGCTGGCGGCGCGGGCCCACGAGCGCGGGCTGCGCGTCTATATCGCGACGTTGACGCCGTTCACCGGCACGGTCTTCACCAACTACTACAGCGATGAGAAGGAGGCGCGGCGCAAAGCGATCAATGCCTGGATTCGCAGCCAGGCCGTGTTTGATGGGGTGATCGATTTCGAAAAGGCGGTCGAGGACCCGGCGTCACCCGGACATCTGTTGCCGGCCTTCGACCATGGCGACCATCTGCATCCCAACTTGGCCGGTCATGCGGCCATGGCCGCAGCTGTCCCGCTTGGCCTGCTCGACTGGGCCCGGCCTAGCGCGAGATGATATTCCGCGTCGACCTTTCGGGTCTATTGTTTGGACACTCCGGCGCTCCGTAAGCTGGGTGGCAAGGTAAAGCTGTCTTGCCGCCATCTGGACATAATTTTCACGGTTGGATCAAAGCTTTTGCGCTATAGGCCTTCACGGGTTCTCGGCCGAACCGTGCAAAAAGTGATGGACTGGGCATCTTCTTCAATATAATCAATTGCTTATTCGGTTCCGTGTGCACAATTTGTACACTGAGAGATCTTAAGTGGTTGTATTTGATCGCATTTCGGGTGTGCGCGGCTTGATTTTGTGCGGTATCATAACGCTGGGAAATTCGGTGTTTTGAGCGCTGCCAAATTGCCGGGCCCGCCGCTCATCAGGCAGGCTTTTGAGGAGCCCGCCGAGACGACCGACATGCCGCCACATCTGCAAGTCGAAGGTGACTGAGGGTTCGGTGGGCCAGCACATTGGGGTCTAAACCCGCTCATGCCGACAACGCACAACGCACAAAGCCGAAGGCGGCTATGCCAGCGCTTTTCGGAATAGAGGTTCAAGCTCATTGGCGATATCGACGTGGTCTTCGGCGATTGGATGTCCGTTACCCGGCCGGCCGGCATAGTGCTTAATGGCCGCGTGGCTCACGGTTGGTGATTTCACCTGGCGAACCACCTGGTCGAGATAGTCGCCAAGCACCGTGCGTTTAGGTAGGTCGCCGTCGGTCACAATCGGCGAGTCGATCAGGAAGATGGGGGCGTGTGGCGCGTCGGCCTGGATATTTTGAACGAAGGCGACGAAGGTGCTCACATACTCAACCTGGTCCGGGATACCCGGATTGAAGTCATTGGTGCCGAGCATAATGCCGACGGCATCGGGGACATAGCTGGCTGCATTCCAGGGTTTCGACGGTTCGTCGGGAGCGGCGAGGCCGTAGAACTGCTGCGCATTGATGCCGGTCCGTATGTTCTGCCAATCACGAATGAGGCCGCGGCCGCCGCACGAGACCAGATGACACTGGGCGTCGAGCCGTGTCGCCAGCAGTTTCCCGTAGCTTTTCTGCGCATCGTGGATCGACATGTCCTCGCGAGGATCGTCGCGAGCGACGTCGCAAGCGGCGCCGCAGGTTATGCTATCGCCGATGAACAAAAGCTTCTTCGATGGCAGCGTGGGCGGGGGCAAGAAGCGACCGTTCGGAACAATGGCACCCAGGACGTCGGAGACACCTTCCCAACTTTCGTTGCGACGCGCGATTTCGGCGATATGCTCGCCGGATGGGCCATCATAAACGAGGAGGTCCTGGGCGCGCTTGGACAAGTGCACGAGCTTCGGGGCTGCGCCATCGATTCGGATGTCGACGTAAAGGTTGTCGGTCGATGCTGTTGTCTTGAGGATGAGGCGCGGGCCATGAAACCGGACCCGCACCACAACACCGGGGAAACCCAGGCGGACGACATTGTCGCCCATGTCGGCCGTTCGGCCTTCGTAGCTCAGGACGGGATCGCGGGGCGCGGCGAATTCGCGCGACGATGCACTGGCGGCCAGCGACGGCTTAGCCGTTCCCACGAGGGTCGCCGCAGCAGCGGACAGACCGAAAAGACGGCGGTTCATTTGCATGGAGTCGACTCTGATGAGGGGGCCACGAGTGCGGCCAGATGAATGACTTCAGACCACGTCTCGACTCAGGCGAAAAGGCCCTGATGGCGGGCAAAGTTCACAAAGAGCGTGGGCCAGATGTGGTAGGGCTCCGCGGGACGCCGCTTCATGCCGAAGCCGTGTCCACCGCTGACAAAGAGATGGGTTTCGCTGGGAATGCCAGCCGCGCGTAGGGCGGCACGGAAGCGCAGGGAATTTTCCGGCGGAACGGTATTGTCGTCATCAGCCTGAGCCAGGAACGTCGCCGGCGTCGTTGACGAGACGTTGTGATCCGGAGCGTAGGTCATAATTTGCGCATCAGTTGGCGTCCCGCCGAATAGGGACGGCGCGGCTCCGTTCCAGGCAATGGCGGGATCAAGTGAGAGCACGCTGTACATCAGGCCAGCCAGGTTTGGCCGAGCGCTCAACTGATCCGTCTGATCCGCTGCGCTGTAGAGTGGCTGGGCATGGCGGGTGGCCAGCGAGCCCGCGATATAGCCGCCGGCGCTAAAGCCGATTACGGCGACGCGCTCAGGGTCGAGCTTGAACCTTGAGGCGTTGGCCCGGATCACGCGCATGGCGCGTTGGGCGTCGATCGTGCCAATGTCGGGGCGGTTTTCCCAGCCGTCATTGGCGAGGCGGTAGAAGAGGACGAAACAGGTAATCCCCTGTTGGGCCAACTCATAGGCCAGGTCGTAGCCTTCATGGTCGTAATATCCGTAGGCGAATCCGCCGCCGGGAATGATCAGGACGGACGCGCCGTTTGGCTGCTGGCCGGGAAAGACCGACATCCTCGGGCGGCTGACCTTGCTGATCCGGCGTGTCGGAATGTCCTTGTCAAGAGGGACCGTCTCGTTGACCTCTTTCAGGAGCACGCCAGGCCGAAGGTTCCCGGGAACGGTTCCGGTCCAAAGGGGGATGGTTTCGGTCGGCTCGTGGAAGGGGACGGGCGCCGCCGGAAGAGCCGCGGCAGGTCGAGTGGCCGCGAGAGCAGCCATGGCGATTGGGGCGGTCAGAACGAGGCGGCGGTCAAGTTGGGTCATGCAATACCTGTCCAAAACGCTTGTGTTGTAAATTAGATCATCGGATGGTGCTGGCTAGTCAATGGGCGTTATTGCGTGACTCTAGCAGAAAACTTCGTGTACGGCCACACGTTGCCACCTCACCAAAGTCATACTAACATATTGATTTGATTGTAAATATTTCCCATAATTATATTTATGCGAGACAAATTTCTGACTTCAGATGCCGTGGATATGTCGGCAATCCCGCTGTCATTAGATAGCTCGTTCCTGAGATCGCTGTCTTTCCGCCGGGACTTGTTTCGAAGGTCTTTGGCTGGGGGCGGAATTATCGAAGATGGTCATTTTTGACGGATTATCGACGCTCTGCGCGGCCTGAACGACCCGTTCCTTCGCGTCTTCACGCAAACGGTCGAATTTGGCGATATCCCAGGTATTGCGCATGACTTCGGCCTTTTCGGTGCCGATGACCTTGCCGCTTTCGTCCTTGATGTCCTTGTCGATCGTAACTTGTCGGCGGCCGCCAAAGGCAATGACCACCTTCTCGCCGGTTACGGCGCCGGAATCCTCCAGCGCGCGCGGGAAATCCACGCCCCACACCTTTGTCCGCTTACCTTCGTCGTCTTCCAGTGTGACGAAGTGGCTGGGCTTCTCGCCTTTCATGTCCTGGTAGGGCGCCGTGCCGGTCTCAACAAGTTTGCCGACGTAAACGCGGTTGGACACGAACCGTTCAGAGGCAATTTCACGCACCTTGGCGATAGCTTCAGGGCTGTCCCCCCTCTCCGCCATCACCTTTTCTAGGACGCTGACCACTTGCCTTTGCCCGGGACTGAGGTCGACTTTCGGCTCATCCTCATGTGGCACGGTCGTTTCGTCGAAACGAGCTTTTGGGGTCGATGTTGGTGGAGCTTTCTCTTGTTCCATGACATTAACGTTCGCACGGTCCGCCGGCGTCGGAAACTCCGCCCGATATTCCGCCAATCGGGCCTGGTCCAGCTTATCCGGCGTATAGCCGGTGACCTCAATCCCACGCGCGTTGGCTTGGAACCAGGCCTCACGCTTAAAGTCCTTGGTGCCTGATAACTTCAGATCGGACCAGCCTCGTGCCTCGGCCAGGTCGAGCATACCCGTTATAACAGCGGCATCGTCATGCCTTGTCGTCAGCCGTTGTTCGCCGGCTTCAAAGGCCACGTCATGCTTTTCGTCGCGGAAATGATATTTGTCATCCGCAAGCAGGTAGCGCTTTTCCAGCCCTTCACGAAGCATCTTTTGACGGTCAGAACGGTGAGAGCCGTCCGGGTCGATATCCACGTCTGGATCGGAAGGCGGGGTCGCCTTTTCTGGCTTGTCGTCAATCGTCTGGTCGTGGTCGATGCGCGGTCCGGCAACGGTCGGCAGTGCTGGTGTGACGACTTCAATCTTGTCGGCCGGCGCCGACTGATCAGGTGCGGGCTGATCTTCCCGCTTCGGTCCGTTAGCGTCTGGTTGCTCCTCGCTACGCATCCGGCGCTCGACTTCAGCTATACCTTCGTCCTCCGTCCGGCCGATTGCGTCCTCGTAGGCTTCAAGGCTGGAAAAACCATCGACCGGGCTTGGATGCCATTCACGGCGGCCATCCGACTCCGGCTCGTACAAATACTCGTCGGAAGGGCGGCGCCGACGTTGGCCTGGTTCGATAGCATTCCCCTCCGAGTCCGGTTCTATGTCCGGGTCAGGCAATGCGGCCCTGGCTTCATATTCATCGGGAACGTTTTCGTCCCACACCTTGATGGCGCGGTTAGGATCTACGTCGGCGATCCGCTCCAGATCCTCGCGGATTTCCCTGACGTGGGTATGAACGGTCTCCCGCGCCCGAGGGTCAGGGGAATCGTAATATTCCCACGGCGTTTCACGCAGGCGTTCGGCCACCGATACAGCCAACTCGTCGATATCATTGTCCTGGGCCATAACGTCCTCACATAAACTGAATTTCAACGCGGCGGTTTTTCGACCGCCCGACGGCTGACGTATTGCTGTCCACAAAGCCGCCCGACGACCGATAGAAGACCCTGATCTTTTCGGCAGGGACACCATGGCCCACGAAGTAGCGTTTCGTGCGAGCGCCGCGGCCGATGGCATCGCACCGAGCGCGCGCCGTCGACGAAGTGTAGTCGGTGCGGGCGCGAACGATAATGTTGGCGGCGTGCTGTGCCGACAAAACGGCTTGAGCCTGGACATCAGCCGACATCGACGCCAACCCGCCTGGCGCATTGAAGTCCGATACGACTAGATAGGTCATATATTGAGACGTAGCCGCGCGTGCAGGGGCAAGGGCCACGTCGACAGCAGTTGGCGCGGCCTGCGACGGTGGAGCGTCAAGCGCCCTGGACAATTCCGCAATAGTGGCCGGGCTATTGGCCGGATGCTTGTCGAGTCCGATTGGCGCCACCGGCGCCGAGCTTGAACAGGCGGCTAGCAACGCCAAGAGTGACAGCCCGACTGCGACGACTTTGAAACCCCTCACCTACGCCTCCATCATCATATTGGCTTCGGCTTCCATCTGGCCGAAAATTTGAAGCATGACCGGGCCGGTGTTAACGCCGGCGGCCTGGAAATATCCGTCAACGACATTGCCGGCGTCCGCGTCCGAGGGGTTCACCGGATCGGCCAGGGCGGGAACATCACTGGCATTGAAGTTGAGTTTGTTGAGGTCGACCATGTCATCTGCCTTCAAGGGACGAGTGCGTTTTTGAACCTTGGCGATATGCGTGGCGAGATCGAGCTGCGGCACGGTAATGGCCAGCTCACCGGCGGCGAACGCCGCTTCATCAAGCTTTTCCTTGTTCGGAATACCTTTGATCTTCTCCAGCGACGCGCTTGTGGCCTTAAGCCGGTCCATAAAGGCGCGCTCACTGTAATAGCGTGCCTTCTCGGTCTGGATCGGTCGCGTGTTTTCATAGATGATGATCTGGTCGGTATCCGGCAGCTCCTTCAGTTCCTGCGGGAGCATCAAGGCCCGGCGCTGATCCGACACGTTTTCACTGTTGGTCCCCCGCCCACCCAAACCCCGTGGCAGCGAGCGGCCGGTGCTGGTGGATTTGACCGTGTAATAGCCGAGCATTTCGCTGTAGGCGTTGGCGTCCTTTTGTTCGCGCGGCGTGAACAAGACCTGCATGGCATGATTGGTAATCAGGGTGCGGGCGTCGTGCGGCCCGTAAACCGACTCCAATTGCGCCACGCTCTGGATGATCGTCAGCAGCCGGAGATTATAGCCGGCTATGAAGGCGTTGGCCTTGGCGAGAATGCCGACCTTACCGATGGCCGTGAATTCGTCCATGATCAGCAGGCATTGCAGCGCATGGCGATCCTTGGACGGCAGTTCGCGTGTGTTCAAATTGATCAGTTGCGAGAACAGTACGTTGATCAGCAGCGAGGCCTCGCTTAACCGGTTCGGCTGGATACCGATGTAGACCGACATTTTCTTGTCTCGCACCTGCCTAATGTCGAAATCGCTGGCCGACGTCGCCGCATCAACGAGGGGGTTGGCGAATAGGGTAAGCGGCGCGGTAAAAGTGGTGATGATGTTGGCCAAGGTGTTGTCGCTGGCCGACATGAATCTATGCAGGGCTTCGAGGCAGTCAGGTGAATACGGCTTATTCTCCGCCAGCCGGGCATTGATCCGTTCAGCCATATAGGTCTTTAGCCCCTGCCCTTGTCCGCCAGATTGGCGAAGAATCTCGCCCAATGTGAACGGCAGGTCCGGGCTTTCCATGACCATTAGGGCCAGGCCCAAAAAAAGGTTTTTGGCTGTGTCCTGCCAGAAGGCGTCCTTGTCGCCCGGCAGCGCCGGATAGAGACTCGTGGCGAGGGTCTGCAAATCCCCCACGCGGAACGTCGGATCGCGGCTTATGCCATCCAGCGGATTCCAACGATGAGTCCGGTAGTCCTCGGAAAACGGCGCGAAGAGATAGACGGCCTGGCCGTGGTCGGAACGGAATTTCGAGGTTAGGTGAAAATTCTCCAGCTTGATATCGAGCACGACGCACGATTGCGGCCAGTTCAGAAGATTGGGGATAACGAAGGAAACGCCCTTGCCGCTGCGCGTCGGCGCCGCCAGCAGGCAAAATTGCTGGCCAGGGAAGTGCAGGAACTGACCGCGATATTTGCCGATGATAATGCCGGCATCACCCATGAGACCGGCCTTCCGTACATCCTGCGGCGTGGCAAACTTCGCTGAGCCGTGCAGCTCAGGTCCCCGGCCGCTCAACATGGTCGATAGGATAAAGCCGGGCGCAAGCGCGACGATACCGGCCAGGAAGATGCTCAGCATCAGCAGACCGCGTTGGTGGCCGTCGTGCCAATAATAGTGTCTGTAGTTCAGCCAGGTCCCGATGCCGACATTGTGCGGCAGGCTTTTATGTAAGATGAAGAACAGGGCACCGGCCAGCCAGAGGGTGGCTAGGATGGCCACGGCCAAATAGGCGACGATGACGGCGGCGATCGCCACGCGCTGCCAGGTTTTAAGGGAGCCGGTCAAACTACGCCTCCCATTATAATGTCATGGTGGCCGAAGCGTTCTTTCAGCTTCGCCACGGGATCGTAATGGACCTCGCTGACCAGGCGGACTTTGCGGCGGTCGCCGTCGCCCACGGCGATGACCTGCGCGCGCATATGGACGATGATATCGAGCGTCAAGGTGACCAGGCGCTTTAAGCCGTCTGCATCGAAGATCGAGGCATCACCGTGTTCCTTGGCCATCAGCACATACCGCTCAAAGGCCAAGGCGCAGCTTTCAGCATGGTAAGATGTAATTGAACCGGAATGGCCGGTCGTCAGGAGCTTCAAAAAGTCGAAAGCTTCCGAACCGCGCAGTTCCGCCAGCAAGACTCGGTCTGGTCGCATCCGCATATTGGCGGCGATCAGATCGGCGGGCGTGACCTTGGCAACACCCTGGCCGCCTTTGGAATAGAGAAGATGCACCTTATTTTCGTGACGCGGCAGGAACAGCTCGCGCACGTCTTCAATGGTTATGATGCGCTCCTCGGTCGGGATATGCTGGCACAAGCTCTTCATCAATGTGGTCTTGCCGCTGCCCGTATCGCCGACGATGGCGATGTTCCGGCGCGCTGCGACGGCGGCGATCAGAAAGTCTTTCAGGCGTCTGGCGCGTAGCATGGCGACTAGATCCTTGTCGGTTGTCGCCAAGGATTGTTCTTTCTCGGATACCTCCGGCGCGGCCCAGGTGAAGGTGTCGAAGGCCCCATCGGCTTCGTATTCGTCGAGACTGCGGATCGTGCTCGATGGCAGGCGGATGGACAAACTGACGGTTTCAGGTGTGACCGCTGGCGGCACGACGATTTGTACCCGCTGCCCGTCGGGCAGTATCGCGGAGAGAATAGGCTGACGCGGGCCGATATCTTGGTCCGTGAAAGTCGCAATGGCGCGCACTAGTTGCGACAGGCGGGTCAGGTTCAATTCCGGCACCGGGAGCGTAACCCAGTCTGCGCCCAACTCGTACATGACGATGCCGGGCGTATTAACGACAATCTCCGTCACCCCCTTCAGACCCAAGATTTCTTGAAGGGGGCGCAGGAGTTCGCGCACGGAGGTGTCTCGCCCAAGGGCGTTATTTGGCGCGGAGTTTGTAGACATTTGAGAAGTCGAGATCGCGGGCGACATAGATGACGGCCCTGTCGCCTTGGTTTTTATAAATCGTCGGCGGGATGTTGATGGATGACTGCAAGACGGAATTGGCCATCGAATCCCCGGCTTGGGCCGTGTTGGAGAGGACAACGGTCGAGCCGCCAGCTTTGGCCTGCTGTTCGGCAATTTCGTATTGAATGCCGTCCTGGATCGTCGACAGCAGGAAGGCAGAGCCGATCCGCTCCCACCAGTGATTGTCCACTTTTCCCGTCAACCCGGTCGAACCCAACTCGTCAGCGCCAGGCGAGTCGAGGTTGATGACGATGCCCGATGGCGTCATGATCCGGGTCCATAGGACGAACAATCGCTTTTGCCCGATGGATACACCGGAGCGATATTCGCCTACGGCCTCCGATCCGCGCTCAAGCAGCACGACCTTGCCGTCCGCCGAATAGACATCCTGCGTCACAACGCAGCTCGCCTGACCGGCCAACGATGAGACTATGCGCATGGACATGCCGCATTCAATCGTCTTGCCTTTCGGCACCAGCATGGACAGGTTGCCGATCCGAGCCGCCTGAACCAGCGGCGTGCGAGACGGCATAAGCTCAGCTTCAAGGCTATCGGCCTTGGGCGTCGTCAGAAGCCCCTCCCCTTTCGGCCCAGTGGCGGCGGCGCTTGCCTGTTGGGCGGCCTGCTGAAGCATGGCTTGTGGGTTGGCCAAATTCACGGCCGACTGTGCATCTCCATAGTGACCGTCGTTCAGCATCATCCAGCCATCGGTGCGTTGACCAGGTCCGCTAACACGCTGGGCGTAGCCACTGGTCGGCGCGCGGCCGGAATTGACGACCGGGATCGGCTGGGCTTTTGCCGTGGCCGCTGGATTGTAACCGACGACTTGACCATTCGGGCAGACCTTCAACGACTGGCCGGAAGCGTTACGGACGATAATTCCATCCGTGCCGCGCAGTTCGTTGCCTTGGGAGCCATCGGGGCAAAGCGCCTGGCCGACAGTGCCGGCAGTGCTGCCAGCCTGTGATGTGCCGGGCAAAGGGGGGGGCGACGATGACGATGACGCCGCGTCGGTGTCGAAATTCATCGACACCTTTGTGGAGGCTTCCGTGGTCGGTTTGGCCTTCGGGCCGCTCATTTTTTGTTTCAGCACGCTCAGCGACAACCACCCGCCGACCAGAACGACGAGAACAATCGAACCAATCATGACGAAGGCGCCCGTCTGGCTATTTTTGCGGCGACCGTGAGCGTTGACGCTAACAATATCCTCAGGCGGAGTGTTCGGTGCGACGGTGTTGCGTTCAGGCGGAGGGGTGTTGACATCCACGGTCATTGAACGCCTCCCGCAATATCGCGGCTAACACCGGCCACCCGAGTGCCATCGATCGGGGCTTTACCCTTGGGATCGAAGCTCTCATTCCAGACGGACACGACCGAATTGCCTAGGCGAAGCACGAATTTGCGCGCCAGCTTCTGCACCACCATGTAATCGCCCTGCATGTTGTAATTGGCCCGGGCTTCCTTGCCATCCGATCCGAGGACGAAAATCGTCGGCAGTTCTGTGTTGCCGGGGAAACGGAAATAAGTGAAGGCGCCATCGTCGAAGACGGCCGTCGGCTTGATATCGGCGCCGCGCCCATTGCTCTCCAGCGTATAGTTGAGATTACTGGGCTGAGGCGCCTTGTCCTTCATCCGGTCAGCAAGGATTTGCTGGTCGCTAGGCCCCTGCGATCCAGCGACAGACGCGGCGACCGGATACTGAATGACGACGCGATACGTCCGAACCAGCCCGACGTTCAGATCAATCGAATAGTCGCGCCGGTCGGTCTTCAGCTCCAGATTATTGTGTGTCGCGCCCGCCTTGGGTTTTACCCAAACTTCGTTCGCGTCAGCATCTGCGACCACACACCATTGATGAGCGTCGTTATCGCATTTCGACGGCTCGCCGGTTGCGGCCGCTATGATCTTTTCGCCGCGCTCAAGGACGATCCGCGTGACGACGCCCTTTGAGACCGGCACGGAGATTACGCCATCGGCTGTATATTCGACCGTCCGGATGCGGGGATCGGCCGGCATATCGACTGACGGCGCGGAAGCCAATGCAGCCGTTAAGAGTAGCATGATCACTGATTGCCCTCCGAACCAGGGGCAATCCCTGCGACGCCGCCAATCTCAGGATCGGCGCGGAAAGCCGTGACGGTATATCCGAGCGGATTGCGGATCAAATCCTGTTCTTTGCCTGTCCGGTCCGGATGATATTCATACGCTATGGTGGCGATGTAGTGCTCAAGGGGCTGAAAAGTTCCGCTCTGAACGTCGCGTTGCTGGATCGTGTACCGCACGACCGCCTTTTTGCTCACGCTGTCGGGCGCCAACTGGATCGACGTGACGGTCACGCGACGTTCCGTGTTCGGCCCCCAGACTTTGTTGACCGCCTGGACGCCTTGGAATCGCGCCGCAAAAGCCTGACCGACGCGCGGAGACGAGAAGGCTACGGTGTCGTCAAAATCCGTCTGAAGCAGTTTCCAGTCGTAGCTTTCGTGGGCCACGACGTATCTTTCAGCCCAGTGCTTATCGAGCAAGTCTTGATTGGCGGCGATCTGCCTCTGCCCCGCCGCGTCCATCAAGGTTAGCTCACCGGTCTGACGATCGACGGCATAAACGAAGGGCACCACCTTCTTGAGCGGCAGAAGCGTGACCAGGGCAACGACAAGGATCGCCGTGACCAGACACATGACGAAGACCATCAGCCAGGCGCGCTTTTCGCTCCGCTCAATACGCGCCATGCGGTCGGCTTCCCAATCCTGGGCCTCCGCAAAAAACCGGGGCGCGTCCTTACTACTTACTGTTTTCAGGCTCATTGGTCCGCCGCGGCCGTTCCGGTCGATGCGTAACCGACACTGGTGAAATCGAAATTGGCGAGGGTGTCCGGCTTATTGGTCGCCATCAGCGCGTTGACGCGCTCGCCTTCCGCCTGCGCGGCGGCCTGCTGGTTGGCGACTATCATGGCGTTGGCCAGCGCTATTTTATTCTGGTCATTGGTCACTTGAGCCTGCTCCGCCTCAAGTCTCGCCTGCAATTCGGCGATTGCCTTCGGGTCCTGGGTATTGCTGATCTGGGCGCGCAGCGCTTCGATCTGTGTCGTCCGCTCGTTGAGCAGCGCCATCGTATCCTGTTGAATGGCCTGGGCCTGTGCG
The DNA here is from genome assembly GCA_936940865.1 of uncultured Asticcacaulis sp. GTDB lineage: Bacteria > Pseudomonadota > Alphaproteobacteria > Caulobacterales > Caulobacteraceae > Asticcacaulis. The sequence continues at coordinate 14,503 of CAKZJB010000005.1, read as the reverse complement.
TTCTGACCAAGCAGGACCTGGCAGGACTTTTTAGCGGCCGCGTCGGTAATATCGTCGCAGTTATAGACGGACGTTGCGTTGCGGATTTGCAGAGCCTTACCGGAAAGCACGCCCGTTGAATTGAGACTGCTCAAGGTCGACGACAAGTCTGACGGGACGATGCTTTTCAGCGCCGGGTTATTCAACAAGTCACCGAAACCCCGAACGCCGGTCAAGGACGCATATTGGCTCTTGACCTGTTGGAGGGTCGATTCCGCTTTTTGCAGCGACTGGGTCATCTGTGAATATTGCTGTTCCCAAGCCTGCACCTGCTTGATCGCCTGTGCGTAGTTTGACGGGTCGAACACCACGTCCCCGAGACCGCCGATGGCGAAGGCTGACGTGGCGGTCGTGGAGAGCAGAACCACGCCGCCAATGGCCGCGAGTTTCTTGGCCGGATGTGCCGACAGATTAAACGATAGTGTCATGGGGTCACCTATTTGGGCAGGTTGGCGATTACGTTGCGGCGGTAGGCTTGAATGGGCGCTGGTCCGGGTTGGTTGCGGCTGGGAGCGCCGCCGCCTCCACTATTATTTTGAATGGACCCGCCGGAGGATTCCTTTGCCGAGCCAGAATTTCTTTGCGGTAACCGGAGGCGCGGCATGGTTATGTGCGGCATGGGAGAGCCACCCACCAAGGACGCCGACAGCATGGGGATGTAGCCAAGGATAAAGCCGAAGGCGACCGACAGGATCAGAATTTCCAGCATGTTCACCAAAATGCTCGTGGTGTCGAAATTGCCAGTGACCTGCTGCGTCAACTTCTTGAGAAACAAGGTACTGATTGCGAGCACCATTCCGGCCAGGACCTTGATGAGGACGGTGTTCAAGGCCGCTGACAGCCAGGCGTCGGCAAAGCGCTGGATCGGTGGAAAAATTAAGGTGACTATGAAAGCCGGCCCAAGCGCTATGACCAAGACGCCGGCGACCTTTCCAAGCATGAACACGCAGACCGCGAAACCAAAGAAGACGATGGCCGATGCAGCCAAAAACAGAATTGCCAGCAGAACCGGGACGTTAGGGAACATGCCTACGGGTCCGGTTGATATATTTTGGCTGAGTTTCGTGAACAGATCGAAATAGGCGCTCAGGGTCTGATCAAGGAGTTGGCCGCCACTATTGGCCCCTGTCGTCGCTTGGAAAAGGGCTTGCTCAATACCCGTCAAGCCACCTGCGACATAAGTGTTGAAGCCACCCGCCGACAGCGCAAACGCCGCCACCAGGGACCATTTGACAACCTTCCACATTGACGAGTGCAAGCTGTCCTGGGCTTCACCGCGCATTACGGCATAACCGATGAGAATGACGTACACGACTATCGCGGCCGCGACGATGGGCGCGATGATGGCGCAAAGGCTGGCCACCGTTCCGGACAGATAATGTCCGAGTTGCGCGTCCATCCCTTGCTCGAAGTTTTCCAGGAAATTCAGATCCATTTGGAAAACGATCAGCTGGCGGGCTTATAGAGAAGGCCCCAATTTTCCTTGGTCCGGGGCACGAGCTTGGCGACGGACCTGATCTTGGCTTTCTGCGCGTCGTCGCAGGGCTTGTCCTTGCAATTCCAGGCTTCCCAGTAGATCTTCCCGTAAATCTGCGCCATGGCCAGATTTTGATCTCGGGTTTGGTGACCCAAGTCGGCGTCGGTCGTGATTCCTAAAAAGAGGTCCGGATCATTCGCCAGGACATCCTTGCCTTGGGTAATCGGCAAGGTGCGTTTATGCGGACCGGCCACTGTTCCATCCGACATTGCAAGGCCCACCACTACTGCGGCACCGACGATCGGAAGCGTTGCGGATTTAAGCATTCTCATGCGCGTTTCCTCGGGCGTTCATCAGGGGACAGGAAGATTGGGAGCCAGGCGGCGGGATCGTCGCCATGGACGGCGCGAATCTGATCGAGGCGGGCGACGTTCTCCGTCGTGCCCGAAATGACCTTCAGCAAGTCGGTCATGCCGCTTAGGTCGAAACAGCAGATAGCGGCTTTCGAGCCTTGTTTGACCAGGAAGGTGCGAGACGTTTCGCCTAAGTGACGGATTACCTCGTATTCGGCCTCGGTCAATTTGAAGCCATCGACATAATCGTCCCTGTCCGCGCGCGGGTTAGGCAAATAGATCTGGGTGACGCTTTGCTCGACCATCGTCTTGCCAATCCGGTGGCCGAGCACGTCGGACGGGCTTTGCGTCACGAAGACGCCCAGCCCGTTTTGTTTCCGGATCGTCTTCTGTTTATCCAGGGCGAAATCCGAAAAATGCTCATCCGTGAGCGGTTTCCAGAATTCTTCCATTATGTAGATAAACGGCTGGCCGTCGATCAGGGCTTCGGTGGCGTGCAGCAGGTAAGCCATGACCGGCGTCCGGATTTCCGGGTCGTCGAGAAATTCCGTGTAGTCGAACCCGAATATGCGGCTGGCACCAAAGTTCAGGGTATCGGCATCATTGTCGAAAACCCAGCCCAAGGTGTTGCCGCGCAGCCATTTGCGAAGCCGGTCCTGAAGCGACTCCTCGCCGCTGACGGCGAGGTTCTGAGAGATCAGCGACAAGCAACGCACTTCCCTGCGCACATGGTCGCCCATGACGGTACGCACCGCTTGGGAGATTTCGTTTTCCTGCCGCGCGCTCAGCTCGCCGCCGGCCAGAAGGCGAACGAGGCGTTCGCAGAACTGAATGTTCTCTTCTGTCGCCTCCATCTGGAAGGGATTGAAGCCGGTCGGCTCGCCCCGTTCCAAGGCGCGGTATTCGCCGCCTAAGGCTCTCAAGCCGATTTCCATGCCGCGATCTTTGTCGAAGCACACGGCCCGAAGGTTGCGGAACTTCATCGAGAAGGACAGAAGCGCGGTTTGCAGAACGGTCTTACCGCTGCCGGTCGTCCCGCAAATAAAGGTGTTACCAGCCAGGGCCTCGCCTTCGACGTTCCGCCCTGCCGGCGAGACGTGAAAGTTGAAATAGAATGGCTGGCCGGAAGGCGTTTGGAACAAAGCGACGGCCTCGCCCCACGGGTTGCCAGTACGCTTGCCGGTGGCAAAGTTGTGGAAGGGCGACAGGCCGGCGAAATTCCGGCTGGTCAGCATGGCAGCGCGAGGCCTCAGATTCCAGTTCCCTGGAAGCTGGGCAAACCATGCCGCCTCTGGCACGACGTCGATGATCGACATCTTAAATCCGGCCTGATCCTGCATGGCGGCCCGCGCGTCCGACATAGCCTTGCCGAGGCTCTGTTGATCTTCACTCAGAATGGCAAGCGAATAGTGATATTCGCCGACTTCGATCTGACCGGCCACCAGGTCGTCCAGGGCCTCGGTAATTTCGGCAATTTCCGATTCTGAGGCATCCTCGGCCGCGTGCATTTGCCCCCTTTGGCGCTCAAGGGCAGATTGCGCATCACGACGGTTCAGGATCGAGAACGACTGCGTCTCGATATACTCGTAATCGGCATACAGAACGGCGTTGCCAATGCCGCTTTCAGTCCACTTCGGGTAATCTGCGATATCGAGCAACCCGGCGAAGCGTTGGCCCGATGGATGGACGATCTGAACCCGGCCGTTATTGTCGCCGAAGTGCAGGCGGCTCGTCGGCAAATACTGATCTATGCTGGCGCGGCGCAGGGGTATGTCTTCCCACACGCCATTAACCAGGTAGCCGAAAAAGCTCAGCATCCCCGAATAGACCACTGGGCCGCGTTCAAAGGTAGTCAGGCGTTGCGGGCTATAGGCATCGAGCGCCTTTTCAACCATCTTGGCAACGTCAGCTAGATCATCTAGCGCTTCCCGATCCCGCGCACGGATATCGTCCAGGGTGCGACGATTGCCACCGAATAGGTTCCCGAAAATATTGGGAATGGCGCCGACATTTGGCCGATACACCACGGTCAGATAAAGTTCTGTCCGCATTTGCCGGTGCTGGTCGAATGTGCCAGCATAGTCGTCGGCTAGCCGCTGGGCGAACGCATTCTCGTATTCCGCGTCCAGGCGCTCATGAACCTGTCGTCGCAGCTTGTGCGACCAAAGGGCCAATTTGCCGCCGTTCAGGCCGCGCAGTAGATTGACCAAGGCCTCTTTGCTAGCGGAAACATCGGCTGGGTCCTGAGTCTCGAAGGCTATCCCATCCAGCCGCCACGTGGCGACATAGTCGCCTGACCGTCGCAACTTGATCACGTTCGGCGCGATATGCGTGCCGAATGGGATATAGTCGCTGACCGGCACCTGTACGGCCGCGGCGGATTTGAGGTCTGAACGGGACCGCATCTTATCTCTTCTTCAGCTTGATCGGCGTGAGGGTCAGGGCGCCCCAGTACCGGCGGGCACCGGACATCCTCGCTCGCAAACGGAGGCGCAGCAGCAGTTGGCCAAGGCGCTGATCGTCCTGCTTAGTCACCATGCGCATCCAGACGAACACCGGCAGGTACAAGGCAATGACGACGATAGTAATGAGCGCATTGACGAACAGGGCCAGCATTGCGACCAGAACCGCGAACCCCGTCAGGAGGATGAACGGCACCATAGGCACGCCGAGGAACATGGGCGGCCGGGTGCATCCTCTAAAAACGGGGTCGCGGAACGACATGGACGCTTAGCTACCCGAACCGCCGCCGTAGAGTTGTCCGCCAATGGCAGCAGCCCCACCGACGAGAATTCCGCCGAAGAAAATATGGGCCACCTCGCTCCATTTCGCGTGCTGGAACATCATCTTAACGCCGACCCACATGAGGGCGATAACGATGATGACCACACCGACACCGGAAATGGTGGTTTTGATCCAGTCGAGGCCGCTGGTCAGTTGGTTGATTTGCGCATAAGCCGGCGATGCCAGGACCAGGCTGAACCCGGTCATCGCACCCGCGCGGGAAATCCATTTTTTGGTAATGGGCGTCATGTGTCCTCCTAGAAAAGCAAGGCCGTAGCCGGCCCCTTGGGTGTAGATGGGGGAGAAGCCGCGTCATTTGCGGCCAAGTCCTTGCGAGGCGGCAAACTGACGAAGAGAGGCGATGGATCGCCGGGCATGAAAGAAGTGGTCGCGGGTGTCTTGACCGCACGATGTTTGTCCGCAGCTACCTTCGCGGTTGTCGCCGGCACAACCGGAATGGCAAGGCCATCGGCCGACGGCAAATAGCCTGAGGCCTGTTGGACCTTCGCCACGTAGCCCAGCTTGTAACCCGCCTGGAAATTGCCGGTGTAATAACAACTGAAGGCATCGGTCAGGGCCGTCGAGGAGGCCCCTGCCCTTCTATAGCAGTCCTCAAGTATGGCTCCGCCGGCCCGAAGATTGGCGCACGGGTCAAACGCCGACTCTAGGGACAATCCATGTGGCGCAAGATTCTTGCGGTTAACCTGAACGATTCCGAGTGAATAGTTGTACCCGCTGGCCTCCAGCATCTGCGCGGTCGCTACAGCTTCCGCTAGATTTTTGGGCTGGCGTTCCAGATGGCCGCCGACAACGCCAATAGCAAAGGGATTGAAACTAGATTCAACCGAAGCGATACGGGTCAGCGTGTCCACATGGACATGGGGTGCGCAATCCTGCGCCAAGGCAGCAAAGTCCATCGTAAGATACGCCCACGCACTCGAAATTTATATAATTTCGAGACGTTAATCATACGACGGAGGGCCGCGCAACAAATTTGTAGGTACGAAAATGGCGATTTCGTAGGACGTTTTTTGTATTTTCGTTTGCAACAATTGGGATTTTCGACGGACGAATTGAAAATCCCTTGCTTTGTCAGGAGTTTGAGTTGGTTTCCTCCACACTTGAAGACAACTCTACGTGGAATCTGCATACGCCCGAGAGGGCCTTTGCGGACTGAATCGCGCGTCCAATATCTGTGTATAACTTTGGTTCATCAGGATTACGCACGGTTGATAACACGTACTCCGCATCCTCTTGCGCATGTGGCGCGCACACAATGAACCGCCCGGTCGATACCTCTCGTATGATCAGGTGACGAGGGGTCGTTAGCTCGAGGACTTCCTTGAACCAGGGTTCAGGTCGATACTGAGGACTCATTGAGGCCATGTCTGCCCTCCCCACCAATCCAAGCTTATCGTAAATTCCGCGAACTTACCATGGATGCTTCGCCTTAGAGGGGAACCGGTGGACAAACTCAACTTCAATCCTTGTAAATTCGCGGCGAATCGACTCGCCGGCCAAGCATTACCTCAGTTAAAATGATATCAGATTTGATGAAACCAACTAGCAATCGCAGGTGTCCGCCACCTGGGAAACTATATTGTTGATTCAACTAAAGATATTATTGCGAATTAGTCGCATCAATAGGTTCGCGCGGACGTGGAATGGCTACATACCAGGCGCGAATAATTTAGTTGAATAACATTGTGCTCGGCGCCGTTCTGGTTTTCTTATTCTGCCGGTAAAGACCGCACCTTTTCACCGCAAGTGTGCAACTTGAATGCCGCGAGGCGCCTCCCACCCCCAAAGTGAAGGAGGCAAACGAGCGGCGGCGTGGGCATAGCCCGCGCACCATTTAATGGCCGGGATGGAAGACGCCGAAGACGGCCGTCAGGGCCAAGATTCCGCTCAGAAGCATAACAATGGTCGACATCGGCTTGGAGAGACCATGAAGCCAAGACCCGATGATACTAGGGAATAGAATGACATTGGCGCCAGTTCGGTTTCTAAACTCGTAGTTTGACAGGCCGAATTTCCAATAAAGGCTTCCCCCAAAAGCAAGGCAACTTATGATAGCTAACGGCAAAACGTGTAAATTCATCGATCCTTCCCCTCCAGCTCACCGGCGTCGCACTCAATAATCCGCCGGGTATAGTCCCAACCGTCCAACTCGCGCAGCCGACGAACCGCATCCCTCACCAATTCGGTCGCATTGCTATAAAAACCGTCCGCAACCTTGGCTTTGATATAAGCCTCGTCGACGGGTGGGAAATTGACGTTCATGAATTATGATCGCTTTATGCGCAAAATTGATGCATAAAAAGTACAAAATACCGGCCTGAAGATCAAGCGATATGCGCCTATCGCTCCTAGGCATCAGGGCATCATAGCGCAATTGGTAGTACAAGAAGGTCAGGGCGTCTCCTTCGCTACGCTCGGACCGGGCCTGTCGTGAATGAAGCCCCCTTCGCGGTCTTCAGCCTTCGGCCTAAGTCCCATGACGCGGGAGACCGCGGCCGGCGCCGGCAGGCACACTCGTCCTGCAGAACGATCCCCTCCCCCCGTGCCAATCCATTCGGATAGATAATTTCTTGCTCTCGTCCCTAAGGGGCGTCGCCCCTGGCGTGATCAAGCGGTTGGCCCTGCGGGCTTTTGGCTCCCCCAGCTCGCGGCGCGCAGCGCCGCAACCTGGTCCCCCCAAAAATGTTCGCGGAACATCAACACGCTGGACCTTTGCCACCCCCACCCTCGCCGGGCGGCAGGGTTTCAGACGCGCGCGCTTTGCGCAGTCGAAACCCAGCCAAAAGGACTTACAAAATGACCAAGCATACCAACACAGTCACCCTGCAATCCGGCGCTCAGGTTCTGATTCCCTTGAGCAAGCTGAAAAAGTCACCCCGGAACGTCCGGCAGGTTCCGCATACGCAAGAGGCCATCGACGGACTGGCCGCGAGTATCGCCGCGAAAGGCATCCTGCAAAATCTGGTTGTCGAACCGGAACTGAACACGGAAGGGGCTGAAACCGGCTTCTATTTGGTAACCATCGGTGAAGGGCGCAGGCTCGCGCAGCTTCAACGGGTTAAGCGCAAGGAAATCAAGAAAGACACGCCCCTCCCCTGCGTCATCGACACGGCGAACGATGCGGAGGAGATCAGTCTGGACGAGAACGTGAACCGCGAAGCCATGCACCCGGCGGACCAGTTCGAGGCCTTCAAGAAGCTGGCAGACAAGGGCCACGGGGCGGAAGATATCGCCGCACGCTTCGGGATCAAGGCCCACACGGTTAAGCAACGCCTTCGCCTTGGGGCCGTATCGCCCCGCCTGATGCAGCTTTACCGGGACGACGCTTTGAAACTCGAACAGCTTATGGCTTTCGCCCTGACTGAAAACCAATCCCGGCAGGAAGCAGTCTATGAGCGTTTGAAGGACGGCTACAACATCAATGCCTATACCATCCGCCGACTTCTAACGGAAAACCATGCCGACGCTGATGACTACCGCATCAAGTTTGTTGGGGTCGAAGCCTACAAGGCGGAGGGCGGACATATCGAACGCGATCTGTTCACCGAGGACAACGGCGGCCATTTCCGCGACGTGCTTTTGCTGGACCGTCTGGCGCTGGAAAAGCTGGAAGGTATCGCCAACGATATTCAGGCCCGCGAAGGCTGGAAATGGGTGCAGCACTGCCTTGAATATCCGCATGGACACGGTATGCGCCGCGTTTATCCGGATGCGGTGGATTTTACCCCGGAAGATCAGGCCAGCTATGACGCGGCCTGTCAGGAACTGGACGAGATTGCCGCCACCTATGGCGACGAGGACAATCTGACCGACGAGGCGCGCAGCCGTTATGAGGGTCTGAATACCCAAATCCAGACGCTGGAAGACAAAACCAAGGTCTATGACGCCGACGACATCAACCGGGGCGGCGTGCTGGTCTTGATCGACAATGAAGGCGTTCTTCGGATCGAGCGTGGCTTTATCCGTCCGGAAGATGAAGCGCCGAAGGCAGAGCCGGAAACTGAAACAGCCGCTCACGTGACCGATGCAGAGGAAGGTGACGACCACGAGCAGGCGGACGACGAAGAAGCCGACGAGGAAGAAGAACCAGCAAACGCCGTCAAGAAGCCGCTGCCGGACAGCCTGATTGCCGACCTGACCGCGCATCGCACACTTGGCCTTCAACTGGCCTTGGGCGAGCGCCCTGACATGGCCCTGATCGTTGCCACGCAGGCTATGGCTATCAATGTTTTCTACCGGTCGAGCACGGCCCATTGCGTCGAACTGCGCCTCAATAGCGTCTCCCTGTCGAACTTGGCCAGCGGCATTGATGACACGCCCGCTGCTGTGGCGCTGCGCACCCGTCATGATGCGTGGGCGGAGCAATTGCCGAAGGACACGAAAGACCTGTGGGACTACCTGTCGGCGCTGGACCTTGCCAGTTTAAACCTTCTGTTCGCGCATTGCGTGGCCTATGGCGTCAATGCCGTCAAGTCACCCTTCGGCGGTCAGTCGGACCGCTTGCAGACTGTCGAGAAACTGGCGACGGCCCTTTCCCTGAACATGGCCGATCATTGGAAGGCGACCAATGCCAGCTATTTCGCCCGGATCACCAAGGCGCATATTTTCGACACTGTGACTGAGGCTGTCGGGATCGAGGCGGCGCAGCGCATCGAGGGTTTGAAAAAGCCTGTCATGGCAGACCACGCCGAAACCCTGCTGGCCGGAACGGGATGGCTCCCGGCGATCCTGCGCACCACGCCCGCCATCGTGCAGGACCAAACAGCTACGGTCGAGGCGGATTATCAAGCCGCCGCTGAATAGGCCGACCGGCCGGGATCGGCACCGGTCCCGGCCTCCCTTCTCACCATTCCCCATACCGCACCCTTGGTGCAATCGTCTGAAAGACCCCTGTCATGACCCTTATTATTCCTACCTGCCCGGATCAGACCTTTCGCAATACCTCCTTTGACCCCGACAAGCGCGCCGCCAGTGAAACCGAAGCCCTGACGGCCCGCCTCGCCCGAATCGACGCCTTCGCCAGCGAAGCCGGCATGGACATGGAGGACAAGTTGAACGCAACTTTGCTTATCGGCTTGAAGACCTCGCATATCGCGGTCACCCGCGCCTATTGGTCCGCCCTCGGCAATTGCGCCAGTCCGATGATTACCGGCCCCGCCAATTTTCCGGTGGCCCGCGCGCGAAAAGCTCGTGACCGAGCCGACAAGCACGCGCAGACCGTCAACCAGCATCTAGCCCGCTGCTTTGGCAAGATCGAACGTATCGCCTTCCCCTTCGGTCGGGATGGTGATCCGATCCGCGCCAACGATCCGGACGCCATCGAGAAACTGGAAAATCGCCTTCATACCATGAAGGTCACGCATGAGAGCATGAAACAGGGCAACGCCATCCTGCGCCGAATTGATGATCCGGACGAACTGAAAACCGAACTGGATAAGCTGGGCCTCTCGCCCGACACCGTGTCGCGGGCAATCGCTGAAAAGAGCCGCGAAGGCCGCTCGCAATTCTTCCTCACCAACAGCCTTGCCCGCATTAAGGCGACCGAAGACCGGTTGACCGCGCTGCGCCTCAGAAAGTCGAAGCCGACCGACGAAGAAATAATCAACGGCGTCCGCGTGATCCGCAACCGGGAAGACCAGCGCTTGCAGCTTGTTTTTCCGGACAAGCCCTCCCCGACGATCATCGCTATGTTGAAGCGACACGCGTTCAAATGGTCGCCCCGCAACAGTGCGTGGCAACGGGTTCTTACGAATAACGCCATCTATGCGGCCCGTGAGGTCCTGCGGGCGGTAGGCGGCGAATAGCGGGTATGCCGGATGGTCAAGAAACAGATGGGAACACCTACATTCGAGGCGATGGAACGAGCACGAAAGGAATTAGCCTCAATTTCTCAGCAAAAATTTGGAGACAATGACATGGAAGCCTATCTTGATATTGTCAGCGTCCTCAACTGGATGGCCCATTGCCAAGCAAAGCGCGAGGCGCGGGAAGCGGGCATCTCACTAAGCTATCTCAGGCTCCTCAATCGAACCGAAGTAAGTGGCGCCAGATAACGCCATTTGTTCTCTCGCCGCCCGATTTGCGCTATCCAATATAGGCCGGAACCGATGGGTTCCGGTCACTTTTGTCCCACCCACCCAACCCCAATTTCGCCCGGGCTTCGCCCGAGCGAGGATCAAAATTTGGGCGCGGGGCCAATGCCGTGCCGCTCTCCTTCGTACTGCTTGGTAAAGTCGTCGAATGCGCCACGCCGTAATTTATATTCAAATTCCAGCGCATGACCGAGATAGGCTCGAACACCTTCTAGCGGTTCGCCGTAGCACCATTTTCCGCCAAGACTCTGCGTCTTCATTTCCCTCATCTTGCTAAATCTGGCTTCTCTTTCCAAGTCGCAGGCGGCGATGACGGTTCGGCCGAGAAAAATACAAGCTTTCATCAACTCGATATCCTGTTCACTGACAGGAACGACGCCTTGAGAGTGGTAGAACATCGGCAAATACAGATGATCGTTGAGGGTCTTTATGTCCGTCTCGAACTGGCGCCGCAGGATAAAATCTATCGCTTTAGCTTTTGAATATTCCGAGGCGAAACGGCCGGCGCCGCCGTCGTGGAGACGCCGGTAAACATGGGTCTTGCACAGTTCCAGCACCAGGCGCCAGTTCGCGTCAACCCCGCTTTCGTCTTGGTTGACGAAGGCGTAGGCCTGTTCCGTCAACTCAAGCAAAGCCTCATGTGTTAGGTTCTCCTGGCATAGCTTTTGGAAAGCCTCCACGTGTTCGGAACGATCGAGCGTGTCTATATTGCGGTATCCTCGGTCCTTTTCGGGAAACGCCATGCGCGCCAATAGATGCGGCCGCGAGTCCTCGCCGATAAATTTGTAAGGAAGCCGGCGGTTCTCGTCTGCCTTGTGTAGGAAGTATTCGAAAAGACGCTTGTCGGACAGCGTATCGAGATCGACGTGGCGGGCAAACTGCCTGGCCTTTTCGACATTCGCCGCGGGCCTCATCTTTGCCATTCCTCAACGCCCCGGCTTCGCACGAGCCCCGTGATCTGGTCCGTGAAGTGCGCGACGCTTATTTTCAATGCTACACGCAACACGGCCAGCATATCGGCGCCGAATGGGATTTTCCCTGCTTCATATTTACGGATGTCGGCCTTTGTCAGGTCGAGCATCGTGGCCAGGCCCTTCCGCGAAAGGCCGACATGTTTCCGGCGTTCTTTCATTAGTTGGCCAAGGCGGACATTGACCGGATTTCGCCCGTCCGTCGCCGCACTCTCGCCCGAGGTACGGCGGACTATTTTACGCACACGCATGTCTAACCCCTTTCCAATAGGAAGAGGCCCGGCGGGTTACGCCTGGGCGACTTCTTTGCTTTGGTGATCGGGGAGTTAGTAAACCGCTATCAGACGGTCCCCATGGCCTTTGGACGAGCCTATTGCATACGCCATAGGCTCCCCGACCGCATAGGGTCAAAGGATCTCGTGCCGGAGATGGCCGGCATCAAACCACTGATAGCAGGAGCTTACTAAGGCCCCGCAACCGCATGTGGCGGCTGCGGTTCAACGGTGGCACAGACACAGCGGAAAATCAAATCGCCGGTCCCATTGATTTACACAGCCAGACGATAGGCTTCTGTGTGTACTAGTACCCTGCATCTGCCGGGCGCATCGCTGGAAATAGATTAATAGTCGAAGCTACCTGGGCCGTGATGCCTTCGCCGGCGCCGCGCTGGGACATCATATAGTCAAGGCACTCCAGAACAGCCTTTAGCTTGTTTCTTTGCGCGGTCGGCACGCCGCCGCGCCGATAAGTGCTTGGTTGTTTTTGGAAACTGCGATTAAACAGTCGTCCATGATGGGCGCAAATATTACGGATATCGACGAGGCATTCCACCCAATTGGCAAAGGTTTCGTGTGATGCCACGCCAAAGGCTGCTGCAATATCCGTTCGCACCGATGAGGAGAGGAGCGGAAACAACCGACTAGCCTCTCCGAAAGTGAGAAATTCCTTTACCGTCCAAATCGGGGGCAGTGCAGGTTCACTATAGGTCCGGAAATAATGCTTAGCGCGCTCGTCTTTGGATTTTCCGCAAATTTCGGAAAACATCTTCAGCGCCACCATATTCGAGATTGTGTCTTTGAAAGCGTCCGCCGTAAAATATGGGTGACCGCTATATCGGTCGCTCAAAACCTCGGACAAAGCGTTGCGTAGCAGGATTTCAAACCGCCCGACGGTCCCAAAAACCAAGTCTCGAAGCTGTGCATCACATTGATAAAGGGCGATGATTTCTTCGTAGGTCGTGCCGGCGATGAATGGCCGAGAGGGAAGGCGAATCTGCCGACGACTTATAAAATATATTCGCAACCGCTCATAACCGATCAGGTCTATTTCTTGCTCGGCAGCCGCTGGGTCGGCGACGATCAAGCCCCGCCCGATCAGATGCGCAACGCGGTCCGTGGCTGAGGCATGGGGTTTGTTGTAGGGAATTCGTGTCATAAACGAAGAAGGGCCGCCCTTTTGCACTCCCCGAAGGGATCGTGTGGCGACCCGTGATGGGAGCTAAATAGTAGTTTTCACCTGAAAAAGCAAGCCCTTTGTTGCATGGTCCCTACCAGAACACCATGACAAACGACTTTCCGCGATGGCCCAATTATCAAAAACCGCCCAAAGATTCGCAAGCGCCAATTAGCATTGCGCCGAAATGCTCTGCGAAACTCGGCCAGATTTGGTGAAATCCGCAATCGGAGGCTTGACTCTTTTCTGACAAAGAACAAAGCATGAACATTTTTGACGGCGGATGGCAGAATGTCTGTCGGCCATGTGGATTTGATCATGCGTAAGGCTAAATATGCTGAGGTGGTGTATATCGACGCGGACGGCTTTTTCGCGTCCTGTGAACAGTTCATGCACCCGCATTTGCGGAATCTGCCGGTCGGCATTGTGCCGATGATCACCGGCAGCTCGTGCGTTATCGCGGTTTCGCGCGAGGCCAAAGCTCTCGGCGTTAAAAACGTGATGCCCATAGGCGAGGCCCGCCTTGTTTGCCCTGGTCTGATTGAGTGGCCGCAACATCCAGACCTATATCGCCGCGCTCACAATGAACTGTTGTCGGAAATCAGCATGGTCGTGCCGATCGAGACGGTGAAATCCATCGACGAACTTTGCTGCGTCCTGGGTGCCAACCAGGTCGACGATCCGAAAGGAGTGGGGGAGGCGATCAAAACGCGCATTTATTCAGTCTTCGGCCCGTGGATAAATATGAGCATGGGCTCAGCGCCGAACCGCCTCCTGGCAAAGATGGCGTGCAAGGCCGGCAAGCCTGCCGGAAATATGGTCTGGCAGCCGCGTAATCTCTATCAGCACCTTATGGCGCAGGATCTGAGTGATATACCGGGTGTCGGCGAACGCATGTTGGCGCGTCTGGAAAACGCGGGCATCCATTCGATTGAAAAGCTGCTCGATTGCAGCCCGGGCCATATGGCCGCCCTATGGGGCAGCGTCGCCGGCCGGCGAATGTACTACGCCCTCCATGGATACGATATCCGCGCCGAACCGTCGAAGCGCGGGCAATTCGGGCACTCGCGCATGTTGCCCCCGACGAACCGGACCCTGCCGAGTGTGCGTCCCCTCGCCCGGCTTCTGATGGTAAAGGCCACGCGCCGTATGCGGCGCGAGCAATACCGCGCCAGTCGCATCTATCTGGGCTTCACCGCCTACACCCGCGACGGCCGCGGGGCCTGGAGCCATTATCGTGACGTGCCACAGGTCTGCGATTATACCGCTATCCTCCACGCCCTGGGCGAACTGTCAGTGCCGGATCAATACTCC
>CAKZJB010000004.1 GCA_936940865.1 uncultured Asticcacaulis sp. | reverse complement strand
CATACTGCACGTTGTTCTTGCCCGACGCGTTGACGACGGTCAGCGTGATGTTCGTGCCCGCCCCCCCGCGCGTCGTTAAGCTGTAGCTGTCGCCGTCGCGCAGGCCCGGCCAGTAGACCAGCCCCATGGCATTGTCGCGCGCGGTCTTGGTGGCGGCCTGCATGTACATGACTTCGTTGTTGGACGACGGGGCGCTGTAGTTCAGGCCCGTGTTCATGGTCGCGCCGAATTCGGTGATGACGGTGCGGCTGGCGCACGAGCCGATGCGGCTGCTCCAGTCGGCAAGCCACTGGTTGTAGGTGCGGTTGGCCCAGTAGGCATAGTTATGCAGGCCGAGAAGCGTTCCGTTCAGGCGGCTGTCGGCGCACACCCCGGTGACGTTTTCGGAATAGCCCTGGCCGTCGACGACGACGCGGTCGCGCGAGATGTTGGGATAACGCGCCAGCCAGGCCGCGGCGACGCCGCCCCAGGCCGACAGCGTATAGCCGTGGGGCTCGTTCATCGGCTCGAAGAAGACGAAGCTGTCCGAGCCATAGGCCGCCACGACCGTATCCCACATGGTGTTGTAGGCCGTCGTGTTGTCGATCACGCCATCGCGGTTGGTGCCTTCCCAATAGGCGATGATCACCCGCGCCCCCTGCGCCCGGATGCCATCGATCACCCCCTTGTACGCCGCCCAGCGGCTGGAGTTCACGGTGGCCGGATTGATCGGGATGCGGATCGTGTTGGCGCCGACCTTGGTATAGAATTCGGCCGCGATCGACTGGGCCTTGGCCTTGACGGTGGCGTAGCTGTCGGCCGCCGTCAGGCCCGACAGCACCAGGGCGTCGTCGGCGAAATTGTCACGCGGATCGGCCCAGTTGACGCCATCGAACTGCCCGGTGCCCGCGTGGGCCGGCACGGCGGCAAGGCCCGCCAGAGACGCTGCGGACACGGCGGCGATGGCAAGCCGGATGACTGTTTTCATTTTGCTCTTCCTCTCTTTATGAAGCCGCCCGCGCTTGTCATGGCGGTGCCGGCCCTGCATCAAGACCGCGCGCCGCGCATGAGGCGCGACGCGCCCGTTCCGGGATTCGTGCAGGCGCGAATCCTTTCCGGGGATTGAAAATTGTTTTCAGCGTGAGGCTGTAACGGCGGCGGATGCGATTCAGGCGAACCTTCCGGCCGCGGCACTAAAAACGCGACAGTGTTGCACTGCGCCCGGAAACCGAATCTCCAGGCATTCGCGGCCTTGCGCCCTCTCCCATGGGCCTCGTTGATACGGCCGCTCTCTTCATATCGAGAGGATTTCAGCCACATTAAATCGGATTACTTTTGATTTCAAGGCAAAAATTGTACGATAAAATTTTAGCGTGTTTTCAGTCGCCTTGGAAATTTCCGGCGGAATTGGCGTGAAATTCATGAATGGATTGCGAAAGCGCTCGACCCCGCGCCTGAGACCCGAACGTCAGCAGGAAATATAATCGCATAAATATATGCGACGTACCCGCCGCGTTATTCCGGCTGGCGACAGCGCATTACCGAAATCCTGCGCCAGGCGGCATACCAGGCGACCGCCAGATGCGGCTCGCCGCAATGGCCTTCGACGGCGCGGCGGCGGCGCATGGCCCCGGCCTGGCGATAGGAGATTTCGACCGCGCCGGCTTCGATCGCCAGCGCCCGGCGGGTCAGCGGCACGTCATAATGATCGCCCTGGAACCATTCGGCCTTCATGCCGATCAGCACGGCCACGGCGTGCAGCTCGTCGTCGCTGTCGGCGATCATATGCGACATGCGCATGCCGCGAAACTCACCGACAGAATAGCGGTACATGTCATCGATATAGACGGTCATGCGAGGAAGATAGGTGGTGCGGCGGACCAAGTCTGCCCCATACCCGGGCAATTTGACAAATTCGCGTTTAGAGATAGGGTTGCCGAAAAACAGGGGGGACAGCGATGACAGCAAAAGCGATCGCAACGGCAACCATTGTGCTGATGATTCCGTTTCACGTTCACGCCGGCGACCGCAATACCTACCATTGCCCCGCCGACAACGCCCCGACAACGCCGACCCCGCCGGAGGCCATCGCCCAGGCCAAGGCCCTGCGCGCCGACCTGACCCGACAGGCCGACCATGGCCTTGTCGACAGCATGATCGATCTGGCGACCCTTTACGAGCAGGGCGACGCGAGCGCCGAACCCGACCGCGCGGCGGCGCTCGACCTCTACGAAAAGGCGGCGGATAAGGGCGATCAGATCGGCCGCGAAAAGATGTGCGTCGCCTACCTGCTGGGCGAAGGCCGGCCGCGCGATCCGGCCAAGGGCATGGCCTTCTGCGGCAAGCTGGCCAGCAACAACGCCGTCCTGATGTTCGCCGGCGCCTATGACTATCAAATGGGTCTGAGCGGCCCGAAGGATGAGGACACGGCCCGCAGCCTCTACGCCCTGGCGACCAAGGGCGGCAGCGGAGAGGCCGCCGATGCCATGGGCCAGAACCTGCTGGCCCAGGGCAAACCAGACCTGGCGCGGCCATGGTTCCGCCGGGGCGTCTATCTGGGATCGCCCGACGCCATGGATCACCTGGCCCAGATGGTCGCGGCTGGCCAGGGCGGCCCCGCCGACGCCGACGAAGCCGGCTGGCTTTATGAAAACGCCGCGCGGCGGGGCAATGTCCATGCCCAGGGCCAGCCGAAATCAGCCCCCCTGTTGACGATCTGCATGTCCGACAACGGAACCGAGATGGCCATGACCCATACCTATAGCGACAAGGCCGGCCCGCACACCGAATCCATGGGGTACAAGCGTCTGGTATCGCTGCTCACCCAGTCCTTCTCCAGCTGGGTGAACGAGGTCACCGTCGAAGGCAGTGCGACGATCATCTGCCATGTCGCCGCCGACCACACGCTCGACGCCTGTATCCTGGAGCGCGAATATCCGCAACGCGCAGGCTACGGCCAGACGCTGGAGGCAATATTCAACGGCCATATCTCGGTGGCGGACCAGGACGCCCTCGGCCGCCCGACAGCGCATCGCAGATTGGCCTTGGCGGTCAATTGGAAAGTGTCGCACTAGGCGCGGAGGTGGCGTTGACGTCACTCCGCAAAATCGTAGGGAATATTGCCCCTGTCCCCCGATTCCCATTCCCACGATTCCAATTCCCACGATTCCCAATCAGACCGACGAGAGCCGATATGACGTCACCTTCTTATTGCTTAAGCGCTTTCAGTGATTGGCATCGCCATTCAAGAAATTTAATTTTCGAATTTCAAAAGCCGGGCATGCTAATACGTCATGCTGATTCGTTTCGGCCAAAGCCTTTTCCTTTGTCCAACGAAATCTCTAGCCGAAAAAAGTTTCCTAGTCATGAAACATGCTGAAGCCCCTACTCCAAAGACATAAAGCAACCTGACACAGTAAATGCTTACGTTTTGGCCGGCTTACCCCGCTCCGATTAGGAAATGATATGTCTATAGCGTTAATAAACGAACGAACGGAACATTTCCGAGACTTCGGGGTATGGCCGCGTCAGCAGGATCTTAATGTAGAACGCTGGCTAGAAAATTTTTTTGAAGAAGAAAAATATATTGCAGAAAAGCTTCTATCAAGTTTTACATATTTCAACCGCTCAATGACTGATGCGCTGCTCCGGCAGGCTATTCAAAAGTTTCTCACTGGAAAATGGGAAGATTCTTCATTCAACAAACCTCCGTCATCGATCCGTATGGATAAAGTTCGGTTTGTTATTGTCGAAGGCGAAAATCCACATGTAACTGACAGTGGAAATTTATTCGCTCGAAAGCTCCGCGATGCCATTCGAATTCCAGAATCTTTAATACTAAGACCCCAGCAGGCTTTATTTGACGCTGCTTCCGTCAAACATTTTATATTTGTGGACGACTTTACTGGTAGCGGCAACCAGTTTCTCGACACGATCGAGCGACAACATAACGTTACCGGACCACACCAATCATTCAAAACACTGGTAAAAGATAGAACCTATTCCGTGTCGTATTGCCCCTGCGTGATGACATCGTATTCAATATACGACCGTATATTGCCGTATTATCCAGAAATATCGCTCTATCCCGCGCATATTTTAAGTGAAAAGCATAATGCGACATTATCGAATTCACGTATTTGGGACGGCCTCAGCCCAACACAAGCTACTGACGCGGTTTCTGCTCTTAAGCTTATTTCCGCGCGAGCGGGGTACCCGCTAGACGATAAAAGCGAAGACGCTTGGCACGGTTTTCATGGGCTAGGACTTACCGTCGCATTTGAACATGGCATACCGGATGCTAGCCTTCCAATATTCTTCTCCGAAAGAAACGGTTGGAAACCCCTCATGAGGAGATCGTGATGTCACCAAATAGCACAGCGGAAAAATTGGAGCAGTTATTTGGAAGCTTTAGGGCTGAGTCACTTAGGGACAATATATATAGTCTTTTTAATGAGCCGGAATATTTTTACTATCTAGAGGCGCCAAAATCCTGCGTCTTAATTGGTGGACGCGGCTCTGGAAAAACGACGGTTCTACGCTGCATGTCTTATGAAGGGCAAGCCGCTCTTGGAAAAATAGACTTGTTACAGCCCAAGTATGTCGGGCTCTATACAAAAATAAACACTAATACGGTCGCGTCATTTAAAGGAGCAGAACTTACGCAAGACGCTTGGCAGCGGTTTTTTGGCCACTTCTTAAACCTTATGCTCTGCGAGGAAGCCGTCAGCTACATAAGATGGCTCAAAGAACAACGCAAAGAATCTCAAGTCGATAAAAATGTTAGCTATCAACGAGTGGGAAGAGTTCTAGGCCTAAATAAATGTGAAACGCTAGACGAATTTGCAGATGAAGTTGAAAATGCGCGTGTAAATTTAGAGGTATTCATTAATAATTTTGGCAACACAAAGCCAACCGTCTCGCCCCTCCAAACTCCGATTGATATTATTATGGAGGAATTGGGAAAAATTGACGGTCATAGCAATGCAATTTTTTTTATAATACTTGATGAATATGAAAATTTTTTGGATTATCAACAACGTTTAGTTAATACGTTAATTAAACACGCAGGTAAAAATTACTACTTCAAAATAGGTGTGCGCGAGCTTGGGTGGAGGGAGAGAACTACCCTGAACCATTCCGAAGTTTTAATTAGCCCCGCTGACTACGAACGGATTCGGATTGAAGAAAAGCTTGAAAAGGATTTTTCCAGCTTCGCTAAACGCGTATGTGAAGCCCGGCTGAAAGCTGCGGACCTTGAAGATTTTGGGCCTCCTATTGATGTCGAAACCCTTCTTCCGGGAATGACAGTGAAGGACGAAGCAATCGCTTTAGGAGTAGATCGACACGTAGAAGAGTTTAAATCCCACCTAAAAAAGAGCTCAAAAACCGTTAGATTACTGGAGTTGCACGACCACGAACTTTTTGTATTCCAAGAGTTATCTCGGAGGAATTTTAATAAAGCAATAGAAGATCTGGACGACTATTACCTTGGCGTTAAGCCGGCAGTCAATAAGTATGAAAATTACGCCTACTCCATGCTGTTTTCCATCTCCGGGAAAGGCGCAAAAATTACCAAATATTACTGTGGGCATTCAGTTTTATCAAAACTGACACATCAGAATATTCGGTTTTACATGCAGCTTGTAAACGAATGTATCCGGGAACAAATCGGGGTCGAGAAGAGCACATCGCAACCTATTGATCCGCAGCAACAAACCATAGCTGCGCGAAAGGTTGGATTAAGTTATTTACGAGAGCTCGAAGGCGTTTCGACACAGGGCGGCTCATTAGCCAAACTGCTTCTGGGTCTCGGTCGCGTGTTCCAGTTGATGGCGTCCAACCCAATAGGCGGGAAACCCGAATGCAATCAATTCGAACTCTCTGAGGAACAAGTCTCCCCGAAGGAACATGCTGAAGTGAAAACCTTGCTAACTGAGGCAGTCATGCATTTGGCGCTAGTGCGCACCCCTGGGACAAAGTTGACTACCGATTCCGATATTCGCTCATGGGACTATGCTCCTCACCCTATCTTCGCTCCGTATTTTGGCTTTAGCCATCGACGGAAGCGAAAAATGAAAGTGGCTGAAAATGAGTTAATTGCACTTACGCACAAACCGCAGGAAACAGTAAGAAAGCTACTTGGCCAACGCGCAGAATTGGCCGATGAGGCGTTGCCAGTTCAGATGAGTATGTTCGATGAATACTTTCGCTGACTCCGGGATTTATTCGCCCCCTCATAAAGTTCACTCAACCCGCGAAGATGTAGCATTTGATACAAACGCCATCTTAATGTTTGGTCACTCCGAGACTAGAAGTGAACTGCCTCACTCATGGTTGACGCAATTTTCGGCACAGAAAGTCTTCCAAATTACGGAGGGCACGGACGATGGGCAGGTGTTAATCGACCATTTGCCTGGAAAATCTTTTTCTCTGCGCGACAATGCCGATTTACGACAATGGATAAACGATTGTAAGGAATCGCTTATTTACCTAGATATAACCGGCCTCGGACACCAGGTTTGGATGCCACTGCTACGGATGATTGTGGAATCAGGTAAGAAGGTCCAATGCTTATACACGGAGCCGGACGTCTATACGCCCAGTCCTAATCCCAAACCAGGGGACTTTTTTGATTTGAGCGAAAGGACGACCGGTTTTAAACCTGTGCCTACCTTTGCTCGGATACCACGCCGGGCAAATACCCCCAGCCTTTTAATTCCCTTGCTTGGTTACGAGGGCGCCCGATTCAAGCACCTAATTGAAACCGTTGAGCCAAGCGATGCGGATATATTCCCAATTGTTGGAGTGCCGGGATTCGAGATAGATTATCCGTTTCACACGTTTGAAGGAAATGCGGGCGCATTGAGCTCGACGCGTGCATGGCAACGTGTTGACTATGTTGATGCGGCATGTCCCTTCTCGGTTTATGGCCACATCGAACGCCTTAGAGGTGAATGGCCAGGAAGAGGAATTCAAGTCGCTACAATTGGAACCAAGCCACACGCCCTTGGGGCAATGCTATATGCATTGCGAGATAGCTCCTGCGACATTTTATACGACCATCCCGTTCGCAAGCCAGGACGAACGCGAGGTAGCGGCAAATGCCATTTATATGACATTTCCTCCTTCCAAAGCCTAGGCCAATAATGAAAGATATACTTCATTATACGCCGGAGAAGACTGCCAATTACTTGGTAGGTAGTTCTTTGTTGACGGAGTCACACGCGGTAGCCGATTTTTGCGTTGGGGATGGGAGCCTAATTAGGGCCGCTGCTGCGAAGTGGCCTACAGCTCGGCTCTTTATTAATGATGTAGACAAAGATGCATTAGGATCGGCAAGTAAAAAGGTACCATCTGCCTTGGCCAGCTCAGTGGACTTCCTTAGTGCGGAACTGCCAGAGAAGCTGTCGCTCCTAGGCTTTGATCGGTTTAGTACAATTGTCTTGAATCCTCCATTCGCAAATAGAGGAGCAAAGCGATGGCAACCCAGGGGCCTTTTCGATCGCGTCGATTGTAGCAGAGCTATGGCTTTTCTACTGACAGCAACAACCCATCTTGAAGAAAACGGCGAAATACTAGCGATACTTCCGGCTTCTACACTCCACAGCGATCTCGATAACGAAGCTCGATTGATATTGAAAGATATATGCAACTTTGAATTCTTAACAAAGCCGGAGCTTGGCGTTTTCCCGAAAATTTCAGCGACAACTTATATTGCTCGAATTTCAAATATTCGACCCTACAAATCTCCGGCAATTCTTGGCAAAGAGGAAAATACGCACAATTCAGAATACCGTACTCTAAGTTCTATCCTGCGAGGCAACCTTTCGACGAAGAAGTCGGAGCGTATCGCAACCTCTAGCGCAATTGGAATGATTCATACGACGTCGATCAAGCAAGGAAAGGTCGCAGAAATTTACGGTCTCACACCGGAACAAGAAGCACGTGGTCGAAAGCTCAATACCGGACACTATGTTCTGCTGCCTCGCGTCGGAAAGGTGCGACCAGACAACCTCTGTGTAATCCATACAGAAAGACCCGTAATCTTGTCGGATTGCTTGTTCGCGATTCGCTGTAAGGACGACATCACTGCCAACGACATACTGAAGCGCCTGATTCAGAAGTTCGGCAAATTTACCACCTTATACAATGGCACGGGCGCTCCCTATCTCACGAGGGCGCACCTTGCCGATTTTCTCAACCAATACATGCCAAAAAAGGTTCTGGCCGGTCTACTAGAGTGCGATTGAAGACGCTAAGCGCGTCCTTGATTCGCCTTTCAGTCTTTTGCAGTTCCCACGCACCACATTGTGATCCCGCCCTCATTGCCTTTTTGCACCCGCGAACCGCAGTATGCCGTGCGCGACCAGCGACGATAAAAATTTGCTAAACACGCATCTTTTTTTCTGCGGGTTCGTACATATATCAGCAGGGTTGCCGGCCATGGGTCAGTACCTTGCCTTGCGTTATCCCCCTCGCGGACGAAGGTGCAGGCCTCATGACCGACACGTCTCCTTTTTCTGAGTCCTCAGAAACCTCCGAATCAAAAGACGAACGTTCCGAAAGTGAACTGCCGATGAGCACCTCTCTCGCCGTCACCGGTGGCAATGCCACGATGAGCCTCCCCTCGCTGTCTCCGGACGGCGGCCTCAACCGTTACCTGGCCGAAATCCGAAAATTCCCCATGCTGGCCAAGGACGAAGAGTTCATGCTGGCCAAGCGCTGGGCCGAGCATCAGGACCCCAAGGCCGCGCACCGGCTGGTGACCTCTCACCTGCGCCTGGTGGCCAAGATCGCGATGGGCTATCGCGGCTATGGCCTGCCGGTCGGCGAAGTGATCAGCGAAGGCAATGTCGGGCTGATGCAGGCGGTCAAGAAGTTCGATCCGGACCGCGGTTTCCGCCTGGCGACCTATGCCATGTGGTGGATCAAGGCGGCCATCCAGGAATACGTGCTGCGCTCGTGGTCGCTGGTCAAGATGGGCACGACCGCCGCGCAGAAGAAGCTGTTCTTCAACCTGCGCAAGGTGAAGTCCGAAATCTCGGCGCTGGAGGAAGGCGATTTGCGCCACGACCAGGTCGAGCAGATCGCCACCAAGCTGGGCGTGTCGGAAACCGACGTCATCAATATGAACCGCCGCATGTCGTCGCCGGATTCGTCGCTGAACGCGCCGTTGCGCGCCTCGGAAGGCGACAGCGAATGGCAGGACTGGCTGGTCGACGACAAGCAGCAGAGCCAGGAAACCGTGCTGGCGGACTCGGAAGAGTACGACATCCGTATGGGCCTGCTCGAAACCGCCATGGGCGAGCTGAATGCCCGTGAGCGCGAGATCCTGACCGAGCGCCGTCTGAAGGACAATCCGACGACGCTGGAAGACCTGGCCGAGCGTTTCGGCGTGTCGCGCGAACGCGTCCGCCAGATCGAGGTCCGGGCTTTCGAGAAGCTGCAAAAGGCCATGGTCAGTGCGTCTCAGGCCGCCACGCCGGCGTAACGCCCCTCCCTCCCCCGAATGCAAAAAGCCGGCGGTGACGCCGGCTTTTTTGTTTTCAAGCCGCGTGAGCACCCGGCATCAAGCCACCAGCACTTCGCCGCCCATCGCCGTCTGGCGGTCCAGCCCCAGGCACGCCATCATTTCGGCCACGCGCGGGCCCAGGGATTCGCGGGACACCGCCTTGGCGCGGATGTCCTGGATGGTGGCCGACACCGCATTGAGGAAACGGCCGTCCTTCATCGCCTTGCACGCCGGCACGATGACCGCCATCTGCGCCATGATGGTCTGCATGGTGCCCTGCGGATCGCTTTCGAAGCCGTCGAGCGCCGCATGCAACAGGCGCACGGCCTCTTCCAGCGCAACGCGGCTGTCGGTCTCGTTGCGGCGCTTCTTCTTGCCCTTGTATTCGCCGGTGTTGAAGCGGCGGCGATCCGGACCGGTATAGGTCGCGACCGAAATCCATTCGCGCGGCTTGAACAAAACGTTCTGCAGGCGCTTGATCAGGTCCTGCCAGGCGAACGGCTTGGCCAGCATGTCATGGACGCCGATGTTCTTGGCCTGGCCCAGCTCTTCCGGCGTGATATTGGCCTTGAGCATGATCAGCGGCACGGCCTTGCACGCCAGGTCGGAATGCCGCAGCGCCTTGACGAAGGCGATGCCGTCGATGTGCGGCGTGCGGAATTCGGAAAGGATCAGCTGCGGGTCGAGGTTGCCGCACAGGGCCAGGGCGCGGCGGTCGTCGTTTTCGACGACGATGGTGTCGGCGCCCAGCACGCGCAGCATGTCGGCCAGCATCCGGGCATAGGCCTGATTCTCTTCGACGATCAGCACGCGTTTCAGCGACTGACGCAGCCTTGCCTGTATCTTGGGGTCGAGATCGAACATGTTTACCCGTACGCAATCTTAAACCGTCGGCCGCCACCCTAGACGAGTTTGATAAATATTCGGTGAGACGAAGTGGTTAACCCTGCCTTAAGAGCCGCGGCGCCCCTGAAAGACCAAGGGATTGCCGCCCGGACTTTACCTAAGGTTAACAAAGGGTTGTCGATCACATTCACGCACAAGTCGAACCGCTTCTGTTCGTATCTCGGTTACATTTGATCACGTTTGTGCATTTTTCTTTGCAATTTCGCGGCAAATTTGATTATTTATGATCGAATGTGGCGCTTTCGTCATGACCGATATCCGCCGCATGCGTAAAGCCGGCCCTGGCCGGCGCCTGGTCGCGTAAGCGTTCGCATACCCAACAAAATTGCAAAAAACAAAATGATGGCGTGCATGCCGCGCCGCGGAGGACCCTATCCATGCCCCGGAACATCCCGAAATCCATCCAAAGAGGTCAGGCCTCTTTGCTGATCCTGGCCCTGGCGGCCGGCCTGGCCGCCCTGCCCGGCGCCGCGTTGGCCCAGGACGCGCAGGCGACCGCCGACAAAGGCGGTTCCGATGTGGTCGTCGTGCGCGGCTACCGCAAGGCGGTGCAGAGCGCCATCCAGACCAAGCGCAAGAGCGACCTGATCGTCGACGTCATCAAGGGCGACGACATGGCCAGCTTCCCCGACGCCAACCTGGCCGAATCGATCCAGCGCGTGCCGGGCGTGTCGATCACGCGCGACGGCGGCGAAGGCCGCGCCATCACGGTCCGGGGCCTGGGCGGCGACTTCGTGCGCACCACGCTGAACGGCATCGAGGCCTATTCCGCCACCACGGGCTCGACGCTCGGCGTGGTCGCCGGCATCAACCGCTCGCGCGGCTTCGACTTCTCGACCTTCGCGTCCGAACTGTTCAACAGCGTCACGGTCGCCAAGTCGCAGTCGGCCGAGATGGAGGAAGGCTCGCTGGCCGCATCGGTCGACCTGCAGACGGGCAAGCCGTTCGACAAGCCGGGCCTGCGCGGCGCCTTGTCCGCCCAGGCGGCCTATTACGACAACAACGGCTCGACCTCTCCCCGCATCGCCGGCCTGATCAGCGACACCTGGGACACCAGGCTCGGCAAGGTCGGCGCCCTGTTCTCCCTGGCCTATTCGACGCGGCTCGAACAGGAAGACGGCTACAGCGACACGTCCCAGTCCGACTTTTCGGACGCCAATAACGGCTTCTGCGGCCTGGCGGCCGACGATCCGAACGAGCCGGGCAGCCAGGTCATCAACACGCCGATTCCGTACGTCAACCCGCTGTCGGGCACGGGCAACCGCCCGGCCAACCAGTGCTTTTCCGGCAAGCCGTCGGACCCGACAGCCTACGCCAAGATCAACCAGCCCAATGTCTTCCTGCCGCGCAATCCGGGCCTTGGCCGCTTCACGCTGAACCAGAAGCGGCTGGGCGTCACCAACTCGTACCAGTGGCGGCCGGACGACAATACCCGGGTCGGGCTCGACATCGTCTATTCGCAGTTCGACCAGGACCGCCTCGACTACGCCCTGTCCAATGCCAGCCTGAACCGCAACGTCAACGGCGCGTCGGCGGCCTTCCCGCTGTTCGCCGGCCGCGTCGACAGCCAGATCATGGACGTCAATGTCGACGGCAACGGCCAGGTCAACTACATGAAGCTCAACACCGTCGATATCAAGCATATCGAGGAGAAGAGCCACACCTCGACCAGGACGCACTCGATCGCCCTGACGCTGGACCAGACGGTCAACGACCGCCTGAGCTACACCATCAAGCTCGGCCATTCGGGCTCGGACTTCAACCAGCCATGGGACGTGCTGATGTCCTATGACGCCTTCAACAAGGACGGCTATATCTGGGACTCGCGCGACAGCGTGCGGACGCCCTTCATCAACTACGGTTATGACGTGACGAACCCGGCCAATGTCACCTTCACCAATGCCGGCACCGGCCTGACGCCCGACATCCGCATCACCCAGGTGCGCCTGTCGAACAATGTCGGCTCGCTGGAGGGCAATCTGAAGTACCAGCTGAACAGCGCCTGGACGCTGAAGTCGGGCTTCATGATCAAGTCCTATTCGACCAAGTCGGTCCAGACCCAGCGCTTCTTCGCCAACAATGGTCCGCCGCTGGCCTGTTCCGCCACCAACAATGCGGCCTACAGCGCGTCGAATGCGGCCTGTACGCCCGGCGGCTATTCGACCTTCAACTTCACCCGGTTCGCCGCCGACTTCCCGGGCACGGCGCCGCTCAGCGAAACGGTCAACGGCTTCGGCAAGGGGCTGGGCATGCCGTCGGGCTCGGTCACGTCGTGGGTCGTGCCCGACGTCCAGGCCTATATCGACAAGGTCGGCATCCTCTGCAACTGCGCCAACACATACGGCGACTTCACGCTCAGCTACAAGACCGCGCTCGGCAACAACCGCGCCGTCGAGGAAGACGACAGCGCGGCCTATGTCCAGGCCGATTTCGACACGACCGTCCTGGGCGGCCGCCGGCTGCGCGGCAATATCGGCGTGCGCTACGTCGAAACCGACATGAAGGCCGGGGGCTACACCTCCGCGACTTCCTATGTCGGTGCCGAACACCGCTACAACGACCTGTTGCCATCGCTCAACGCCTCGCTCGACATCACGGACAAGCTGGTGGCGCGCTTTGCCTTCGCCAAGGTCATGGCCAGGCCGTACCTCTTGAACCTGACGCCGGGCGGTTCCGTCAACTCGACCTTCGGCGCCCAGACGGCGACCATCGGCAATCCGAACCTCAATCCGTTCCGCGCCAAGAACTATGACCTCAGCCTGGAATGGTATCCGGAATCGGGCGCCGTGCTGTCGGCAGCCCTGTTCTACAAGGACGTCGGCACCAACATCCAGACCTATACGGTCGTCGAGCCCTACAGCCAGACGGGCCTGCCGGCCAGCCTGCTGACCGCGCCCGTCACGGTCAACGACACCTTCACCGTGACGACGCAGCTCAATACGCCGGGCGGCTATATCGAAGGCCTGGAACTGAACTGGCAGCAGCCCTTCACCTTCCTGCCGGGCCTGTGGAAGAACTTCGGGACCCTCTTCAACTACACCTACGTCAAGTCCGAGCAGACCTATTACCTGACGTCCGGCACCACGCCGGTCGTCGCCCACGACCAGTTCCAGAACGTGTCGCCCAATTCGGTCAACGCCACCCTCTATTACGACGACAACCGCTTCTCGGCGCGCGTGTCGGTGGCCTATCGCGACGAATATATCGTCAGCTTCCCGTTCAAGGCGGGCGTCAACGACGCCTTCGGATCGTACGCCACGACCAATGTCGACCTGTCGGCCTCTTACAAGCTGACGCCGAAGCTGACGATCAAGTTCGACGGGCTGAACCTCACCGACCAGAAGGCCGACCAGTGGAGCGGCAAGACCCGCCGCGCCCAGCGCGTCTATTCCACCACCGGCCGTCAGTTCTTCCTGGGTGCGTCGTACGTGTTCTGAGTTTCGACGCTTCTCCCGACTTGAGGCCCGCTCCGGCGGGCCTTTTTTTGTGCCCGGCCCGGCTACGGGTCGTCTTGCCAAATCACCGCGCCGGGTCCACCGTGCGGCCATGAAGCTCAAGGGGACCGGACGCATCATCTTTTGGCCCGGCGGCAGCCTGTGGATGGGAACGGCCCAGGGCGGTTCGGAGCTGCACGCCCACCACGCCATTCAGATCGCCTTCGGGATCGAGACGCCGATCTGCCTGCGCACGGAGGCGCCGGGCGGCTGGACGGACTATTTCGGCGTGATCATCGGCCCGGATGTCGCCCATGAATACCGGGCCGCCGGGGGCCTGGTGGCCAATCTGTTCCTGGAACCCGAATCCCGGCTGGGACGGCGGCTGCTCGACCGTTTCGGCGGCGCCGTGTCGCCGCTGGATCCGCAATCCGCCCGGTCGATGCTGGCGCCGCTTGTCCGCCTGTTTGCGGAAGATGCCGGCGACGAGGCGCTTATGCAGGAGACGATGCAAATTTTCGGGGACCTGGCCGGGCTGGCGCCGCCCAGCCGCCCCACCGATCCCCGCATCCTGCGCATCATCGACTGGATTTACGCCCATATCGACGAACCCCTGACGCTCGGGGCCGCCGCCGGCCTGGCCTGTCTGAGCGAAAGCCGGCTGCGCCACCTTTTCGTCGCGGAAACGGGCGTGGCCTTCCGCCCGTTCGTATTGTGGGCCCGGGCCAAGCGCGCCGTCGAGATCGGCTTCGGCGGGGTTTCGTGGACGGAAGCCGCCATGGGCGCCAACTTCGCCGACCAGGCCCACCTGACGCGGACCTGCCGCCGCATGTTCGGACTGGTGCCATCGGCCCTGTCGCCGGGCTCGGCCGCTGCCTTGCGGACGGCGCAAGATTAGCCGTTTCGTTCAATTCCTCCGCGTCCGGCCAGGCTATTTGTCGTGCCGCGTCCTTCGAAGCATTGCGCGAGCGAAGGAAATTCAACCGAGACAAAGGAGACTACCATGACGACCCAAGCCAAAAAGACCTGTCAATGCGGCCCGAACTGCCAGTGCGGCGCGGCGTGCAACTGCAGCCCGGGCTGCAAGTGCGGCAGCACCGAGGCCAGCGCCCGCAAGGACTGCGCCTGCGGCGAAGGCTGCACCTGCCCGGACTGCGGCTGCCGCAAGGGTTAAGCCGTCCGGACGGCCATGCCCGGCCCTCGTCACCGGCACCGGGCATGGCCGGTTTCATCATGACGTCCGCTCCCGTTTTTCGGGAGGAGGTTAGAGCATTCCGGCAGGCTGGTGAACGCTTTTGCATCTCCCCGTCCGGAACGAACGGGGAGATGCAAGAGATCAATCCTGGAACGGATCGCGCATCAGGATGGTGTCTTCCCGCTCGGGCGAGGTTGACAGCAGCGCGACCGGCGCACCGATCAGTTCCTCGATGCGGCGGACATACTTGACCGCATTGCCCGGCAGGTCGACCCAGGAACGGGCGCCCTTGGTGCTCTCGGCCCAGCCTTCCAGCTCTTCGTACACGGGCTCGATGCCCGCCTGGGCCTTGAAGCCCGCCGGCAGGTAGTCCAGAACCTTGTCGCCGACCTTGTAGCCGACGCACACCTTGATCGTCTTGATGCCATCGAGGATGTCGAGCTTGGTCAGCGCGATGCCGTCGATGCCGTTGATGGCGATCGACTGGCGCGCCAGCACGGCGTCGAGCCAGCCGACGCGGCGGGCGCGGCCGGTGACGGTGCCGAACTCATGGCCGCGCTCGGCGATGCCCTGGCCGACCTCATCGAACAGTTCGGTCGGGAACGGGCCGGAGCCGACGCGCGTCGTATAGGCCTTCAGGATGCCCAGCACGTAGCCGACGCTCTTCGGCCCCATGCCCGACCCCGCCGCGGCCTGGCCGGCCACGGTGTTGGACGAAGTGACGAACGGATAGGTGCCGTGGTCGATGTCGAGCAGCGCCCCTTGCGCGCCTTCGAACAGGATGCGCTTGCCTTCGTGCCTGGCCTTGTCGAGCACGTGCCAGACGGGCTGGGCGTGGGACAGAAGGCGCGGCGCGATGTCCTTCAGCGACTGGACGAGCGCGGCCACGTCGACTTCCGGCAGGCCGAGACCGGCGCGCAGGGCATTGTGATGGGTCAAAAGGCGGTTGATCTTGCCTTCCAGGGCGTCCAGGTCTTCCAGGTCGGCGACGCGGATGGCGCGGCGGCCGACCTTGTCCTCATAGGCCGGGCCGATACCGCGGCCGGTCGTGCCGATCTTGTTGGCGCCGGCGGCGGCTTCGCGGGCGGTGTCCAGCTCGCGGTGCAGCGGCAGGATCAGGCAGGCATTGTCGGCGATGACCAGCAGGTCGGGCGTGATCTTGAGCCCCTGGGCTTCGACGCGGGCGATTTCGTCGAACAGCGCCCACGGGTCGATGACGACGCCGTTGCCGACAACGGAAAGCTTGCCCTGGACGACGCCGGACGGCAGCAGCGAAAGTTTATAGACCTGATTGCCGACGACCAGGGTGTGACCCGCGTTATGGCCGCCCTGGAACCTGACGACGACATCGGCGCGGTTGGACAGCCAGTCGACCAGCTTGCCCTTGCCTTCGTCGCCCCACTGGGCGCCGATCACAGTCACATTTGCCAAGAGAATTCTCCGTTACCCGCCGGCATGAGGGGGAGGCCGGCCACAAACGGTGGCACCCTATAGAGCAGGAATCGCAGCTTGTAACCCCTTAAAGTTCGCCGTTTGCAAAGTGGTCCGGGAACGGACGAAGGTTACAGAGAAAGACACTTGGCCCTCCCTGCTTGCGGGGCGGGGGGAACGCCGTCAGGCGGTGGGCGGGGCTCTTGCGGTCGAATTTACAAGCGCAGACCACAACGCCGGGCCGCCACCACGTAATTTTCTATTAAAAAACAATATATTGCCTGTTGGGAAAGAAGAGCCCCCGCCCACCACGCTTCGCGTGGTCCCCCCTCTCCGCTCCGCAGGGAGGGCCGAAGGTGTGACGTCACTGACTCCAACCATGCTTCATATCCGAAACTGTAACCGCAATGCGCGTTTCGGCGTATTGTCCTGGTGACGGCACGCAAAGGAGCCCACCATGCCAAAACGGACGATCCTGACCCTGGCGGCGCTTTTGCCTACGGCGGCCTGTTCCGCGCCGCCGCGGCATCAGCAGGTGATCGAGCTCTATCAAAGCCAGGGCTGTTCCTCCTGTCCGCCCGCCAATGCCGTTCTGAACGGACTGGCCGACCGCAAGGACCTGCTGACGCTCAGCTTTTCCGTCACCTACTGGGATTATCTCGGCTGGAAGGACCGCTTCGCCACGCCGGCCTTCACGCAGAGGCAGTACGACTATGCGGCCGGCGCGCACCGCTCCGGCGTCCAGACCCCGCAGATGGTCGTCAACGGCCGGGGCTTCATCAACGGCGTGACCGAGGCCGAAGTTAGCGCAGCGCTCAAGCGCTATGCCCGCAACGCTCCCGAGCCCGATATCGCCGCCACGGCCGCAGCCATCACGGTCGGCAAAGGGGACGGCCACGGCACGGTCTGGCTGGTCCGTTATGATCCCGGCACGCTGGAAGTGCCCATCGCGGCCGGGGAAAATGCCGGCCGCACCCTGCCCCACCGGCATATCGTGAAGGAACTGACGCGCCTCGGCGACTGGAAGGGCGCAGCCATTTCGTTTCCCCGTCCCGCGACCGCCCAAGGCCTGGCCGAGGCGATCCTGGTGCAGGACGGCAAGGGCGGCCCGATCGTGGCGGCGGCCGGACTTTAACAACCCTGCGCTATGCGAGAAGGAGCGGGCACCTCATATGGCCATAGCCGCTCTAATCGTCGCCCGTATCCGCCGCCAGTTCCTGCAGCGTCGCGACCAGGCTTTCGATCGCTTCCTTTTCGGAGAGGTTGTCGCCGGCCATGATCAGCTCCAGCGACACGTCGACCAGTGCACCGAGGATGATGCCCGCGTCGATCTCGCCCAGATCTCCACTCAGCGCCTCGTCTATGGCTCCGCGCACGCGCAGATAGTCCGCCTCTTCCTGGGTAATCTCTTCGTTCACGGCTTTGCTCCCGGCTGCTGTTCGTCAGGGCCAGACACCACAAGCGAAATAGAGAATCGATGTGGAAGACGGCGCCTCAGGCCGATTTCCGCTTCTTCGGCGCCGGCTTCTGGTCGTTGATCCCGGCTGGCGGCAACACGATCCGGTCGGATGTCCGGTTGCCGTTGTCCAGAAACCCTTTCCGGCGCGCGATCACCGGCATGAGAGAATCCGGAAAGGTTCGCATCCCCCCAGACTCCCGGTAGCCACGGACCCGTTTTCATGGCATCAAATATACCTTCGAGGGAGGGGACCATGAAATTTCACGCCATCGCGAAGACCCTGGCCGTGCTGCCGCTGGCCGTCGCGCTGACGCACTGCGACCAGGCCGACCAGCCGAAGCTGGCAAAGCCCGGCACCTATGCCTTCGACATCACGGTGAAGATGTCGCCCAGGGCCGAGGCCGCGCTGAAACAGAGCAAAACCGGACTGGTCGTCGACGCCTGGTACTATGGCGACGCGGCGCCCCGGTATCGCGACAAGGCCGACAGCCTGGGACGCATCTTCCTGGGCGACGAGAACTGGTCGTTTTCCAGCAATGCCCGCAAGATGCACCTGAAGGGGGAGCCCATCGAGCTGGCCGGGCTTGCGCAGGTTCGCGACGGCCAGCCCCTGGTCCTGCTGTCGGTCGAGACGGCGGAAGGCGACCCCGACAACCCGATCAAGTGCCACGACTATATCGGAGCCATCCGCGCCGCCCAACAGACCCCGCCGGTGCTGCTGTGCGAATTCGATACCGAGCGCTATTGGGAAGACGCGGCGGAGTCGGCGGGACAATGACGGTCGCTGCCCAATTGCCCCACGATGAACGACACCGCTGTGCGAGGCCCATATGATCGGACTGTTACCAGCCCTGGGATTGGGGGCCGGCTTCCTGCTCGTCTTCGGCGCTATCCTTTGGGGATTGCAGGCGACGGGAAAACCCGGCCGCAAGGGAAAGAACGCCCGGGGGGAGGCGGCCGACAGTGCCTGTGACGCCTTGCTGTCCATCATAATTGACGATGACCAGGCCGGGCATGGCAGTGGCCACGGCGGCGGCGATCACGGCGGCAGCGATCACGGCGGCAGCGATCACGGCGGCAGCGGTCATGGAGGTGGCGGTCATGGAGCCCACCCTTAGCCGGGCACTGTTGAACGCCTTAGGCGCCGCGTCCTTATATTCCCTGGCCCACGCCGCTTTGATCCCTTAGCGGGCACGGCCTAGCCTTGGCCTCCCACCGCTTTAAGGAGGCGAAGATGAACAGCAATCGTATCGACGGCACCTGGGAACAGGTCAAGGGCAGCATCCAGAAGGCCTGGGGCAAGCTGACCCATGACGACCTCGACGTCATCGAGGGCGACCGCAAGCAACTGGCCGGCAAGCTTCAGGAACGCTACGGCTACGCCCAGGACAAGATCGACGAACAGATCCGTCGGTGGAACGAAGGCGTCGACGAAAGCGTCATCGATCCGGCCGAGCCCCCGATGGTGCGCTGAAGTCCGCTCGTTCCGGCGCCCAGTGTCGCGATTTCGAAGTTCGTACGATTTTGATATCAGGCTCCGAAACGAACTTCGAAATCGAGAACGACACTGGAATCAAGAAGTTGCCAGTGTCCTTGGTGGTCTCATGCTTTACGCGAAAAACCGGGTTCCACTCTTTCGCAGCATGCTCTAAGCCACCCGCACACCTTCCAGGAAGCTGTCGACCTCGCGGCTCAGCCGTTCGGCCTGGCTGGCCAGTTCGCCCGAGGCATTGAGCACCAGGGCCGCCGCCTGACCCGTCTCTTCGGCGGCGCGGGCGACGCCGGTAATGTTGGCGGTCACTTCGCGCGTGCCGACCGATGCCTGGCTGACCGCCTGGATGATCTCGTGCGTCGCCATGTCCTGCTGGCTGACGGCCGACGCTACGGCCGAATTGTTGTCGTTTATGACGGAAATCGTGCGGGTGATCGCTTCGATCGCCTTGGATGCTTGCTCGGTGGCGTTCTGAATGTCGGCGATCTTGGCCGATATCTCTCCGGTCGCGCGGGCGGTCTGCGACGCCAGGGTCTTGACCTCGGCCGCCACGACGGCAAAGCCCTTGCCCGCCTCGCCGGCCCGGGCCGATTCGATGGTGGCGTTGAGCGCCAGCAGGTTGGTCTGGCTGGCCAGGCCTGAAATCAGGTCGACGACGCTGGAAATGCCGTCGGCCATGGCGTTGAGTTGGCGCACCACGCGGGCGGCGTTGCCGGCTTCCTTCACCGCCTCTTCCGATACGGATGCGGAGGTTTCCACCTGGCGGCCGATCTCGCCGACCGCCGCCCCCAGTTCCTCGGTCGAGGCGGCAACCGACGTTACGTTG
Source organism: uncultured Asticcacaulis sp. (assembly GCA_936940865.1). Taxonomy (GTDB): domain Bacteria; phylum Pseudomonadota; class Alphaproteobacteria; order Caulobacterales; family Caulobacteraceae; genus Asticcacaulis. Next base: position 42,404 of record CAKZJB010000004.1, on the reverse strand, counting down.
GCGCCCGCCTCTTCAGCCGCAGCGGACACGGCGGCGGACTGAACCGAGGTCTCATTGGCCGTGGCCGCCAATTGCCCGGCCGAAGCCTGCATTTCCGTGGCCGCGGCGGCGACGCTGTCGACGATGCCGCCGACCGAGCGTTCGAAGGCCTCCGCCAGGCGCAGCATGCCGGCCCGGCGCTCGGCTTCGGCCGCCTGCTTCTGGGTCTCGGCGTCGCGGCGCAGGATTTCGGTTTCCTCAAGGCCCTTGCGGAAAACCTCGACCGTGCGGGCGACCTTGCCAAGCTCGTCATGGCGGTCCTGCGACGGCACGGTAACATCCAGCCGCCCGTGGGACATCTCGGCCGTCACCTCTGTCAGAGCCTGCAACGGCCGTATCACGCCGATCAGTGTCAGCCAGACGGCCACGACCAGCATGACGGCCACGCCGCCGATGATCGTACTGTTGGTGACGAAGACCGCCTGGGCCGTCAGGGCGCGATTGCGCTCGGCGGCATCGCTGTTGGCCTTGATGGTGGCGTCGACCACCCCGGCGATCGCCTTACGCAGGCTTCCGATGGCCGGCATGCATACCGGATGCATGTGGTTTCTGGCGATTTCGATATTGCCTTCGGTCGACGTGGACGCCAAGGCCAGGGTCCGCGTGGCACCGCACACGCCGGCGTCCGTCGCAAGACCGTCGAATCGCCTTTGCAGACCCCTGTAGGTGGTGGCATGGGCCGGATCGGCCGCGATCGACTGATCGATGAACTTGCGGAAATCGGCCTCGGCAGAGGCGATCTTCGTGCGCGCGTCCGCATTTTCCGCGTCGGTCAAAGTCGTCAGCGAATAGTGTAGTCCGGCCTCGTAGGCCGACAGGCTGCGGTTGGCCCGCGCCAGGCTTACACTGGCCCTGGCGGGGCCGTTGATCAGGGCGTCGTAGTCCTGACCTATGGCGCGCATCTTGGATGTGGCGAACAGGGAGGCGAAGAGGCAGAACGCGCCCAGCGCCAGCAGCAACGACAGAAATTTCACCAGTATGGGCCAGTGCTTATACGCCATAGTCTTCTCTCCCTTGACCAAGACTCGCGCTCCGCCAAAACCTTATGATTGATATGGTTAATAATGCGTTTTAATTGAAAACTTCCATTCTTACGCGCACCCTCCCCCTGCAACCGCGCCGGCAAGGGGGCGAAATCCTTGCCGGCGCGACGTCCAGAGCGTACCGCGGAAACACAAGCCCGCCCCAAGCCTTTGCGTGGTGGCGCAATCTGTCCAAAACAGAATTCGGCGCAGAGCGGCGCCTATGCGCTCTTCAACCGGTCGAGGAATCCCCTGACCTCGCCGGTCAAGGCCTCGCACTGCTCCATCATCTGGTCGGCATCGGCCACCATGCCCGCCGAAATCCGGCTGGTGTGCGCGGCCGCTTCGGAAATCTGGGTGACGTTGCTCGACACCCGCCGCGTGCCTTCGTGGGCATTGCTGATGCTGCGGGCGATTTCCTGCGTGACAGCCTCCTGTTGCTCGACCGCCGCCGCGATCGAGGCGGCGATCGTATCGAGGCTGGCGATGACGGTACTGATGTCGCGGATGGCGGCGACCGCCTGCTGGGTGGAGGCCTGGATCGAGTTGACCTGGGCCGCGATGCTCGACGTCGCCTTGCTGGTCTCGTCGGCCAGTTGCTTGACCTCGGTGGCGACGACGGCGAAGCCTCGGCCGGCGTCCCCGGCGCGCGCCGCCTCTATCGTGGCGTTCAGCGCCAGCAGGTTGGTCTGCGACGCGATATTGTCGATCAGGTTGACGACCTCGCCGATCTTTTGGGCATCCTGCGACAGGGTCTCGATCTGGCCCGCGGTCCTGCGGGTGCTTTCCGTCGCCCGGCGGGCCGCTTCGGCAGCGTCGTTGACCTGCCGCGCGATTTCGGACACGGAATGCGACATCTCCTCGGCGGCGGCGGAGACCTGCTTGACGTTGACCGCGGTCTCTTCCGAGGCCTGGTCGACGATCCGGCTTTGGGACTCGGTCTGGGTCGCCTGGCTCGACAGGTCCTGGGCCGATTGCGTGACCTCGGCAGCGGCCTTGTGCGTCTTGTCGACGATGCCGGCGACCGAGGATTCGAAGGCGTCGGCCAGGGTCTGGCGCAACTGGATGCGATCGCGGCGGCCGGCATCGATATAGACGGCGATGGCCAGGTCCATATCGAGCATCAGCGCGCGAATGATGGCGGCGCGCAGCCGGCCGCGCTGGTCGCCGCGTTTCGGCGCGAAGGGCATGTCCCTGAGATCGGAATTCACGCGCTCCAGCACGTTGACCAGCAGGTAGTTATAAGCGCCGATATACCATTTGGGCTCAAGGCCGATCCGGTTGTGGGTTTCGCCGATCCGCGTGACCGAAGCGAAATAGGCTTCATCGAAGCGGCCGTCGGTAATGACCTCCCAGTGCTTTATCTGCATGGCCTTGGCGTGGCGCATATGCTCGGGGCTTTTAAAGAATTGCGCGGTCTCCGGAAACCGCGCGACATGCCTGTAGAAGGCATCGAGTGCTTCCGGCAGGATGGACAGGATCAGGACCTTGTTGTCCCTGAGCGCCGCCCGTGTGTTGGTGTCGATGCCATGAAATGCCAGGCGCTCCTCGATCCCCGAGCCCGTTGAATTCACCATGGTAAAAGCCGCTCCCTCATCAAACCCATCGGTTTTGTCAGGGTATTAAGCGTCGAAACGGCGTAAAAGATTCGTTAATTCATAAAGAAAATTTTCTTTATTTACAGAGGGTTGCGCCAAGACGTAAGCCCGGTTGCATCATCCGGCGCCTCGCTGTTAATTGTCCGATTTTTTGGGCAGCCACGCCGCCAAAAGGCCGATCGCCGGCAGCACGCTGCACAGGCCGAACACGGCATCGATCCCGAAGGCGTCGGCGATCCACCCCAGCACGCCGGCGCCGATGCCGCCCACGCCGAAGGCAAAGCCGAAGAACAGGCCCGAAACCATGCCGACCTTGCCCGGCATCAGTTCCTGGGCATAGACGACGATCGCCGGAAAGGCCGAGGCCAGCAGGAAGCCGATCACCACGCTCAGCACGCCGCCCCACATCAGCGAAACGTGCGGCAAGAGCAGGGTGAACGGCAATATGCCCAGGATCGACGCCCAGATGACGTATTTGCGGCCGATGCGGTCGCCGACCGGCCCGCCGGCGAAGGTGCCCACCGCCACGGCGGCCAGGAAGGCGAACAGGTGGAGTTGCGCGGTGCCCACGCCGACGCCGAAATGGTGGATCAGGTAGAAGGTCAGGTAGCTGGTGATGCTGGCCAGGTAGACGTATTTCGAAAACACCATGGCCAGCAGGATGAAGATGCCCTTGCGCGCTTCGCCCCTGGGCAGGGCCTGTTCGGCCTGGGCCTTGCGCACCGTGTTCAGGCGCGTGATGCCGTGGTGGCGATACCATTGGCCGACATTCCACAGGATGGCGCACGACAGCAGGGCCAGCAGCGACAGCATGGCCAGGCTCCCCTGGCCCCAGCGCACGACGACGATGGCGGCGATCAGCGGCCCCAGGGCCGACCCGGCATTGCCGCCGACCTGGAACAGCGATTGCCCCAGCCCCGCGCGCGCTCCGGCCGCCATGCGCACGACGCGCGAGGATTCCGGATGGAAGACCGAGGAGCCCATGCCCAGCAGGCTGGCCCCCACCAGCAGCAGCGCATAGTGATGCGCCATCGACAGCACCACCAGCCCCGACAGGGTGAACAGGGTCCCGCCCGGCAGGGCCAGAGGCGTCGGCCGGCGGTCGGCATAGAGGCCGACCAGCGGCTGCAGGATCGAGCCGGTAATCTGGTAGGTCAGGGTGACCAGGCCGATCTGGGTGAAGTTCAGGCCCAACTGCGCCTTGAGCGTGGGATAGATGGCCGGAAGAAGGGCCTGCATCATGTCGTTGAGGCAGTGGCAGACGGCGACCGCCACAATGACCGGCATGACCGTGTCCGTCGCGTGCCGTACAGAGGTTGCGGCAGGTGAGCTGTCCATCCTGTCTCCTTTCTTCGAAACCGGCCGCGTGATACGACAACCGGAACTGTCCCGCATTCCATGTCGGGACGATATATTTCGAGACTGGGACATGGCCGAGTCGTGGAAGAACCCGCACCAGTATGACGACGTGCCGCGCCCGGTGGTCGGCAACGCCAACACCTATCCGCCGTCCTTCGAGGTCGACTGGCACAGCCACGGGCGCGGGCAACTGGTCTATGCGGAAACCGGCGTGCTGGTGCTTAAGAACACCTACGGCACCTGGGTGGCGCCGCCGGAGCGCGCCGTGTGGACGCCAGCCCATACCCTGCATTCGCTGCGCACGGTGGGGGCGGTGACGACGCGCTCGCTGCTGCTCGACGCGGACGCGGCCAGGGCGCTGGGCGACGTATCGACCGTGATTTCCGTTTCGCCGCTCTTGCGTCAGCTGTTGATTTCCGCCTCCGGCGTGCCCGTCGACTACGATATGGACGGGCGCGACGGGCTGGTCATGGACCTGCTGGTGGCGGAGCTGGGGCGAGCGCCGCGCGTCGCCCTGTCGGTGCCCCTGCCCGCCTCGGAAAAGCTTCTGGCGCGCTGCCAGGCCTTTCTCGAGGCGCCCAATATCCACGACGCCATAAACGACTGGGCCGACGCGCTGGGCCTCGACCGGCGGACCTTCACCCGCACCTTCCGCCGCCAGACGGGCCTGAGCTTCGGCGCGTGGCGGCAGCAGGCCTGTCTGCTGACCGCCCTGCCGCGCCTGGCCGGCGGCGAAAGCGTCACGGCCATCGCCATGGATCTGGGCTATGACAGCCCGGCGGCGTTTTCGACGATGTTCCGCCGCCTTCTGGGCGTGCCGCCCAGCCGCTATGCCGAGAGGCCGGCTTAGGGGCCGTACTCAATTAGGCTTTGAAACCCTAATTGAGTACGGCCCCTAATTCAGCGCGACCGGGCCAGTTCGCCGTACAGGTCCCGGATGACCTGGTCGATCACCGCCAGCAGATCGCGTTCCCCCGCCTCGGCCAGGGTCTCAATATGACGGCGCAGGCGGGCACGGATCCGGGATGACGGGATGCTGCGCAGGACCGGATTGCGCTCGACGAACGGCAGGGCCTTTTCGAAGGCGAGATCGACGAAGGCCTCCCGCTCGGCCGCGTCCTCATCTCCGTCCGGCTTTGCCCCGGCCAGCATCTGCGCCGTCACGTCCTCGACCTCGTGCAGCAGATAGACCAGCCGGCCATCGTCGTCGAAGATCGGCCGGTTGACCGGGCGCCAGTAGCGCTCGACGAAGCGGCCTTCGGCGTCGCGGATATCGTAGCGTTGCGGCCGCATGACATGGGTCCGGCCGGTCTCCGCCGCCGCCTGCAGCGAGTTGAACAGGTTGCTGACGCCGTCGGCCAGCGGGTCTTCGGGATTGTCGGGAAAGACGTCGAACATGCGCTCTCCGGCCGCCCGGCCGCGGTCTATCAAGGTCGCCTCGGCATAGGCAGTGTTGGCGTCGACGATGTGCAGCCCGGCCCTGGGATCGACAAGGAGAAACAGGCGGGACGCCGTTTCGAACTCCTGGCGGAAGCGGCTGAGGTCCGGCATGTCGGCGGGCACGCCGATCGCGGCCTGCGGCACGAACCGGAAAGGCCCGTCCGAAAGGCGTGCGCCGAAGGCCTCGGCATTGAACGCGGCCAGTTCGCGGCGGGCTTCGGAGATAAGCACCTGCAGGGTCCGGCGCCGGTTGGCGTCGGCTTCTTCGTCGAGCAGCTTGCGGAAGCGCGCCAGATTTTCCTGCAGGATAAACCGCTTCATGACCGCCTCCGCCCCGTTCCCCCAGGAACTGGCCTGATCAAGGCCGGCCGCCCAAAAGCATAGGGTCGAGCGGTGGGCAAAAATTGACCGAAATCAAATCCGGCGAAATTGTCGCGCGAGCGGAATGGGACCTGTAAGCGTCACACCCCCACGCCGTCCGCCTGCAGCGCCGCCAGCGCCTCGGCATAGGCCCAGTCGAGCCAGCCGGTCAGCGCCGCCACATCGTCGGGATCGACCGTGCAGCCGCACCATACGCGCAGGCCCGGAGGCGCATTGCGGTAGCCGACGACGTCATAGGCCACGCCTTCGGCTTCCAGGATCGCCCCGACCTTCGACGCCAGCTTCGCCTGGAGTTCGGGCGGCAGGGCGGTGACGGCGGGATCGATGAACTTCAGGCACACGGACGTGTTCGACCGCCATTCCGGGCGCTCGGCGACGAAATCGACCCAGGCGGTGCGCCCGACCCATTCCTCGATCTCGGCGAAGGCGCGGTCGCAGCGCGCCATCAGCGCCTCCAGCCCGCCTTCGCGGATCGCCCAGCGCAAGGCGTCGAGATAGTCCTCGATGACCAGGAAGGAGAAGGTGTTGATGGCGTCCCCACCCAGGATCTTCTCATCGGCGTGGCCCTTGGCCTTGAGGCGCAGGACCTTGGGCATCGGCCGGCCCGAATCGAAGGTGTTGAGCCGTTCGACCGCGCGCGGCGACAGGACCAGCACCCCGATGCCGGCTTCGCCGCCCAGCGCTTTCTGGAAGGAAAAGGTCGCCACGTCGAGCGAGGCCCAGGGCAGTTCCATGCAAAAGGCCGCCGAGGTGGCGTCGCACAGCACCAGGCCGTCGTGGCCCTTGAGGAAATCGCCGTCCGGCACGCGCACGCCGGACGTGGTGCCGTTCCACGGGAAGACCAGGTCGGCCTTCGGATCGATGCGGCTGAGGTCGGGCAGTTGCCCATAGGGGGCATCCAGCACCTCGGCGTCCAGTTTCAGGTGCTTGACCGCGTCATCGGCCCACAGCTGGCCGAAGCTTTCGAAGGCCAGCAGCTGGACCTTGCGCGGGCCCAGGAGGTTCCACATGGCGGCCTCGAACGCGCCGGTGTCGGAGCCCGGCATCATCAGCACGCGGTAATCCTCGGGGATCTGCAGGATCGACCGCGTCAGGTCCAAGGCCTGGTTGAGGCGGCCGACCGTGGCCTTCGAGCGGTTCGAGCGGCCGACCGGCGCGTCCCTCAGCGCCTCGACGCTCCAGCCTGGGCGCTTTGAGGTCGGCCCCGACGAGAACCACGGGCGCTCCGGCGCTCTGGGCGGCTTCTGCGGCGCATTGGCGGGCAAGGGCATGGGGACCTCCTCAGGAAAACTCGCGGGTCTAATGCGACAGCCACGCGGCCTGGGCAAGGGCTTTTTTCCTGAACCGGAGATGAACCGCACCGTTCAGGTTCGGCTCAGACGCGGCGTGGTTAAGTGGTGTCAACGCTGAAGCACAGCGGTTGACCATTCCCTCCCGACCGGGAGGAAAAAGCCGAGGAGAAACGAAGATGTCCATCAAGAGCACCCTGATCGCCCTGACCGCCGTGGCTTCCGTCGCCGGCGCCCTGGCCCTGCCGGCCATTGCCGACGCCCAGGTCGTGGTCCGGACCGACGTCGACGCCGGCTGGCGCGATGGCGGCTGGCGCGACCGCGATGGCGGCTGGGACCGCCGCGGCGGCTACGACCGTGGCGGCTCCTATCAGATCGACGCCCGTATCGATCGACTGCGCGACTGGATCGACCGCGCGGAAGACAGCGGCCGGCTGAGCCATCGCGAAGCCGACCGCATGGAATGGCGTCTGCGCCGCATCGTCGAAATGAAGCGCAACTGCGAACGGTCGGGCCGCGGGCTCGACGGCCGCGAAGTGGCGATGCTGAACGATCGTCTCGATGATCTCTCGGCCGACGTCCGTGTCGAAGGCCACGATGGCAACCGCTGGTAAATAGCCCCCAATACCGGCGTGAGCGGAGAGCGCGGTGCCCATCCAGGCGCCGCGCTCTTTTCATGCGCGCGGCATCGATCATCTCCCATTCTTCCATATGGCGCGCCAGCCTCTTGCCGCAAGGCCCGCCGCATGCCGGCCCCCGGTGTCGATAGCGAGATCGTGCGGGTCCCGCCGGACGGATATGTCGCCTGGGCGGGGAATTCCGGTGCTCCGGATCTGGCCGAAACGCTGGCCCAATGGTTTGGCCAGACCTAATGCATTGAAAATTTACGCGTTTCACAACCGTAATAACACGCCGCAAATTGGCCATGACACTGAAGCGGACATGAACCACAGCCTCAGAATTGGCTCAGCCGGGATGTGTTTAACTGTCACCATCGCTGGAGAGCAGCGAGACATCACCAATGGAGAGACCATCATGAAAGCGACCATCTTCAAGGCCCTGATCGCCGCCGCCGCCCTGACCGGCACAGTTTCGGCCGTTGCCGCCGACGCCCAGTCGCGCCCCGTCGTCCGCGAAATGCGCGACGACCGTATCGACTTCCGTATCGACAATCTGCGTTCGCGCATCAGCGAAGGCCGCCGCTTCCATGCCCTCAGCGGCCGCGAAGCCGCCCGCCTGACTTCGCGCCTCAACGCCATCAAGTCGCTGGAACGCCGGTTCGAACGCAGCCGCGGCCTCGACGCCCGCGAAACGGCGACGCTGAACATGAAGCTCGACCAGCTGTCGGCCGACATCCGCTACCAGGGCCACGACGGCAACCGCCGTTAAGGCTTGAATATGCAGTGCAAAGAAAGGGCGCGCACCGCAAGGTCCGCGCCTTTTTCTTGTTCTGCCAGGATGATATGATCAACCCGGCCGGCTCCATGAACGGGGAGGCCCGAATTTTCTGCCCGCTCTGGTGTCTACAGCAACCAGTTATGCCTGAGCGGCCCGTGCCCCTGGCCGAGTTGCGGCGCCATCAGGATCGCGCCGTAAAGATAGTCGCGCGCCATCTCGATCGTCTCCTTCAGAGTCCGGCCCTGCTGGTTGAGCGTGGCGCAGGCGCTGGCCAGGGTGCAACCCGTGCCGTGGGTATGCGCGGTCTCGATGCGCCTGGACGTAAAGCGGTGTTCGCCATCGGGGGTGAACAGGATATCGACGACCTCGGGTCCCCGTATATGCCCGCCTTTCAGCAGCACGTTTTTCGCCCCCATGCGCAGCAGCATCTGGCCGGCCCGGCGCATCTCGTCCTCACCGGTCACCTCGACGCCGGTCAGGGTCGCGGCCTCCGGCGCATTGGGCGTCAGAAGATCGGCATGCGGCAGCATGAGCGCCTTCAGCGCATCGATCGCCCCTTCGCGCATCAGGGCATGGCCGCCCTTGGCCACCATGACCGGGTCGACGACCTTGAAGGCCGAACTGGCCAGCAGCACCTCGGCCACCGCCTCCATGGTGGCGATATCGGCCAGCATGCCGGTCTTGACGGCGTCGGCGCCGATATCGTCGAGGCAGGCTCGCGCCTGGGCGATGATGAAGTCCGGCGGCACGCCCATGACGTCGCTGACGCCCAGCGTATTCTGCACGGTCAGGGCCGTGATCGCCGTCATGGCATAGCCGCCGAGGCAGGTCACGGTCTTGATGTCCGCCTGGATGCCGGCGCCGCCGCCGGAATCGGAACCGGCGATAATCAGAACTCTGTGCATGAAGGAACCTTGAGGGAATTGTGTTCAGTCGGCAAATCGGCGCATAATATCCGCATCGGCGAATACCGCCCCCTTCCCCTTTGCGCCCCGATGTAGGAGGCCGACATGCCGCTGGCAACTGCATTTTACAAAAGCGAGATCGAACGCGGCGTCTACAGGCACTACAAGGGTAAGCATTACCGCGTGCTGGGCACGGCGAAGCATTCCGAAACCGAAGAGGTGCTGGTGGTCTACGCGCCGCTGGGCCAGGAGGCCGGCCAGGCGCAGATCTGGGTCAGGCCGCTAGGCATGTTCGTCGAATCGGTCGAGGTCGACGGCCAGACCGTGCCGCGTTTTGCCATCGTGCGCGACGTGCTGGAAGGCGTGTCGTGACGAAGAAGAGCGACCCGCACAGCCGCTGGAACGAACTCGTCCCCGAAGCCTTCGCCGACCGCGACCATCCGATCCTGAAAGCCATGCGCGGGACGCTGATCCTGGTCAGGCTCAACCAGATCGGACCGGACGACGCGCTGTTGTCGTTCGAAATCCTGGCCGGGCGCCTGATCCGCGCCAACCGCTCGGAAGGCTTCGTGCTGTCGCTGGTCGGCAAGAAGTCGGGCGAGGAGCTGTTCCTGCCGCTGGTGCCCGCCGCCTTCGCCATGATGGAGCGCGGCCGCTATCAGCTGAGCTGCGGCACCGTCATCCATAATCCGCAGTTCCTGGGCGCGTTTGATATTTACCGTCCCTTGAATTAAGGTCGTTACGCACATTCCGCGCTCTCGGGGGGGGCACCATGGGGCTGTTCGAAGACCTTTTCGGCAAGACGAAACCCGCGCCGAAGCCGCGCGGTCCCATCGACTTTTCCGCCCACCTGCCCGCCACCCGCGCGGTCGGCGACAAGCCGCTCCCGCCCGACCTCGTCGCGCGCGGCATGCTGTCGGCCTTCGAAAGCGCCTATACCCACAAGATGTCCGACGGGCGGCCGGGGATTCACATCGAAACCCTGCTGAGCGCGCTCGGCGCCATGGCCGGGTTCGGCTGCCAGGTCGCAGTGCGCAAAGTCCTGGTCAAGACCGGCCGCATGCCGCTCGAATCGGCCTTCGTCATCGTGAACGGCGCGCGCTACTTCATGGGCGACCAGCTCAACCAGCCGCTGCTGATGGCCCGCGTTTCGGTCTGGAGCCTGGTGGCCGGCGCCGTACATCATGTGGGCGCACCGCTGCCGGACATCAACGACATCATCCGCCGCACCGTGTCCGCGATCGGCAGCGCCGACTTCGGCAGGTTGAGCGTGCCCGACGATCACCAGCCCCTCGAACAGCCCATCGAGACCCTGAAAAAGCAATGGGCCGGCTGCTATGAGGTCCTGAAATCCCTGGATGCCGATCCCTTCTTCATGGGCTGGTATTTCGCCCTGTCGGCGCAATTGCTGATCATCAAGGGCAAGACCATCATCGACCCGACCCTGGCCGGGCAGATCGTCATGGAATCGGCGGTCGCCATGGCCAAGATCGATCCCAAGGCGATCGGGTTCGAGATTTGATCTTTTTTGCACCGCCCCGTTTTTCGTAGAAAAATGGGGGGACCGCACGAGGCGCCGTTAGGCGTGCGGTCCCCCATCGCTAAGCGACGGGGAGGTGCAAGAAAGGGCTTTCCACACCCTGAGCGCCTGCTTCATCTCGGCGACATCGTGGACCCGGACCATTTTCGCGCCATGCGCCACGGCATGGAGGTGCACGGCAATGCTGGCCCCCAGGCGATGCTCGGCGTCCGATACGTCCGCGCCTTCGCGTTCCTCAAGCGCCGCGATGAAGCGCTTGCGCGACGCCGCCATCAGAAGCGGAAAGCCATGCGCCGCCAGCCTTTCGGTCGCCCGGAGCAACGCCAGGTTATGGTCCAGCGTCTTGCCGAAGCCGATGCCGGGATCGATCCAGATGCGATCGCGCGGCACACCGGCGCGCACCGCCAATTCGGCGCGGTCGACCAGGTACGATTCGACCTCGGCGACCACGTCCTCGTAATAGGGATTGGACTGCATGGTGCGCGGCTCGCCCTGCATGTGCATCAGGATGATATCGCCGCCCAAACGGGAGGCCACCTCCAGAGACCAGACCTCATGCCCCAGCGCAGTGACGTCGTTCCACACCGCGGCCCCAGCCTTGAAGGCTTCCTCGGCGACCTCGGGCTTCAGCGTGTCGATGCTGACCGGCCCGTCCCATTCGGCGGTGATGGCCTGGATGACCGGCACGACGCGGTCTATCTCCTCGCCCAGCGTCACCGGCTGAGCGCCCGGCCGGGTCGATTCCCCACCGACATCGAGCACGTCGGCGCCCGCCGCGATCAGCTCACGCGCGTGGCGCACGGCGTCCGCGACATCGAAAAACCGCCCGCCGTCGGAAAAACTGTCCGGGGTGACGTTCACCACCCCCATGATCAACGGCCCTTTTTCGGCGTGGAGGCGGTAGAGGCTCATCCGGTCTGCCCTGCATCGTCGACCGACAGTTTCGACAGCGCCGTAAGGTCGAGATGTCCGCTGCCCTCGGCGATCAGCCGGCCAAGACGTTCGCTCAGCAGGTCCGCCAGCGGCAGGCGCACGTCCAGCCCGTCGGCCGCGGTCTTGACCAGGCCTATATCCTTGGCGCCCAGCACCGCTGCGAAACCCACGGGCTCGAAGGTCTGCGACGCGATCAAGGCGCCGTAGTTTTTATAGATCAGGCTGTTGAACAGGGTCGAGGTCATGAAGTCGAGGAAGGCCGCCTTGTCGACGCCGCCCTGGCCAAGCAGCGCCATGGCCTCGCCCAGTTGTTCGGTCACCGACACGATCATGAAGTTGCCGGCCAGCTTGACCAGGGCGGCCGAGGCCGGAATGTCGCCGAACGGATAGACCTTCTGGCTGATCAGGCTGAACAGCGGCTGCACCTTTTCCAGGGCGTCCGGCGCCCCGGCGGCGGCGATGAACAACTGCCCCGCTGCGGCCGCCGCTGGACGGCCGAACACCGGTGCCGCGACAAAGCCCTGATGCGCGGCGCCGTGCTGAATGGTCAGGCGTTCGACCAGCGCCACCGATACCGTGCTCATCGAAACGTGGACGCCGCCTTTTTTCAGGTTGGCCAGGATACCGTCCGCCCCGAACGTGACGCTTTCCAGCGCCTTGTCATCGGCCACCATGGTGAAGACGACGTCGGCGTCCTTTGCGGCCTCGCCCGGCGTGGCGGCGAGCGTCGCACCCTTTTCGATCAAAGGTTTCGCCTTGGCGGCCGTACGGTTCCACACCGACACCGCGTGCCCCGCGATCAGCAGGTTCGGCACGATCGCCGCGCCCATGCTGCCCAGTCCGATGAAGCCGATATTCATGTCCAAACCCCAAGTCGTTGTCGTGTTGAACGGTCGGTAATGCCGCTTCCGTCACTCGCTTCGCTCGCGCCACCTCCCCGCTTCGCAGGGAAGAAAAAGCGCTTAATCAACTAATTCCTTCCCCGTTTACGGGGAAGGTGGCTCGCCTGAAGCGCAGCGAAGGGCGAGACGGAAGGGGGGACTGCCGGCAACGCAAAAGCTCCTTCCTCACGCTTCTTCACATCTCGTTTGCAACGCACAATTATCGCGTGACAGGCGTATGCAATTCGGCTTAGGTGCCTGACAAAACACGTTCTGGAGGACACCATGGCTAATGGCGGTTCCAAGGTCTGGCCCGATATCAAGACGGCGCTGGACGGCCTGCTCTTCGACAACATGACGATCATGTCGGGCGGCTTCGGCCTGTGCGGCATTCCCGAAAACCTGATCGCCGCCTTGCGCGATTCGGGCGTGAAGGGCCTGACGGTCATCTCCAACAATGCCGGCGTCGACGGGTTCGGCCTCGGCCAGCTTTTGACCACGCGGCAGATCAGGAAGATGATCAGCTCCTATGTCGGTGAAAACAAGGAATTCGAACGCCAGTTCCTGGCTGGCGAACTCGAACTCGAATTCAATCCGCAAGGTACGCTGGCGGAGCGAATCCGTGCCGGCGGCGCGGGCATCCCCGGCTTCTACACCGCCACGGGCGTCGGCACGGTGGTGGCCGAGGGCAAGGAAATCAAGCGCTTCGGCGACCGCGACTATGTGCTGGAAACGGGCCTGGTGGCGGACCTTTCGATCGTCAAGGCCTGGAAGGGCGACGAACGCGGCAACCTGATCTTCCGCAAGACGGCGCGCAACTTCAACCCGATGATGGCGACCGCCGGCAAGGTCTGCGTCGCCGAGGTCGAGGAGATCGTGCCGGTGGGCAGCCTCGATCCCGACACCATCCACACGCCCGGCATCTATGTCGACCGCCTGGTGCTCGGCACGTTCGAAAAGCGTATCGAACAGCGCACGGTCCGCCAACGCGAAACGGAGAATTAAGATGGCCTGGACACGCGAACAACTGGCCGAGCGCGCGGCGAAGGAACTGCAGGACGGCTTCTACGTCAATCTCGGCATCGGCATCCCGACGCTGGTGGCCAACTACATCCCCGAAGGCATGACCGTCACCTTCCAGTCGGAAAACGGCATGCTGGGCATGGGCCCCTTCCCCTATGACGACGAGGTCGATCCCGACCTGATCAATGCCGGCAAGCAGACCGTCACCGCCCTGCCGGAAACATCCTTTTTCTCGTCGTCGGACAGCTTCGCCATGATCCGTGGCGGCCATATCGACCTGACCATCCTGGGCGCGATGGAGGTCGCGGAAAACGGCGATATCGCCAACTGGATGATCCCGGGCAAGCTGGTCAAAGGGATGGGCGGCGCCATGGACCTGGTGGCGGGCGTCAGGCGCGTCGTCGTCGTCATGGAGCATGCCAACAAGCACGGCGAGTCCAAGGTCCTGAAGGCCTGTACCCTGCCCCTGACGGGCACGCGCGTCGTCAACCTGATCATCTCGACGCTGGGCGTGTTCGAGGTCAAGCCGGACGGTTCGGGGCTGATCCTTACCGAACTGGCGCCCGACGTGACACTCGACGACATCGCGCAGCTGACCCAGGCGACGTATGAGGTTCGGTTGAAGTAAGGTGCCGTTTCACGCAAGCTCTCCTCCCTACGCGAAGCGTGGGGAGGGGGACCGCCGAAGGCGGTGGAGGGGTATCTTTGGGGGCACACGATGGAAAAGCGCAAATACGCGCTGGCCAGGCATTTCCGGCGCAATCTGACCGATGCGGAAGCGCGGCTATGGTGGCGTTTGAAAGGTAAGCCCGAAGGCCTGCATTTCCGCCGCCAGCATCCGGTCGGCCCCTACATTGCAGATTTCTATTGTGCCGCAGCCCGACTGATTGTCGAGATCGATGGTCAGGTTCACAATAACGACGGCGTGGCTGAACGCGACGAACGGCGCACGGCATATCTGGAAGCACAAGGTCTGACCGTTTATCGCGTCTCAGGTGCTGAGGTTATGAGCAATCCCGATGATGCGGCTTTAAGCGTTATTATGACGGCTCAGGCGCGCGTGAAGTGACCCCTCCACCGCTTCGCGGTCCCCTCCCCATGCTTCGCATAGGGAGGAGAATTTTCTGGTCTCTCTCCAGCTTACGGCTTCACCTGCGTATCCGGCAGCGGATTGGCCGCCACGGTTTCCTGCGTAAAGCCGATCAGGGCCTGGACGACCTCGGTCGTCGCCTCGTTATACGCATCGGCCATCATCGACATGTCGTTGCGGCGCACGCCGACATCGGCCGTGATGTAACGCTGTCCCACCACGATGCGGTCCGACAGCCGCACCAGCCGCGCATCGAGCGCGATCGATACGGTCGGGTGGCCATGCTTGTAGGCGCTTTCGAAATGATGAACGACCATCTCCAGGCGATAGCTGGTGGTCGATCCGCCCCGGCGATCGAGCCTGACCGTCGTCGCCGATCGCGAAAAGCCCTCCTTGACCGCATCCTGGAACAGGTCCGACGCCGGCGCCGCCCAGCGCGCCCCGCCGGCATAGGCGACTTCGTTGCCCTCGGTCGTCAGCACGCGGTCGCCCCCGGCTTCCTGCGGGAAGTCGACCTGGCCAAGCTGCACGGGAATAGCCGCGCCGTTGACCGGCAGCGCCACCGGCGCCTCGTCTTTTTCGCCCGTCTTCGCCTGGGGTTCGTAGCCGAAGCGATAGAGCTGGATCGGCTTGGTCTTGGGCAGCACATTGACGCAGCCCGACAGCGCGATCCCCGCCACAGCCAGCGCCACGAAGGCCTTCATTCCGGTCCGCATCATGGATTGACCTTTCTTTCCTTCGCTTCCGGCTTGATGACAAAGCCCTTGGGATCGTTATGCACGTCGTCGACCAGCTGTTTGAGCGAGCGCGACGCCTCGTTGAGGTTCTCCAGCGACTCCTGAAGCTCCGGCAGGGTCGTGGTCTGCACCGTGTCGAACGGCTTCTGGATCGACGCCGTCGTCTTGCTGAAATTGTCGGCGGCGGCCGCCAGCTTGTCGGTGGCGGCATTGATCCTGGCCATGGTCTCCGGCACCTGGGTCCCCGCCACGCCATTGGTCGTGTGCGCCAGTTCGGTGACGGCGTCGGCCGCCTGCCCGGCGCTGACGATGGCTTCGTGCGCGTCGTCCAGGATCTGCTCGCGGCTCTTCAAGTCGGCCGTCAGTTGCTGGAGGTTGTCCAGGCTCTGCGAAAACGTCTTGATGTTCTGGTCCGACAGCAGCCGGTTGACGCGGTTCAGGCTTTCATAGGTATTCTCGATCACCGAGCCCGAGCCCTGCAACAGCTTGGACAGCGCGCTTTCCTCGGAATGGATGATCGGCGGCGGCCCGTCGGGCGTATGCTTCAACAGCGGGGCGCGCGCCGAACCCGGCGAGACCTGCATGTAGAACAGGCCCGTCACGCCCTGCGGCTCCAGCGAGGCGACCGAGTCGGTGCGCACGGGCGTGCCGGCGTCGAGCTGCACGCGCGCGATGACCTGGTGCGTATTGGCCTGGCCGAGCCTGAGATCCGTCACTTCGCCGACCTTGATGCCGTTGAAGTGGACTTCCGCCCCCTTGGTCAGGCCGTCGACCGGCGTGTTGAACTCGACATCGTAGATGGCATAGCTCTGGTTGAAGTCGAACTTGATGAACCAGAAGGCAAAGGCGACAAGCGCCAAAGCCAGGGCAAAGGTAATCAGTCCGACGACGGCGTAATGGGCCTGGCGTTCCATGTTCAAGCCTTTACTCGGCCGCGCGGTCCATTGAAGTACTCATGGATCCACGGGTGGGTTGATTTTTCGAGCTGCGAAACCGGCGCCTTTTCGACGACACGCTTGTCGGCCAGCACGGCGATTTCGCTACAGATGGCGTAGAGACTATCAAGATCGTGGGTAATCATAAACACGGTAAGGTTAAGGCTCGAAGCCAGGTCCTTGATAAGGGTGTCGAAAGCCGCGGCACTGATCGGGTCCAGCCCCGCCGTCGGCTCGTCGAGAAACAGCAGTTCGGCGTCCAGCGCCAGGGCGCGGGCCAGGGCCGCGCGCTTGATCATGCCGCCCGACAGCTCCGACGGCATCAGCTCTGCGGCGCGCGCCGGCAGGCCGACCAGTTGCAGCTTCAGCATGGCGACCGCGCGCATCTCACGCGGATTGAGGTTGGTGAATTCAGCCATCGGCGCCATGATGTTTTCGGCGACCGACAGGGTCGAATACAGCGCCCCGCTCTGGAACAGCACGCCCGTGCGCGCCTGGATGCGGCGGCGCTCCTCGGCGTTTTCGCTGTTGAGACGGTGGCCCAGCAGCAGGATATCGCCGGCGGCCGGTTTCTGCAGCCCCAGGATCGAGCGCAGCAGCACGGTCTTGCCCGAGCCGGAACCGCCGACCACGCCCAGGATTTCACCGCGCCTGACCACCAGGTCCAGATTGTCGTGGACGACGTGCTGGCCGAACTGGTTGCGCAGCCCCTTGATGACGATGGCGGCATTCGCCTCGTCCTCATGCAGCTCCATCGGGGGCAAGGGTTTGCGCTTCATTGGAAGGTAAACCCGTTGAACAGGATGGCGAACATGGCGTCGATCATGAAGATCAGGAAGATCGACTGCACCACGGCGGTCGTGACCTTGCGGCCCAGCGAAATCACGTCTTCCTTGACCGTCATGCCCATGCGGCAGCCGACGATGGCGATGGTGGCGGCAAAGACCGGCGTGCGGACGATGCCGACGAAGAAGTTCTCGAACGGCACGTAGTCGTACAAACGTTGCAGGAAGTAGCCCGGCGCCAGTTGCAGCACCGCCCAGATGACGGCCGCGCCCCCCGCCATCCCGGCGATCGAGCCCAGGAAGGTGACCAGCGGCGTCATGATGCACAGGGCCAGGACGCGCGGCAGCACCAGCGCCTCATACGGATCGATGCCCATGACGCACATGGCGTCGATTTCCTGGTTCATCTTCATAGCGCCGATTTCGGCGGCGAAGCTGGACGCCGACCGGCCGGCGATCAGCACGGCGGCGATGACGGGAGCGAATTCACGCAACACGCCGATCGACACGAAGTCGATGGCGAAGACCGCCCCGCCATATTGCCTGAGCGACAGCACCATCAAAAACGCCAGCACCGCGCCGACGAAGAAGTTGGTGAGCGTCACGATCGGAATGGCCTCAAGGCCTGCCCGCTGCATGATGTTGACCAGGGCCGGCCAGCGGATGCGCTTCGGATTGACGATCGACAGCAAAAACAGAGTGGTGACGTGGCCGATAAACACCGCCGAGGCGATGAAATGCTCCCAGAAGGTCTCCATGGCGCGGCCGATGCGCACCATCAGGCCGGCAACGGGATTTTGCCACAGGGTACGCTTCGGCTCGGACGACCGGTCGAGCGCCACCCCCTCGGCCGAGGTCGCTTCGGTCAGCGCATAGATATTGCTGAACTTTTCGTTGCCGGGAAAGGGATCGCCATCAATGCGGTCGCCGATGGTCGAGCGCAGCAGCAGCGCCCCGGCCGTGTCGAGCGTCTCGAGTTGCGTGGCGTCGATTTCGATATGCTGGATTTTGTCGAGCTGGGCGCGCAGGCGCACGGCAAAGCCATGCAGCTCAGTGATGAGCCACGCACCCTTAAGGATCAGCCGCGCCCGGCCCTCCGCCAGGGTTTCGATGGAATAGTCAGCCTTCGACATGAAGCCCGAAAGAGTGAGGCATGAGCGAAATCGACTCGCAGAACGAAACCCGGCGTTTCAGAGCCCTTATACATGAAGGAAATTGATAAATTGGCAATAGCCAAGCCGCAAAAATTTGAACCGAACCGTACGGTTTTCACGGGTGGGATAAAAATTCAGCAGGATTCGCGCGGCAAGGGAGTTGAACGCGAGGCACCGCGTGATGAAAAGCCGAAATCGAAACGCGGCTATAGAAGCCAAAACCATCTGATAATAAAAACAAAAATTCTTTCGACAAGGTTCTTGTCAAATATAGCTTGACGTGCGTCATTTGTTTTGACAAATTTATTGTCGAAAGGAAATGCCGTGCGTATCCACGAATTGATGGAACGGGCTGGAATTTCGGAGCGGCAGGTTCGCTACCTGATCGCCGAGGGTTTCATCCCCGCCCCCACCGGCGGAAGGGCCAATGCCCAGTATGGAGAGGCCCATGTTCATGGCGCTCGCCGCTATATGCGGCTGCGCGAACTTGGCTTTCCACCAGCGGCGATCCGCCTGCTTTTGTCGGCGCGCGACGGGACGCCGTTTCCCGTCATACCAGGCATCACACTGTTGGTTAGCCCGGACATTATCGCCAGCGGTCAACCTGTCGGCCCCGCCCTGGCCAAAATTGAAGAACTTTTGACTGCGATCCTGAAGGAGGATGTGTCCGATGCCCAAGATTCCAACACCCCTGATTGATCCGCTGGGCGCCTTCATGGCCGGCTGGGTTGAAAGGCGAGCGGTCCATCCTGTGCCGTTGATCTCTACGGCGATCGACGTGGAGATTGGTTCCGGTTTGGCTGTCGTCGAGACGCGCCGCACGTTTCTCAATGTTGAAGATGCGCCAATCGAAGCAGTGATGACCTTCCCCGTGCCCGTACAAGCCGTGGTGTTTGCGTTGGAAGCACGGATCGATGGACGTCACGTCGTCGGCAGGGCCCAGCGCCGCGAACAAGCGCGCGAAATCTATGAGACAGCCGTCGAGACCGGCAAGGCCGCCGTCCTGCACGAAGAAGTCCTGCGCGGCATCCATACCCTGTCGGCAGCGAATATCCGCCCGGGCGGCGAGATCGAGGTGACCCTGCGCTGGGTGGCGTCGCTTAGCGCCGTTGCCGGCCAAGGCGCTCTGCGCATTCCCCTGACAGTGGGCGATATCTACGGCTGCTCGGGCCTGCCCGACGCCGACGAACTGACTCATGCCGCCCGTCCACAACAATTCGCGAAACTGCGTATCAACTGCGCCGATGGCCCGGTTATGGTTGCCAACACGACCGCCAGCGAAGATGGACTTTGGACCGTCCCGCTCAACCGACCTATCGACCTTACCGCGCCCGTTCCTGCCAATAAGCCGCTGCACGGAACTGCCGCAGACGGCCGGGCCGTGAGCCTGACGATCGCCACCAGTCCCCGCGGTCAAGAGACCTGCCGCTTAGCCATCCTGTCCGACTTCTCGGGCTCGATGCGCGACCTTTTCGGGCCCGGCCAGTCCAATCACACGGCGGCGCTCGGCCTCATAAAGACCATCGCGGGGACGCTCAGTTCGGGCGATATTCTGGACATCTGGCAATTCGACAATGTGGCGGAACATGTGGCCATGTTGACGAAGTTCGACTCGACGGTGATCGACCAGGCCATCTCGCAAATGAAGGCGCCGCGCGGCGGGACGGAAATCGGCAACGCCGTGACCACGGTCGCCGCCAAGTCCGAACTCGGCGACTTCCTGCTGATAACCGACGGGCAGAGCTACGCGCTTGACGTACAGGCGCTGGCGGCGTTGGGACGACGGATCAGCGTCCTGTTGATTGGAGGCGGCAGCTTGGAGGCGCGTGTGGGCCATCTCGCCGCGTTGACCGGCGGAGCGCTATTCATCGCCACGCCGTCAAATCTGGCCACTGTGACCGACGCCGTTCTGGCGCTAGTTCGAAGCCCGTCGTTCCCGGTCGTGCCTATTGTCGGGCCACTCGACGCGCTATCGGCGCGGCGGAACGGAATGGACCTGTCTGCGCATTGGACTGCGGCCACCGAAGCGGAAACGGCCACGCCGTTCAACCGCGGTGTGGCAGCTTTCGCAGCGTCGCTGGCCATCCCCGCCCTCGACGAAACGCGTGCCGGACAACTGGCAGAAGCCGAAGGCCTGGTTACGCACTTGACCAGCCTTGTCCTGGTCGATGAGGCCGTAGATGGCATCGAAGGCCTGCCCAATCTGCGCAAGGTGCCGCTGGAATCGCTGGCATTTATGGGCGGAGGCGCGGCCGTCGCTGCGGCCGCGCCGGCCATGGCCGGGGGAGCCTTCGCCGGCAGCGCCATAAGGTCGAAGAGACTGTCGAAAACACGCGGCATTTCCGGAGTTCCCGCCAGCGACTTCCTGCTGCGACTCGAGGACATTGCCTGTCTGATCGGCTGGGATGCCGGAGCCTCGCGCCTGCTGGCGCTCGACCTGGGCGGCCTGCCGGACAATGTTGCCGAAGAGATCAGGGTGCTTGCGGACGAACTGGGCGACAAGGCTAAGGCCCTGGGCCTGCCGCCGATGAAACTGGCGTTGGCGCTTCTGGCCCACGTCGCCTCAGATGGCTCGCGTGGGGCTGCTCGACTTGCTCGAGTAGTCCTTACCAAATGCAATCAAGAGGTCCTCAACGCGATGCTCCGACAACTCGGCCTGCTCGAATTTGCGAGTTGAACTATCGGCCCTTCGGGACGATAAAAATTGGGCGGCGCCTCTTCCCCTCGGAAGCGGCGCCACTTAACCGTCAGAACTCGGTCTCGGCCCTGCCCTAGCTCCGTTTCCCGCCCCTACTGCGCCAGCGCGGCGACCTCTGTAGCGCTCAGCGCGCCGGCGTAGACGCGGAAGTCCTGGATGCGGCCGTTGAACGGCGGGTGCGCCCAGTTGCGGCCGAGGAAGGTGACCTGGTCGCCGACCTGGCGCGGGGTCAGCAGGATGTCGTCGGAGGTCGCTGCCTCGGCGCCGTCGACATAGAGCTTTCCCGTCGTGCCCCTGAGCGTCACGGCCACATGGACCCAGCGCCTTGTCGCCAGCGCCGTGGGCGCTTCGAGGGCGTGGCTGTCGTTGAAGGTCGCGCCGTAGATCGCGAACCGCAGGACGCCCTTGGCCCCGGCCTGCGGCGCGATCAGCATGGCGGAATTCACATCGGTGCCGGCGAAAAAGATACAGCTGTCCCAGTGCAGACCGTTGGCATAGACCCACATGGACAGGCTGAAATCGTCGAGGTCGCCGAAGATGCCTTGCGGCAGTTGCAGGCCCGACGCCTTGCCGTCGAAGGCGACGGCCTTGCTGGTGGCGGTCCGGCCATCGCCCCAGACGGCATTGTCCAGCAGCTTCCCCAGGATGGTCTTTGACGTGCCGTCGGCGGCGAACAGGGGCCCGGACGTGCCCGTCGTGTTCGGATCGTTCAGCGGCAGAGACAGGCGCGCCTCGCCCGACGCCGCGACCCGGACCAAATTGGACCCGGCCGCCGATGCGCCGTTGGCGCCTTGCGCGACGACCTGATAATACCAGACGCCGTTACCCGGCGCGTCGGTCCAGGTCAGCACCTGATCGGACGTGACCGTCGCCACGCGCGTAAAGGGACCGCGCGCCGACGTGCCGCGATTGACCGCATAGGATGTCGCGCCCACGCTGCCCCACCAGGACAGCAGGATATTTCCGCCGTGCAGGTAGCCCGTGAGGCCGGAGGCCGGCTTCATCGGTCCGGCATAGTCCGGCAGCCGGTGGATCAGAGTCGGCCACCAGACGTCGTCGCTGCTGCCGCCGTACTTTGGCTCGACCAGTTTCACGATGCGCGCAACGTTGGGCGCCGCCAGCCCCATGCGGTTGACATAGTGGTTGTAGATCGGCTCCCAGGCATTGCGGCCGTGCTGGAACGACTGGTTCACCTCGGTCCACCGCGAGGTATGCGGCTGCGTCGGGTCCTGCTCCGGCACATAGGGCATGGGATAGGTCTTGCCCGCATCGTCCAGCAGGTTCGACCGCGCCACATATTCCGCCGCCGAAAGGAAGCGGTTGTTATAGAGGCCGTACAGGTCGTCGCCCTGGTTCCACGCCATCTCCATCACGTCGCCGCCCAGCGACATGCCCAGCGTCGAATGCCCCTGGTCGCGGCCGCTTTCCTCCCACTGCCCGAAATGGCCGGGATGCAGGTAATAGACGCCGTGCAGGGCCGATCCGTTGCCGAAATTCCTGAGCGTGCCGCGGTTATTGGCGGCGTAGCAGTCGCAGGCCAGCCGGTAGAGGTCGGCGTCGTCGCAGAAGATGCCGATGGCCATGGCGCCGACCATGGACGCCATGTCCCAGTTGGCGTGCGATCCGATGCGGCCGTCGCTGAGGAACCACGACGAGACCGACGCGAACACCGTCTTCAGCATGTCCTGGAAGCGTTTCAGGCTGTCCGCCGGCCAGCCGGGATAGGTGCGCAGGACCTCGCCGATCTGCGCCAGCTGGTGGCCCTGGATGCCGGCCAGGATGATGAAGGTATGATCGTCAGGGGCCGTCGAGCCCGGCGGCACGGTGCCCACGACCTTAAGCGTGCTGGCCCAGGCGTCCAGGAACTCGACCGCCTTGTCGGCATAGCGGTTGTCCTGCGGGTCCGACAGCTTCCAGCGCAGCGTCATCGACCAGGCGCGCCAGATATCGACGTACAGATTGTTGTGGCTGTTGTCCGCCCGGTAAACGCCCTCCAGCGGGAAAGGCTTGGTGTCGAGCGTATCGTAATGGTCGGTGCACAGCGTGTTCCACCAGTTGGTCCACGGCTGCTGGCCGGCCTTGATGGCGGCCCGGATGCGCGTGAAGCTGTCCTCGGTCACCAGAAGTCCCGGGTGCTGGAAGACGCCGCTTACAGAGGCCGGGACGGGGGCGGGCGCGACCGGCGCGCTTGACGAAGCCGCCGCTGCCCCGCTTGGCGTACTTGGGGCGGCTCCGGCCGGAGCGCTGCCCGATCCGCCGCCTCCGCCGCAAGCGCTCAGCATCGGCATCATGGGAAGCAGCCCCAGACCCAGCGCGACAGCCCGCCGGGCGGGATCCGGCAATTCATTCTCCGGGCTCAGGCCACCGGCAAAACGCTTGGACACCACCATCTTTTTTTTCTCACCATAAGATACTGCATCGGAACCGACGGCGGACTATGACCTTGTCATGATGAAGCTATCACTAATAAAAATAAATTTCTTATTTCAATTTTGATTTCACTGTACCTGAAGCCTTTGGGACCGGGCCGCTTGCCCTCAACGGCCAGCGCCATCGTATACGGAATAAGGCCGAATTAGCGCTTTTCTCCCCGCCTGCGGTGGAGCAATCGCACATGAATTTGCGTACGCAGCTCGGCCCTCCCCGTTTACGGGGAGGGGGGACCACGCGGAGCGTGGTGGGCGGGGCTTCTCCTGCCGCCGGAACGGGATCCCAAATATTTTATCTAATGAATTCAATAAACAATTGGTTATTAGCCAGCCATACCTACATAAAAGCCCCACCCACCGCCTTCGGCGGTCCCCCCCCTTCCCCATAAATGCGGAGGGCCGAAAATCTCTTTTACCTGTAAGCTTGCTAGCCATATGCGACCGCCCGTCAATTCGCGCATAGCCGGTTGCGTTAGACAACACGTGAGCGGCGCCGCTTCCCCTCGAAAGCGGCGCCGCCACTCCTGGTCGCGCAATTTAGCCGAAAAGTGGTGTCCACTTTTCGGATTGCGCGAGCCGGTCAGAACCCGATCTTCGCCCCCGCCTCGGGTTTGACGCGGCTCTCATCGCGCAGGCGATCCAGGATCGTCCGCGCGTCTTTCGCCGGGGCGTGGCGCAATTGCCGCGCCACCACGGCGAAGTCCCCCGGCGTCAGGTTGGTCAACGCCGTCAGCCCCGCCGGGGGCTCGACAGCGAAGAAGTGCTCGAACGCCCTCCTCAACCGCTCCGGCCCCAGCGGACGCAGGTCCAGCTTGAACACGAACCGCCGGAGCGTCGCCGGATCGAGCTGGCCCGGATGGTTGGTCGCGGCCACCACCGGCAGGGGGTGGCGGTCCAGCCAGGTCAGCATCTCGTTGACCTGGCCGACCTCCCACGAGGTGCGGGCCTTCGTGCGGTCAAACAGAAGCGAATCCGCCTCGTCGAACAGAAGCACGCCCTCCTGGCGGCGCGCCTCTTCGAAGGCTTCGGCGATATTCTTTTCGGTATCGCCGACCCACTTCGACAGCAGGTCCGACGCCCGCCTGACCAGCAGGGGCCGGTCAAGCACGCGCGCCAGGTGGTGCGCCAGCGCCGTCTTGCCGGTGCCCGGCGGCCCGGCCAGCAGCAACGAGACATCGAGAGCCCCCACCTCGCGGATGCTGTCGAACAATGCGTCCAGCGGCCGGTCGGCCTCATAGAGCGCGAAATCGACAATCCCCGGCCCCGGCATGGGCAGTTCGCCGCCGCGCAGGGCGCGCACCAGCGAGGTCGCCGCCCTGGCGCCGACGTCCGCCTCTCCGGCCAGCTTCGCTGCCCGCACCGCCACGCGCAGGACGCTCGAGGTCTGCGGCA
Source organism: uncultured Asticcacaulis sp. (assembly GCA_936940865.1). GTDB lineage: Bacteria > Pseudomonadota > Alphaproteobacteria > Caulobacterales > Caulobacteraceae > Asticcacaulis. Next base: position 17,376 of record CAKZJB010000004.1, on the reverse strand, counting down.
CCGCGTCGATCAGCCGGCCGATGGCCTCCGCCGGCTGCCCGCCCTCGTCCTTCAATACGCGGTCGAGGATGCGGTGCGCCGCCCGGCGCGGCGCCAGGTCGAGCTTAAGGATAAAGCTCATCCGGCGCAGGATGGCGTCGTCGACATTGCCGACGGCGTTGGTCACCCAGATGACCGGGGTGGCGTTGGTTTCCAGCAGACGGTTGACGAAGACCTTGCTGCCTTCGCGCTGTGAGAACCAGTCGCCCTGGCTGCGCTGCGTCCGGCCGATCAGGTCCTCCATCTCGTCGAACAAGAGCACCGCCCCCGCACGGTCGCCAAGCACGCGCTGCGCCAGTTGCAAGGCCAGGACGCGATCGTAACGCGACGGTTCTTCGCCGTCTTCGTCGGCTTCGGCGACGCTATGCAGCGGACAGCCCGCCGCCGCCGCCAGCGTGCGCGCCAGCTCGGTCTTGCCCGTGCCCGGCGGCCCGTGGATCAGGATGTTGACGCCGCGCGCCCGCTCCCGCGCCGCCCCCTGAAGCAGGCGCACCAAAAAGTCCGCGTCGGCGACGTGGGCGAAGTCGGCCATGTCGAGACCGGCCGCCTGACGCGGACCGGCCAGAGCGTCGCCCAGTTCCTGAGGCGTCGGGTTGCGGTCGAGCACGCGCGCCAGCGGCCAGCGGATCTCCACGGGATTGTCGTGGCGTATCCTCAGGCCGAAGGCGACCAGGCCCAGTTTCAGCACCTCGCTTGAGCGGACCCGCGGATCGGCCTCAAGCGGCGGTGCACCAGCCAACTCGCCCAGAACGGCGGGCAGGTCGCGCACCTCCGAGTTCACGCTGTTCAGCAGGCTGGACAGGCGCGGCAGGCGGTCGCACGCGATCATCAGCGTCAGGAGCCGGGCGTCGAAAGGCTGCAGGTTCAGCAGCCGTCCCAGTTCTTCGCCCAGGTCGAGCACGGCCGGACGCGGCTCGTCCGGCGCCGGCGCGGCCTCGAGACGGGCCAGGAACGACAGCCAGGCGGAACCGTCGGCCGCCGCGCTGCGCGCCGCCGTGAGGCTCCTGGCCAATCGCCTTGCCAGCTTGCGCGCGCTCTTCTTTCCCGCCTTGACGGGCTTTCCGGGCGTTTCAGGCGCGGCAGGCGTCTCGCCCAGCAACCACGCCGCATGGGCCTGGCCCCAGGCCGTCAGTGTATGCGCAAGCGGCGCCGTCGGCGCAACACCCCGCGCGATCCGGAGCAGCACGCTCCGGACGATCTCATGTTCGGTCATTGTCTTATGCTTTCGGCGGACGCGCGCAGCCGCGCGCATCTCGCGATGGTCCATTGTCTATTTTTTGAGGAACCAAGCGGCCCGGGCGCCCTGCCCCGCCGCGACGCCAAACGGCGCCTAGACGAAAGGCAGGATCGCGGCGGGCTTCAGGCCCCGACTTGTGTTCGATCCCAACAATTCATGTCTCCATGCCGGCCGCCCCATGCGGCCCGGCCAGCGCTATAGTTAATTTCGCAACTACAGGCAATAGGACTGGCAGATATGCCGCAAAGCGTGGCATCCGCGCCACAGGTCACCCCCTGCCCGAGGCTCGGCGCCGGGGCGGCCTGATCAGCGCGCCGCCCGCCACGGCCAGGGGAACAAGGATACGGCCCCTTCTCATTTTGGGTGCTTTTGTCGGGGGCATTTTCCATACAAAGCCGGAATGCCGCCGGATCATCGATCGTCAGGATCGGCCGTGCGTCGCCCCCGCATCCTGGTCAGGATCGCGGCCATTCGGAAAAATAAATAACATATAAAATAAAATCTGGAAAACAAAACTCATACAACTTATCGCCCCTCACCACCCCTTCCTTTGGCGCCGGTCCGCCGCACACGCGGCAAGCTCAGCACGCCCGCACACCCCACCCTCTCCGCCACCAACCGCAACAGCCGCCCACCGGCACGAACAATTTTGCCCACAGAATCCTTTAAATTCAAAGACAAATTGGCGCATCACACGAAAACACCGCCTCGCGAGTCCAAATTCCATCACCCCGCACAGCGGGATGGCCGGCGAGAACCTGTGACATTTTTGGCATAAAATTCCCAAAATTAAATGCGATTTTTAAAAAGCGAATTGCCTGACTAAATATATTGGTCCTACAAATCGCCCCAAGGGCGACAAGGCTCAATGATTTCGGAGGAAAACCCATGAATTTGAAACCGCACCTTCTGGCGTCGGCGTCCCTGCTTCTCATTGCGGCCTGGGGAACCGCGCACGCCCAGTCGGCCGATACGGCCCCTGCGCCCACGGCCTCGGATACGGCCCAAAAGGACAAGGCCGGCAAGGACGCCGACTCCACGGTCGTCGTGAAAGGCTATCGCGCCAGCATGCGGTCGGCCCAGCAGATCAAGAAGCAGTCCGACTCGATCCTGGACGCCATCGTCGCCGAAGACATCGGCAAGCTTCCGGACAACAATGCCGCAGAATCGCTGGCGCGCCTGCCCGGCGTGCAGATCACCCACTACAGCGACGAAGGCTCTGGCGTGCTGGTCCGCGGCCTGCCGGATGTCGCCACGACGGTGAACGGGCGCGACATCTCGACGGCGGAACTGCGCCGCGTGCAGATGCAGGACTTCCCGTCCGGCGCGCTGGCCTCGCTCGAGGTCTACAAGTCGGCGACGGCCGACCTGCTTGAGCCCGGCCTGGCCGGCCTGATCAATGTGCGTACCCGCCGCCCCTTCGATTTCAAGGGCTTCGAAATGGACGGAGCCTTCCGCGAAACCTATAACGACCAGAACGGCAAGATGGACGTCAACGGCAACGTGCTGATCAGCGACCGCTGGAACACGCCCGTCGGCGAAATGGGCGCCCTGCTCAACCTGTCCTATACGGAGCAGAACTATCGCAACGCCGTGCGCTGGGCCGACGGCTGGATCGTCACGGCCAATTCAAACCAGACGATCACGCCAGCCTCGGCCGGCAATACGTTCAACTATTCCTCGGGCGTCGGCACCTATATGGACAGCGGCCTGCGCTGGCGGCCCTCGGCCAACGCCGCCTTCCAGTGGAAGGTGTCGGACAATCTGGAACTCTATGCCGAGCTGCTGTGGCAGGCCTATCGCGCAAAGGGCGCGGCCGACTGGACGCGGATGTCGCTGAACGATGCCCAAACCCTGAGCAATGTCGTCCTCGATCCGCTCTATTCCAACCAGGCGCTCAGCTTCACCAAGTCGGGCGGCGGCGTCGGGGACTTTTACCGTTCGACCGGCAAGGGCCGTACCGACACGTCGCAGATCGCGTTCGGCGCCATCTACAACAATGGCCGCCTTAAGGCGTCCACAGACTTCGCTTACACGGACAGCATCTACGCCTCGGAATCCTGGAGCATCGATTCGGAATTCAAGGATGCGCCGACCGTCGACGTGACCTTCCGCGCCGACGATCCGAACGGCGGCGCCGCGTTCAACGTCACCAACATCAACCTGTCCGATCCCAACAGCTACATCTGGCGCGGCTACTACCAGTCGAAATACAAGACCGAAGGCAACGGCATCCAGTGGCGCGGCGACATCGTCTACCAGACCGACTGGGGCATTTTCAAAAACATCAAGGCCGGCCTGCGCTATACCAATCGCAGCGCCTACCTGCGTAACGGCAACCGCTACGCCTGGACGCTGCCGCTGGCCCTGCCCTTCGCCGACACGCCGTTCGGTGATCTGACCCTGACCGAGGATACCTTCCGCGGCAGCGTGCAGGGCTTCCGCCAGTGGCTGGAGCCGACCGTCGACGGCGTGCAAAGCCACACCAAGGCATTGGAAGCCTATACGGTTCAGGCGCTGCAGCAGCTTGTCGCCCTCAATCCGAACGACCAGGGCTGGAAGGACACCCTGGCCAACTGGCAAAAGCCGCTGGACTACAATCCGCTCTGGGGGTTCCACGCCCGCGAATCGACACGCACGGCCTATGTCCAGACCCGCTATGAAACCAGGCTGTTCGGCATCGATGCCGACGGCGACATCGGGCTGCGCGCCGTCAATACGATCGGCGACTACAGCGGAATTTCGAGCGTGACGTGGAACGGCGCCACCCAGTCCGTGCCGCGCACCTCGTACCAGAACTATATCGACGTGCTGCCCAATATCAGCCTGCGTCTGCGGCCCAATGAACAGCTCCAGTTCCGCTTCGCCGTCACCAAGACGCGGACGCGGCCCGATTTCGGCGCGCTGAACCCGGCCCTGACCATCTCGCAGAACGTGAAGACCTCCAGCACCCCGGCGGACGCGCCCGACGCGTATGGTTCATCCGGCAATCCGGACCTGAAACCGCTGACCTCGACCAACTACGACGCGACGGCGGAATACTATTTCTCGCGCACCGGCTCGCTGACAGCATCGGTCTTCTATCGCGACCTGTTCGGCTTCATTTCGAACTACACCCGCCGCGTCCAGGATCCGACCTATGGCCTGATCCAGGTTTCACGGCCGGAAAACGCAGGCCAGGGCCGCATCAAGGGCATAGAGGTCGGCGGCCAGACCTTCTTCGACTTCCTGCCCGGCAAATGGAGCGGCCTGGGCGTGCAGGCCAACGTCACCTATCTCGACGCCAGGAACCGGATGCCCAGCGACCTCGGCGTCTTCCCCGACTACGTCCAGATCACCGGCGTCTCCAAATGGAGCTATAACCTGGCAGTCTTCTACGAGAAGAACAATATCTCGACACGCCTGTCGTTCAACGGCCGCTCGGGCTGGATCAACTCATACTATCAGTCAAGCGCGAACGGCGGCTTTACCGGCGAAGGCACCGACCCGGTCGAGCGTCTCGACTATTCGCTGAACTATACGCTCAACCCCCACCTGACTCTGAACTTCGACGTCAGCAATATCCTGGCGACCCCGTACCATAACTTCAGCTACTATTCGCCGGGCCATCAGTTCCCGCGCGATATCCGCGACGAAGGCCGCTATTACGGCGTCGCCCTGCGCTGGAAACTTTAACTCCCGACAGCGTCCGGCTGCGCGTCATGCGTGGCCGGACGCGGCTTTCTTGCACGGCGGTAACACCGAAATTAACCCGGTGTAAAGCACGCAGGAGCATCTATTCGGCTAGGCGCGACTGTGAGTCGGCAAATGCAACGCCCCCGGGAGACTACCATGTTCCATCGCCGTTCCACCGACAATCTGGCCTCCGTCGTGGCCGCGCTCAACGCCTCGCAGGCGGTCATCGAATTTACGCCCGACGGACGGGTCCTGAACGCCAACGAAAATTTCCTCAAGGTCATGGGCTATCGCGCCGACGAGGTGGCGGGCAAGCATCACCAGATGTTCTGCGATCCGGCCTTCGTCGCCAGCGACGCCTATCGCGTCTTCTGGCGGGAGCTCGCCTCTGGCAAATTCCAGTCCGGCGCATTCAAGCGCATTGCGCGGGACGGCCGTGATGTCTGGCTGCAGGCGACCTACAATCCCGTCTTTGACGGCAAGGGCCGTGTGACCAAAGTCATCAAGCTGGCGGCCGACATAACCGAGGCCAAGCAGCAGGCTATGGATTATGCCGGCAAGATCGCGGCAATCGACCGCGCCCAGGCGATCATCGAATTTGCGACGGACGGCACCGTCATCACCGCCAACGACAACTTTCTGAAGGCCATGGGCTATACCCTGGCCGAGATCAAGGGACAGCACCACCGCATGTTCTGCGATCCGGACTACGTCGCGTCGCAGGATTACGACCGGTTCTGGCAGCGCCTGGCCGCGGGCGAACTGATCGCCGACGAGTTTCGCCGCATCGGCAAGAACGACAGGGAGGTCTATATCCAGGCTTCCTACAATCCCGTGTTCGACGATGCCGGCAGGGTAATAAAGGTGGTGAAATTCGCCACGGACGTGACCGAAGCGGTGCGGCGCCGTCTGCGCAACGACGAAATCGGCCGCGAGATCGATGGACAACTCGGCGACGTGCTGGTGCAGATGGAAGGCGCCAACGAGATGGCGTCGGGCGCCTCCAGCGCCTCGACGGAAACCAGCTCCATGGTTAATTCCGTGGCGGCCGCGGCCGAGGAACTGAGCGCCAGCGTGCGCGAGATCGCTTCCAGCATGTCGGCGGCGCGCTCCAGCGTCGAAGGCGTCTTCCGCAATGCCGAAGTCGCCAACACCTCGGCGGCCCGCCTCTCGGAATCGGCCGAATCCATGAACAACGTGGTCGCCTTCATCCAGGGCATCGCGTCGCAGATCAACCTGCTGGCGCTGAACGCCACCATCGAGTCCGCCCGCGCGGGCGAAGCGGGCAAGGGCTTCGCCGTCGTGGCGTCGGAGGTCAAGACGCTGGCCAACCAGGCGTCGGCCTCGACCAAGACCATCGGCACCGAAATCGCCAAGATCCAGTCGGTCAGCACCGAAGTGGCCAACGCGCTCAGCCTCATCTCCGGCTCGATGACCCACGTGCTGGACAGCGTCAGCAACGTCGCCAGCGCTATCGAGGAGCAGCATGCAGTCACCGGCGAGATTTCCGGCAACATGCAGGCGGCCGTCGCGGCAGTGCATGATATCGAAGAAAGCCTGACGCGCATTACCGGGGCCTTCCGGGCCGTCGTGCAGTCGTCGGACGGCGTCAAGGCAAACGTCGAACGCCTGGTGGCCTGACCGGCGTGAGGGTCCGCTTCGAAAGCGGTGTGCCGAAAGTGCCGACGGTTTTGGCCTGAAGCCCGCGGGCAACAAGAAATCCGGACCGCTCTGCCCGGCCGCGGTTTCAAGCCACGGCCTGCCAGCCGGCCGCCGTGCGCCGTGCGGTCACACGGCCGTCGTCGTCCATGGCGAACAGGTGGATCCAGCGGTTTTCGACCAGGTCGCGCACGGATCGGTGGCGGCTCAACACGCCGTCGATCGCCGAGGTCGGCGCGGCGACGATGACGGACAGCCGCAGGGCCTCATGCCGCAGGGTTTGTCCGTCCGATATCGATTGCATCGGCAGCCCCAGGCGCAGGTCCCCGCCATTTCCCTCCAACACGCCCAGATTGCCGCCGACCACGTTGTGCAGCACCTTGTTGCCTGCGCCGAAAACGTCCGGCGCGGCCGCCGAGGCGAAATACTGAAGATTGATCCAGCTTGCGACGATGACGGGCGCCGTGAGAATCTGCTCCAGCACGGCGAAGCCGTCATCCGCACCCCATTCGTACGAGTGGAGGAATATGCGCCCGCCCAGCGTCTTGCCGCGCGTCAGCCGCCGCGGCGCGGCGATGAAGCCGGCGCACCCGGCCAGGCCCCACTCCGGCCGGACCTGTGACGGATCGGCCGCCCGCCCGCGGAAAGCCTTGAGCGTGGGCGCTTCGCCGAGTGCTGGCGACCGGAGCCGCCGGACCGAGGCGCCCGCGGTTGCGGCGGCCTTTTCGAAAGCGGCTTTTTCGCCGTTCAGATGGCCGGGGATGTGTTCGGCGTCCAGCAGCCTCAGCTCATCGGTCGTCGTATTGTGCACGGCGGCGGCGAACCAGGTCTTGCCGGGTATGTCGATGCCCTCTTGCGCTTTGAGGATGGCGCGCACCTCGGGATCGTTCAGGATCATGGCGGCGGCCCGGGCATTGACGGCGCCGCTGCGCCCGCCGCACGCGCCGCAGTGCAGCCCGGCGGCGTGAGGATTGTTCCGCGACTGACCTTCGTGACCGACCAGCACGACCAGCGCCGCGCGGGGCTGGCGTAGACCAGCTCCCTTCAGCAGGCCGGCCGCCAGGCTGGCCCGGGCCTGCGCTTCGGGACCGGCGGAGGCCGCCGCGATCGACAGGGCTGCGTCGGGCGCCCTCCGTGCGGATTTCACCCCCAGGCCGCTGGCGATCAGGGATCCGGCGGCCCCGAGGCCGAAGCTTTCGACATAGCCGAGAGCGGAAGCGCCGGTGCGCTTCAGCCCGTCGATCGCGGCGCGAAGGGGCTGCAGGGAATCGCGTGTCCCGGGAAGCGCTTCGCACACCAGGGCGTGCGGCCGCACCAGTGGCGGACAGGCGGGCTGACGGACGCCGCTGACGCCCAGCACGGTGACAGGAAGCCCGAAGAAGCCGGCGAAGCCGGACGTCTCGATGGCGGGCCAGGCCTGTTCCAGGGCGTGACGGAACGGCTCGGAGCGCACGTCGATGCAAAACACGGCCTGGACGGCCGGCGCCGGCATGTCCGGCGCCGGCTGCGCCAACGTCCGCAACAAGGCGTCGCGCCACCGCCCTTCCCGCGCCTCCAGGCCCGACAGGTCGGGCGTGACGGCCGGTGGCGCGGCACATATCGCCGCCCGCCACCGGTTGATCGTCGCTTCATCCGTCAGGGCCCTGGCCACCAGCACGTCCCAGGCCAGCCGGATGACCAGCAGGTCACGCGGACCGTCATCGCTGCCGCCGGCCAACATGGCGCTCCAGTCGCGGTGCCGCAGCAGGGCCGCCCATCCGCCGACAGTACCGAACAGGCGCTGGAGATAGAGGGCTTCGACCGCCTCCGGCAGGTTCAGCGTGCGCAGCAAGTCCTCCGCGGCCGCGACCGGGTCGCCCGGCAGGCCCGCGACCATCGCCCGGAAGCCCGGCATGCCCCACAGCTCCGGCGCCCGGTCGATCCGGGCTTCCGCCCGCCAGGCGGCAAACGGCGGCAGGTCGCGCCAGGGATTGCCCCACACGGCCTGGCCCTGATCGTAATAGCCCGCGGCCCATTGGGAAATCCTTTCGGTGACGAAGGCGGCCACCGGCCTTCCGCCCGCCTGCCCGGCGGCGTCCGCCAGGGTCGGCAAGGCCTCGGGCAGCGATACATCGGGCACCAGCCGCGCGCCGCGCGTCCTGGCGATCTCCACGGCAGCCTCGGCAAAGTCCTTGCCGCCCATCGCCATGAACGGGTTGACGGCAATGAAGCTTTTCAGGGGCCATTGCGGCGCGGTATTGCGGACGACGGTCCTCAGCCGCGTGTCCAGGTCGTCTTCGGCGGGGAAAAAAAGCGATGTCAGGGCGTTCATGGCCGGGCGCTCCGGTTAAGCCAGGTGTTGATATAAAAGCCGTTCCTGAGATGAACCTGCAGCGCGGCGACGGGCGGCGACTGCGGCATGGCGCGGGCCAGCACCTGAAGCCCGCACAGCAATGTCATGCTCCCGATGGCCAGGACGGCCAGAGCCGGGGAAGCGGCCGCCGCCCCCTCGCTCAACAGGCCCGCGGCGGCGAAGTGGCCGCAGAAGGCCAGGCCGCCCACGATCGCAAGGGCGGCGATCGCGGTCGCGGGGCGTCGCAGATCGAGCTGGACCAACACCCCCATTCCGGCCAGAAAGGTCACCAGGCCGCCCGCCGGCAGATATCCGCCCCCCGCCAGCCCAAGGGCGACGACCGCCGCCGCGGCCAGAGCCCGCCAGGGAGCCGCCCGGCCAAGGCCGGTTCCGGTCGCGTCGCGAACCGTGCCGGCGCTCAGGAAGGCATTGGCCTTGTAGGCGGCATGGGCCAGGATGTGGAACAGCGCCGCCCCGAACGCGCCCAGCGCGCACTGCAGCAGCATGAAACCCATCTGCGCCACGGTCGACCAGGCCAGCGCCGCCTTGACACTGGTCTGGGTCATCATGGCCAGCGATCCGACGGCCACCGAAACGAGGGCAACCGCCGCCAGCAGCCACGGCGCCGCCGAGTTCGATGTCAGAACACCGGCAAAGCGCAGCAGAAGGACGCCGCCGGCATTGACGACGCCGGCGTGCAGCAGGGCGGACACCGGCGTCGGCGTCTCCATGACCTCGACCAGCCAGCCGTGCGCCGGGAACTGGGCCGATTTGAGAAGCGCCGCGACCACCAGCAGGACGGCGGCGGCGGCGACGGAGACATCGGCGCCCGCGCCATGGGTGCGAGCGACGATACCGGCGATGTCGTCCGTACCGGTCGCGTGGTAGAGCAGCCCGAAGGCCGAAAGCAAGGCAGCGTCGCTGAGACGCGCCAGACCGAACTTCTTGGCAGCGGCCAGCCGGGCGCCCGGACGGTCCGGGTAAAAGACCAGAAGGCGGTGCAGCGCCAGCGACATGGCCACCCAGGCCAGGGCGAAGGTCCACAAGGTGGCCGACAGCACAAAGGCGACGACGGTGACCAGGGTCAGGTGCAACCCCGCCAGAAAGGCCGCATGGCGGGGATCGCCTTCGAGATAGTTGACGGAAAAGCGCAACACAGCCCCCCCGACGATCATGACCAGCGCCAGCAGCGCGGCGCCCATGCCGTCAAGCCGGAAACCAAGGGCGTGGACATCGGCGCCAAGGGCGGCGGCGATGACGGCGCCGGTTGCGACACCGAAGCCCGACAAGGCGAGCCCGGCCGATAATCGCCGCATGACCGCATGGTCCGGGCGGTACTGGCCGGTGATGCCGGCTGCGAGGTGCGCAACGGCCTGGAAGGCGGCCAGGCCAAGACAAATCTCGGCCGGATCGGGTAAGGGCATGGCGAAATCTCCTGTTCGCCCTGCTGTTACCGTCACGGATACAATATAAAAAATTCAAAGATTGAAATATTTCATTCTATAAATTAGAACATTCCCCATGGCGACGCTGAACTTCAAGCACCTGCGCTATTTCTGGGCCGTCGCCCACGAAGGCCACCTGACGCGCGCCGCCGAAGCCTGCAACGTCTCGCAATCGGCCCTGTCGGTACAGATCCAGACCCTGGAGGCGCAACTGGGCCACGCCCTGTTCGAACGGCGCGGACGCCAGATGGTCCTGACCGAAGCCGGACGTATCGTCCTGGGCTATGCCGACACCATCTTCGCTGCGGGAGACGAGTTGATCGGCACGCTGGAAAACCGCAGCCGGGCACGGCAGGTCCTGCGTATCGGCGCCCTGGCGACCTTGTCCCGAAACTTTCAGATGCAGTTCCTGAAGCCGCTGATGCCGCGCGACGACGTCGATATCGTCCTGCGCTCCGGTGCGTTCAACGACCTGCTGGAAGCCTTGCAGGCGCTTGAGCTCGACGTCGTCCTGGCCAATATCGCCCCCGCGCGCGACCGCCTGAGCCCCTTCATTTCCCACCCGATCGCCGACCAGACGGTCAGCCTGGTCGGGCCGCCGGGGCGGTTGCGCCGCGACGCCGCGCTCGCCGACTATCTGGTCGACCAGCCGCTGATCCTGCCCGGTCATTCGAGCAGCATCCGCACCGGCTTCGATGCCATGGTCAGCCGGCTTGGGATCCGGCCGATCATCGCGGCCGAGATCGACGATATGGCGATGATCCGCCTTCTGGCGCGCGAAGGCCTGGGACTGGCCGTCGTTCCGCCCATCGTCGTGACGGACGAATTGCACACGGGCATCCTGACCGAGTTTGCAGCCCTGCCCGAGTTGCGCGAGACCTTTTTCGCCGTGACGCTGGACCGGCGCTTTCCGAATCCCCTGCTCGGCACGCTGCTGTGACGACGCGGCGGCGGCCCGGCGGTTAAGCAGCGGCCCCGCAACCGTCCTCACGCCGGCGGCGGATAGATGCCGTGCAGAACCTTGTCGAAATGGTCTTCGATGGCCAGGGTACAGTTGCACGACAGGGCGCGCAGGGCCTGCAGGTCCTTGATAATCAGCACGCCGCGCCCTGTTTCGATGATGCCCTCATGGCGCAATGAACTCAGCACGCGGCTGACGAAGGTCCGCCCGACGCCCAGCATGTCCGCCAACTGGTCCTGCGTCATCCGGAACTCGGTGTCGCTGTTGCGGGCAAGGCCGGCCAGGATCATCTTGGCCACGCGCTGACGGATCGTATGCATGGCGTTGCACGCCGAGGTCTGGAACACCTGGGCCAGGAGGCAGTCGGCATAGCGCGAAAACCAGTGCCGCAAGCCGATCGACTCGAGTTTTGTCTGCTCCAGCGCCGAGGTCTTGATGCGCAGGAATGGACCGCCGATCCGGACCATGGCCGTGGCATAGGCCGGCACGTCGCCGTTGGACACGATGCCGCCGACGGCGCCTTCGCGGCCGACGAAGGCGACGTCGACGTTTTGCCCTTCCGGCCCGGCAATACAGAAAGCCGCCAGGGCCCCGCCGCATGGAAACCAGGTATCGGTGACGTCCTGGCCGGCATGGACCAGGACCGAATGCGCCGGCAGGTTCAGAGCCAGCATGTGCGGTTGCAGGCGCCGCCTGTCTTCGTCGCGGAGGACGGAAAGAAGCGCGTTTTGCATCATCTGCTTCGGGGTGGGAGAAGTCATTGGCGCAGTTCCCAAAAAAAACGCCCCCTCTGTGCACTAGTGAACAGACACGGTTTCGCGGAAAATGTTACTGGCGAACATAACGCCTTCGCATTCGCAAAAGGCGCGACGCGGCCTTTGTCGCGCCACGACGCATAAAGCGGCAATGTTTCCTGGTATTTAGCCGGGAAAAGACTCTATCTCACAAGGCTTGCCATGACACGCCCGACCGACACTTCACCCGTGTCGCTTCACGTCCTTATCGTGGACGACAATGCCGCCTCCGCGCAGACGACGGGGTGGATGGTCGAACTGATGGGACATACATATGCCCTGGCCGACGGCGCGGGCGCGGCGATGGCCAGCGCGGCGAAAACGACGCCGGACGTGGTCATGCTCGATATCGGATTGCCCGGCACCAACGGCTTCGAAATCTGCCTCGGCATGAAGGCCCTGCCGGACATGGCGGACACTGTCTTTATCGCCCACTCCGGATACGGCGACAAGCGATACCGGACCCAGGCGGCCGAGGTCGGCTTTGCGCATTTCCTGCTGAAACCGTTCGAAGCGGACGATCTCGAAGCCATGCTTGCGCAGGCCGTCGAACGCAAGGCGTCACGCGGAAACTGACATTTCATCCTGGGGCGCCGGCCGCTTCCGTTCAGGCCGCTCGGATTGGCAGGACCGGCCAACCCGATATGCGGATCAGTCCGCGTCATCCGCCGCCGGCACATCCACCTGCGCCAACCGCACCCGATAAACGCCCTTCAGCCCTTCCGGCGAAACGGGCTTGCCCTTGCGCAGGACGTCCACCCGGCCCTGACGCGCCAGGCCGATGATGACGCCGCGGACCTTGGGCAGTTCGCGCTGCCAGTTCTCGGCGTCCAGCGCCTTGGCGACGTCGTTGGGGCTTATGGACTCTGTCTCTCGCACCTGCGATAAGAGCGCCAACAGGGTCTCCTCGACCTGCGAAGACATTGTATTTCCTCCGGAGTAACGTGATGGCCGATGAATCGAAGCGCCAGCTGGTCAGCGAAGGCGATTTCGCCGGCTGGGTCATGGCCGAGCCTGCCGAAAACTTCAACGGCCTTGTCGGCCCCTACTACTACCGTCAGGATGCGGCTGGAAAGGTCGAAGTGGCGTTCAAGGCCGAAAAACGCCATCTCAACGGCGGCGGCACGGTCCATGGCGGGTGTCTGCTGACCCTGGCGGACACATCCTTGTTCATCTTTGCCCTGCCCCACCTCGACGGCGGCGGCGCGGTGACGGTCCAGCTCGACTCGCAGTTCCAGCAGCCCGGGCGCCTGGACGACATCATTATCGCCACCGGCGAAATCACCCGCGCCGGCAAGACCCTGGTCTTCGGCCGCGGCGAGCTGAAGTGCAAGGACCGCCTGCTGATGAGCTTTACCGGCATCCTGGCGCGCAAGTCGCCCCAGGGCAGCCGCGACGGGTAGATTTTTTAGCCACGGATAGCGCGGATCGCCGCTTCGCGGCGGCACGGATATCCATAGCCATAATAGCCACCCAGCACGAAGATCTGGAAATGCGCTTCGCGCAAAGCGCGCCTGTCGTCCTCTGACAAATTGACCGTAGTCGGTATGGCTATCCGTGTCGGGCGCGCAAGCGCCCATCCGTGCTATCCGTGGCAAAAATCCTTTGCGATCAACACGCTCGATCAGAGGCCATAAACCGAATTCGGCAGCGCGCCGACCACGGCCGCCGACAGGCAGGTCGCCAGGAAGCCCGCGAACAGCGCCTTCCAGATCAGGCTCAGAATCTCGGGCCGGCGCGCCGGCATCAGCGCGCTGAACCCCGCCACCGAAATGCCGACCGAGCCGATATTGGCGAAGCCGCACGTCGCATAGGTCAGGATGATGCGCGTGCGCGGCGTCATGTCGGCGACCGGAATGGCCGCCAGCTTGAGGAAGGCCACGAACTCGGTCAGCACCATCTTGACGCCCAGGATCCAGCCGCCGGTCTGCGCTTCCTTCCAGGGAATGCCGATCAGCCAGGCCAGCGGCGTGAAGACGAAGCCCAGGATGCGCTCGATGGTCAGCGGCTGTCCACCCACGACAATGCCGCCGATGCACATATTGACCAGGGCGACCAGCGCCACCATCACCACCAGGATGGCTGCGATGTTCATGACGACCATCATGCCGTCGGCCGTGCCCTTGGAGATGGCATCGATGACGCTGTCGTACTTGAGCGAGCTCGAATAATCGACCTTCTCATGCTTGCGGCCGGCCGCTTCCGGCACCATGATCCGCGCCAGCAGCACGCCGGCCGGCGCCGACACGATGGCCGCGGCCAGGATGTGTCCCGCCGCATTGGGCAGCACGTCGTGCAGGATCAGCACATAGGCGACCATGGTCGAGCCGGCGACATTGGCCATGCCGACCACCATCATGATGAACAGTTCCGACCGCGTCAGCTTGTCGAGATAGGCGCGGATGATGATCAGGCTTTCGACATTGCCGACGAAGATATTCGACGCCACGCCCAGCGCGGATGCGCCGCCGAGTCCGATGGCGCGCTCGAAGATGGCGCCGAAGAAGCGGATGATTATCTTGAGAATGCCCACGTGCCACAACAGCGCCGACAGGGCGGCGATGACCAGGATCAGCGGCAGGACGCGCAGCGCGAAGACGAACAGCGCCCCCTGGTTGACCACCGCATAGGGCTGGTCGCCGCCGCCCATGTAGCCGAACACGAACTGCATGCCGTGGCTGGTGGCGTCCGACAGGGCCTGCATGCCGTTGCCGATGCCGTTCAGCACCATATGCGACTGCGGAAAGGCGAACAGGATCAGGATCAGGATCACCTGGACGGCGATGGCGCCCGCGGCCAGGAGGACGGGAAAGCGCTTCTTGTTCTCGGACAGGAGCCAGCACGCCGCGAGGATGACGGCGATGCCCAGCAGGCTTTGCAGGTTTTCCGGACCATAGTGGAAGTTCATGTACGCGCCCCGATTGGAATTGACGGCGCACTATCCGTAGCGCCTGAAACCAATGCAAGGCTTAATTTACCGGCCTGTGCAAAAGGAAACGGGGAGTGACGCGTTTCGCCTCATCCGTGCCCGATTTGCGCGCCATGTCGGACAGCCGGAGATTGGTTGTGACAAGCAACGCGTCCCGAACTACAGTATCAACTTGAGTCTATTGCGAGTCCGCTCGCGCCGGCCCCTAAAAGAGACCCCATGACACCCGCCACAGATGTCACCGCCCGGCACCTGCTCGTCGTCGACGACGACGACCGCATCCGCACCCTGCTCAAGGAATTCCTGGCGCGGCAGGGCTTCCGCGTCACGGCTGTCGCCCATGCCGACGCCGCCAAGCGCATGCTGCAACTGCTCGATTTCGACCTCCTGATCGTCGATGTCATGATGCCGGGCGAGGACGGATTTTCCCTGTCGAAATGGGTGCGCAGCAATTCGAACGTGCCGATCATGATCCTGACGGCGCGCGGCCTTGCCGACGACCGCATCATGGGCCTGACCATCGGCGCCGACGACTACCTGTCCAAGCCCTTCGAACCGCAGGAACTGCTGCTGCGCATCGAGGCGATTCTCAGGCGCACCGGCACCAAGCCCGCCCTGCCCAAGACCATCGCCATGGGCAGCTTCAGCTTCGACCTGGAACGGGGCGAACTGACGAAATCAGGCGCGCCGGTGCGGTTGACAGAGGCCGAGGCGCAATTGCTGAAATACCTGGCCGAGCGGGCCAACATCCCGGTCGACCGCATGGACCTGGCCAAGGACAGCGTCGACACCACCGGCCGCGCCGTCGATGTTCAGGTCACGCGCCTGCGCCGCAAGATCGAGACGGACCCGAAGAACCCGCGTTACCTCCAGACCGTACGCGGCAAGGGCTATATGCTGGCGCCCGATTGATGGCATCGGCTGCCGAAAAACCGCGTTTCAAACTGCCCCGGCTGAAATTCTGGCCGGCGATCATTCAGCGCCGCCTGCCGCGCTCGCTGATGGGCCGCGTCCTGCTGATCATCGTCGCGCCCATCCTGATCATGCAGCTGATCGTCACCTGGGTGTTCTTCGACATGCACTGGGAAGCGGTGACCGCCAAGCTGTCCGAAGGCATGGCGGGCGATGTGGCCTGGGCGGTAAGCGCCTACGAAGCCGATCCGACCGACGCCAATTTGAAACGTATCAGCGAACAGGCCAAACCCATGGGCCTGACCTTGTCGGTGCTGAGGGGCGACCTCCCGGACCACCTTAAGCCTTCGCTGTTCGTCCCGCTCGACCAAGCGCTCGATCGTGCGCTCGGCAACGCCTTGGACCAGCCATACTGGTTCAACACGACGCTATATCCCGGCTTCCTGGACATCCGCGTTAAGGTGAAGACGGGCCTCTTGCGCATCTTCGTCCCAAAGGACCGGGCCTTCGTCACCACGGGCCATATCTTCTTTTTCTGGATCATCGGCGCCACCGGCCTGCTGACAACCGTGGCCGCGCTGTTCATCCGCAACCAGGTCCGCGCCATCGAGCGGCTGGCCGACGCCGCGGAAAAGTTCGGCCGCGGCGAGGACGATCCGAGTTTCAAGCCCTATGGCGCCACCGAAGTCCGCGCCGCCGCCCGCGCCTTTCTCGAGATGAAATCGCGCATCCAGCGCCAGATCGAGCAGAGGACCACCCTGCTCGCCAGCGTCAGCCATGACCTGCGCACGCCCCTGACGCGCCTGAAACTGGAGCTGGCCATGGCCACCCAGGACACCGCCACCGAGCGTATGAAGCAGGACGTGTCGGAGATGGCGTACATGATCGACGAATACCTGGCCTTTGCGCGCGGCGAAGCCGGAGAGGATACGGACACGGTGTTCGTCGGCGACCTGATGGAAGGCCTGCGGGAAAACACGGCCCGGACCGGCCACGCCCTTGCGGTCGAACAGCCTACCGAGACCATCAGCGTCCGTATCCGCCGGCTGTCGATCGAGCGCGCCATGACCAACCTGATCATGAACGGCTTCCATTATGGCAAGACCGTCCGGCTGGGCGCGGCGGTCGAGGGCCGCGAAGTCCATCTGCATATCGATGACGATGGCCCGGGCATCGCGCCGGAAAAGCGCGAGGAAGCCTTCAAGCCGTTTTCGCGGCTCGATGAAGCCCGCAATCAGAACATCAAGGGCGTGGGCCTGGGGCTGGCGATCGTCAAGCAATTGACCGAATTGCACGGCGGCAAAGTCCGCGTCCGCAGCCGTGGCCTGAACCAGGGAACGACCTTCATCGTCTCCCTCCCGGTCAGCGTGATCTACTCGCCCAAGCCCGAAAC
>CAKZJB010000003.1 GCA_936940865.1 uncultured Asticcacaulis sp. | reverse complement strand
CAGAAAATACTTCATCAAAGCCGGATATCAGTCATTTTGATCGGGAAATGCTCTAGGTGATCCTTTTCCGCCAGCACGGCAAAGGTTTCAGGGTGACGCACCCAGGCGCGCAGATTGGTCCGCGCCGGGAAATTTATATACGGATAGACGAGGAACAGGGCCCGCAGATTTTCGAGCAGGGCCGGGTCGGGATCGGCCAGCTTCGCTTCGCCCGGCCGCGTCAGGCGTTGCGTCATAAGGTCCATGATCGACCAGCCGCCGTGGCTGAAGCCCGCAAGCATGACGCGGTCCATCCGCACGCGACCGCTTTGCTTCAGGCCCCACAACGTCGCCAGAACGTCCCCCGACCGTTCATACCCCTGTAAAACAACGCCCGTGCAGATCAGCGAGACCGCGAAGTTGCGGTCCCAGCCGCGCGGCGTGAAGCTGTCGATGACGTAGGCACGCACCCCCGTCGTGGCGGCGGCCCGGGCATAAAGATGGACGTGGGGCCGCAAACCGCCGCAGCCATGGAACAGCACGACCGCCGGGCGCGGCAGGTCGTCTTCGGGACCATAGACGGTCACGCTCTTTTGCAGCAGCGCCCAGCGTTCGGCCATGGTGTCCATGGATTACGGTCCCTAATTCAGGCAGATTATCGCATATGAATCAAGGTGTTCTGGTTACCCCCAACGCTGGCGAAAGCTGTACTTTCGCTGGCGCTATACCCCTCAGGTGGGAGAAGGGAAGGTAATCACTGTCTTGAACCGCCATATGCAATGGCTCTGCCTGTTCCGAGGCCGTTATAGCAGTTTTTGAACAATGTTCAAGACAGTGTTTCACCGAGGAATTTAACGAAGGCCTCTTCGGCGCGGCGATGACAGGCGCGGTCATACGACATGAAGGCACCGAAATGCACGCCGTCCTCGTCGAAACAGTGTGTGGCGTCGAATTCGAGGGTCTCGACCGGTACGCTTTCGGTTTTCAGGTGGTTGACGATGTTGAGCGCGTGGGCATGCGCCGTCAGGAAGTCGTTACGCGCGAGGATGGCCAGGGTGCGCGGCTTGTATTCCCACGGATGCGTGTTGCTGCGCGCCGGGAAATTTATGTAGGGATAGACGAGGAACAGACTTTTTATACCCTTTAGCGGCGCCGGCGTCGGATCGATCAGCCGCGCCGAGCCGGAGCGCGACAGGCGTTGCGTCATCAGGTCCATGATCGACCAGGCACCGTGGCTCCAGCCAGCCAGGCACAGGCGCGATGCGTCGACATCTGCGCGCTGCGACAGGCCCCAGACCGCCGCCAAGACATCGCCCGAACGTTCGTAGCCGTGCAACGCCATACCCGAGCACACCAGGCTTATCGCCGCCGCATAGTCCCAGCCTCGCGGCGTGAAGGAGTCGACGACGAAGGCGCGAAATCCGGCCTCGGCAGCCTTTTGGGCGTATTGGCGGATATGCTCACGCACGCCATTGCAGGCATGGAACAGCAGCACGGCCGGGCGCAGGCTGTCATCCGCCGGCCCGAAGGCTTCGATATGAGGCGCCAGAAAATCAAATCGCCGCTGAAGGGTGTCGAGCACCGGGGCTCCTCGCTGAATATTCGCCCGGAAGTGGCAGGTGCGGTTGGGGCGGCACTATAGCCGCCCCATCTGCCAAAGAGGTTAATGCCGGAACACCCGCGTCCCGGTGAAGACCATCGCCAGGCCCGCGGCGTCGGCGGCGTCGATCACCGCCTGGTCGCCGATCGAGCCGCCCGGCTGGATGACCGCCGTCGCGCCGGCGGCGGCCGCTTCGAGCAGGCCGTCGGGGAAGGGGAAAAACGCTTCCGAGGCACAGGCCGAACCCAGGGCCAGCGAGTCCCTGAGACCCAGGCCTTCGGCCGCCTCCTGCGCACGCAGGCGGGCGATGCGCGCCGAGTCGCGGCGGTTCATCTGGCCCGCGCCGATGCCGGCGGTACGGCCATCCCTGGCATAGACGATGGCGTTCGACTTGACGTGCTTGGCGACCGTAAACGCGAACAGCATGTCCTGGATTTCGGTCGGGGTCGGCTGGCGCTTGGTGACGACCTTCAGGTCCGCCGCCGTAATGCGCGCCGTATCACGCGACTGGATGAGCATGCCGCCGGCCACCGAGCGGAAAACCTGGCCACCGGCCAGCGGGTCCGGCAGACCGCCGGTCACGAGCAGGCGGACATTTTTCTTGGCGGCGAAAACGGCGACCGCGTCGTCGTCGGCTTCGGGCGCCACGACGACTTCGGTGAAGATTTCGACGATCTTTTCCGCCGTGGCGCGATCCAGACGCGAATTGAGCGCGATGATGCCGCCGAAAGCCGAAACCGGATCGCATTCCAGTGCACGGCGATAGGCATCGGCCAGGGTTTCACCGACCGCGACACCGCACGGATTGGCGTGCTTGACGATGACGCAGGCGGGTGCGGCCTTGGGATCGAACTCGGCGACCAGCTCGATGGCGGCATCGGTGTCGGCGACGTTGTTGTAGCTCAGTTCCTTGCCTTGCAACTGCTTCGCCGTCGCCACGCCCGGGCGGAGCTCGCCGGTGCGATAGAAGGCCGCCGACTGGTGCGGATTTTCGCCGTAGCGCATGGTCTGGATGCGACTGCCGGCGATCGCCTTGCGCTCGGGGTAGTCGTCGCCGAGTTGCCCGGCAAACCACGACGAAACAGCGGCGTCATAGGTGGCGGTGCGCGCAAAGGCCTTGGCGGCCAATGACTTACGCAGGCTCAGGCCCGTCGAGCCGTTCGCTTCGACTTCGGCCAGAACGGCGTCCATGGCCGCCTTGTCGACGCAGACGGCGACGTACGAATGGTTCTTGGCCGAGGAGCGGATCATGGCCGGGCCGCCGATGTCGATGTTTTCGATGGCCGCCTCAAACGTGCCTCCGGCGGCAATGGTCTGTTCGAACGGATAGAGGTCGATCCACACGATGTCGATCGGCGCGATGTCGTGCTCGGTCAGCGCCCTGGCGTGTTCCGGGGCGTCACGATAGGCCAAAAGCGCGCCGTGGACCTTCGGGTGCAGCGTCTTGACGCGGCCATCCATCATTTCCGGGAAGCCGGTGATATCGGCCACGTCTTTCACCGCGATGCCGGCCTTTTCGATGGCGGCGCGGGTGCCGCCGGTCGACAGGATTTCGATGCCCTTGGCCGCCAGCGCACTTGCAGCCTCGATCAGGCCGGTCTTGTCGGACAGCGAGATAAGGGCGCGTTTCGGAATGACGCGATCGGGCGCGGGCGGGAAATCGGGAGCGGCAGGCATGACAGATCCGTGACGGTGGGAGGGGGAATGCGGGCCGTTTACACGACCGCGTTCGCTTTGCCTACCCGGAAAGACAGTACCCCCCGCCAACGGGATGGCGGGGGGCTGTCAGCATCGTCAGGAGCCGGGTTTGGGGGCTGAGGTCAGCTCCGGTGGTGACGACGGTGATGGATACGGTGGCCGTTGCTGTCATAGCCGGCGCGCTGCATCGAGTTTTCGACGTTGTTGCACTGCTGCTTGCCCTGGTCCTTACCGACCTTCGAGCCGATGGCCGCACCGGCCAGGCCGCCGACGACAGCGCCCAGGCCCTTTTCGTGCTTGGCAACCTGACTGCCGACCACCGCGCCGCCAATCGCCCCGACAATCGTGCCGGTCTTCTGCGACTTGCTCTTGGTGACCTTGCAGGCGTAGGTCTGGGTGTAGGGGCGGGCCTCCGAAGCCGTCGGAACCGTAGCGCCCAGGATCAGGCCGGACGTGATGACGGCAGCGGTCAGGGTTTTCATCGTCTTCGTGAGGGTAGTCATAACGCAAGTCCTTCGTGTTTCATGCCTTTTCGGGGATATTCCCTCGGCTTGATGAGGACCTTTATAAGGCTGCCAACCTGAACGGCATTTGAGCGCCATATTCATCTTGGTTCAGAATGCATTTTTTTTGTAAACACGAAAAAGGCCCCGCAAATCATCCGCGGAGCCTTTGATTTTCATAGATTTTTCTGGTGCTCAACGCACGTAGCGATACACGGTTTTGACGCGGCGGCCGTGGCTGTCGCGCGAATAAACGGTTTCACTGCGATAAGCCATAGCCCGGGTACAGGCCCGCTTGCCACTATCGTGGCCCATCTTGGAGCCGATGGCCGCGCCGCCCAGGGCACCGACGACCGTGCCGAGACCCTTGCTGTGGTGGCCTGACACGGCATTACCCAGAACACCGCCAGCGATGGCCCCGACGATGGTGCCGGTATGTTCGCGGCGCTTCTGTTCGTACTTGCAGACATAACGCGTATAGGCCTCAGCCGGGACCGCGGTAAGGACGGCGCCGCCGAGAAGGCCGCCAGCCATGGCAGCGGCAACAATTCTGTGTGCGATCTTGGGCATGGGTTTTCTCCTCTTCGTAATCAGTAAGCCTGACGCGGCCTGAGAAACGAAGACGGATTTCATGCGTTCTTATAAAAAATGAGTCAGGGAAATGAGAGGGTTAAGCCTCTGCGGGCGACAGCTTCCAGCGCACGCGGGTCGGCGCATCGAGCCGGCCCACACCGCGCAGGACGATCAGCGAGGTCTTGCGCGGCATGTCGCGTTCGAACACCTGGCCGCTTTCGATGGCCACGTCCTTGGCGTCATGGCGCAGCCACCAGCCGCGTCCGCCCGGCCCACGCAGCAGAACGCTTTTCTTGTCGCGCGCCAGCGAAGCCTGGACTTCCGGATGCAGCAGGAAGTGGATGGCGAAGGGTGAGGCCATGGGCACGGTTTGCTTGGTGCTGACAGGCGTCAGGCGGTCCTCGCCGCGCAGTTCGTCGCGCTGCGCATCCACGTAAAGACGGCGTTCGTGCTTGAGACCGAACCGCGCTTTCCAGCCGTCGTGTTCGAGCTCGAGCAGCGAGCCCGTCTCCTCGGCTTCGACGCGGCGGCTGCGCACCTTGTAATGATGGCCCTCAAGGCAGAAGTCGAGCAGTTCGCCGAACCGGCCCGTCACGGGTGTCAGCAGGCTGGCGTCGGCAATCGACACCGTATTGCCGGCACCCACGAGACGAAAGGCCATGTGATCGCCCTGACGCGGCGACCAGCCCGGCGACACGATCAGCTTGTCGCGGCCACCCGAGACCTCGAACGCCATGGGATGGTCGACCGCCGTGTGACCGAACGGTCCCGTCTTCGCTTCGCCCGCATCGACATAGACGCTGAGCGAGCGGCCGAGCAGGCGGTGATAGCGGCCATCGTCAAGCTGGATCGGCGTCACGCCCGCATTCTTTTCGTCGCGCACAAGAGCCGGCAGCACCAGGTCTGGCAGCAGCGATTCCGCGCCCTGGAAGGCACACAGGCTGCCGTCCGGGTGCGACAGGGCACGGATGAAACGGCTCAGGGACTCGATATGGCTGTCAAGCCAACCGGGGCCGGCCAGACCCCGTTGCGACAGGCCATCTTCGATCAGCAAAAGGTCATAGAGCAATTCAAGGCCGCGCTGCGGGCTGCGCGAGGCGTGGCTGCCGTCGGGCATAACGGCCTTCTTCAACGCCTTTTGCAGCAGCTTCATGCCGGAGATACGGAAGCCGTCGCCGACCCGCCCAGACAGGACGCAGCCCAGCACGACCAGGGCCGCCGCCTTGTCCGCCATCCAGGCACCGTCGTGCAGGCACTTGAGGTGGCGGCCCTGCATGGCCAGGGACTGGGCCAGGTCTATGGCGTCGCCCGGCGTCGCCTGACCCGACAGGCGGCGGGCGAAGATGGCAAGGTTTATCAGGCGGCGCGGCAGGACTTCCTCGCCCCATGAAAACGGAGTCCAGCGGCTGAAGGTCTTGCTCCACAGAAGGAAGAGACGCAGACCCTCCTTCGCGCCTTCGTCGCCCTGGCTCATCAGGGCCGGCAACCACTCGAACCGGTGCAGCTCGACCGCAAAGGCGCGGGTCGGCGACGGCCGGTTCCAGGGGTCGCCGCTGCCCTGTACGCTCATGCGCGCCCCGGCCAGGGTAAAGCGGCCCTGCAGGATCGCCTTGCCGAGGTGCGCCGACGCCGGGCGCATGTCGCGCGGCGCCGCCACGAAGCCTTCGGGCACGGCGCCTTTCAGCGTCAGGCCATAGCCCGGCATGCCGAACAGTTCCGCTCCGGCCTGACGGCGCAGCCATGCGAGGACCACATGGCCCCACGGCGTCTTCGCGGCGTTCAGTTCCGGCAGAGCGTTGTGCTCGAAGGCCTGCATCGTGCCTTAAAGCCCTTTCAGCGTCTTGATGTTGTCGGCATAGGCGGACGCGCCGCCCTTGAAGACGGCGGTGCCGGCGACCAGCGCCGTGGCGCCGGCGTCGACGCAGGCCTGGGCGTTCTGGGCATTTACACCGCCGTCGACCTGCAGAATGGCCGGATGGGCGATGGCGTCAAGCCGGCGGCGCACGGCCTCGATCTTGCGCAGCTGCGACGAGATGAAGCTCTGGCCGCCGAAGCCCGGATTGACGCTCATGATCAGCACCAGGTCGATATCGTCGATCACCCAGTCGAGCACCTCGACAGGCGTCGCCGGATTGAGCACGACGCCGGCCTTGGCGCCGAGATAGCGGATCTGCTTGAGCGTGCGATGCAGGTGCGGTCCGGCTTCCGGATGGACGCTCATATAATCGGCACCGGCGGCGCGAAAGGCTTCCAGGAAGGGATCGACCGGCGCGACCATCAGGTGGACGTCGAACGGCAGGGTGGTGTGGGGGCGCAGCGCCTTCACGACCTCGGGGCCGATGGTGATGTTGGGAACGAAATGGCCGTCCATGACGTCGATATGGACGAAATCGGCGCCGGCCGCCGTGATCGCCTGAACCTCTTCGCCCAGGCGCGCGAAATCGGAGGCAAGGATGGACGGACAGATGAGCGGAGCGGACATCGGCATGCGAGTCAGAATCCCAGATTGGAGGTTGTCTATAACGGTTGTTTCGCGGCTGCCGTCAACCGTTTCGGCGCAGTCTTGCGACGAAAAACCCGTCCTGTCCCCCCGCCCTCTGGTGTGGCAACAGGCGCAGCCAACCTTCGGGCTTCACCGAGCCCTGCGGCAATCCGATGGCGGAGGCTTCGTCCGCGGTTACCTTATCCACGACGAATTCGGGATGGCGCCGTACGAAGGCCAGGACCTGGGTTTCTCCCTCCTCGCGTTCCAGCGAACAGGTCGAATAGACAAGACAGCCGCCCGGTGCGACATGCTTCGCCGCGGAATCGAGCAGGCGGTGCTGGACGTCGGCCAGCTTGGCGATGTCGGAAGGCCGCGTCGCCCAAAGGACGTCGGGCTGGCGCCGGAAGGTGCCGGTGGCGCTGCACGGCGCATCGAGCAGCACGACATCGAATGTTCGCGCGTCTTGCCAGGTTTCGGCGTCGGCCATGTTCATTTCGGCAGCGTAGCCCGTGCGTTTTAGGTTTTCCTCGACGCGCTTCAGGCGGTTCTTCGAACGGTCGAGCGCCACGACGGCCGCGCCGCGCGCCAGCAGTTGCAGCGTCTTGCCGCCGGGCGCCGAGCACAGGTCGATGGCGGTCTCGCCGGTCAGATCGCCCAGAAGCGCGACCGGAACGCTCGACGCCGCGTCCTGCACCCACCACACGCCCTCGCTATAGCCGGCCCAGTCGCGGATGTCGCCGCGAAGCGCGCTGCGCATGGCCCGGTCGCCCAGCGGCGTGCCGTCCAGCGCCTCTTTCAGGCGGTCGAGATCGGCGATGGTTTTGAAGCTGAGGTCGGTGGCCGGCTCTTCTGTCAGGGCGAGCGCGATGCCTTCGGCCGCCGGGCGGCCATAGGCCGCCAC
The DNA here is from genome assembly GCA_936940865.1 of uncultured Asticcacaulis sp. Taxonomy (GTDB): domain Bacteria; phylum Pseudomonadota; class Alphaproteobacteria; order Caulobacterales; family Caulobacteraceae; genus Asticcacaulis. The sequence continues at coordinate 51,722 of CAKZJB010000003.1, read as the reverse complement.
CCAGCGCTGGAACAGCCAGTCGGGCACCAGCCGCGCGGGATTCATCTTCGGGAACTGGCCGGTAGCCTCTCGATCGCGGATCACGCCGCGCAGGATGGCGTTGATCAGGCCCTTGAACGGACGGGTATGGGCTTCGCGTTCGGCCAGCTTGACCGTCGTCGACACGGCGGCGAAGTCGGGGACCTGCATGTAGCCGATCTGCGCCAGGCCAATGCGCAGCAGGGCGCACACGCTATCGGACGGCGTCTTCTGCGTGCGCTTGTCGATGATTTCGTCGAATTGCCCCAGGCGGCGCAGCACCAGCAGGGCCAGGGCGCGGGCAAAGCTGCGTTCGCTTTCGGACAGGGCCAGGAAGTCCGAGCGCGTCACCGCCTCATCGAAACCCGAACGCTTTTCCAGCGCCGCATCGACCAGGGTAAGCGCGGCAATGCGTGCCGGCATGCCGATATCGCCGCCGTCATCGACAGCCACCCGTTCGTTGGGCGCGAACTTCGGTTTGGGTTTGGGCTGCGGCCTGACCTTGGGCGGGTGATAGCCGGAACGGGACGACGGGCGTTTGGAGCGAATGGGTGTCATGACAAGATGCTTGGAAACTGGGGCAGGTAAGGCGGCTTAGCCCATATCCGTTGTGGGCACCGCGGTAAATGTTTTTCCTGATTTTCGCCCGCCCATTTCCTGCGCCAGCCGGATCAGGGCCTGCACACGGTTCTCGGTCGAAGGGTGGGTCGAGAACCAGTTGTCGAGTCCGCCACCGTGCAGCGGGTTGATGATGAACAGGTGCGCCGTCGCCGGATTTCGCTCCGCTTCGTAATTGGTGAGGCCTTGTGCATAGGCTTCGATCTTGTGGAGCGCTCGCGCCAGGGCCTCCGGATCGCCGGAGATTTCCCCGCCCACCCGGTCCGCGGCATATTCGCGCGTCCGCGAAATCGCCATCTGGACCAGCATGGCGGCAATCGGCGCCAGGATCGCCATGGCGATGGCGCCGATGACATTGCCGCCGCGCCCCTCGTCGTCGCGCGATCCGCCGAAGACCATCGCGAAGTTGGCCAGCGACGAAATGGCGCCGGCGATCGACGCCGTGATCGTCATGGTCAGGGTATCGCGGTTTTTGACATGCGCCAGTTCGTGCGCCATGACGCCGCGGATTTCGCCGCGGTCGAGACGTTGCAAAAGGCCAACCGTGGCGCATACGGCTGCATGCTGCGGGTCTCGTCCGGTGGCGAAGGCATTGGGCTGCTCGCTGTCGATGACATAGACGCCCGGCATGGGAAGGCCGGCGCGGCCGGCCAACTCAGCGATGTCGTTATAATAGGTGCGCAACAGCGGATTGGCGGTATCGGGTTCGACAGGCTGGGCATTGTACATACCAAGCACCATCCGGTCCGAATTCCAATAGGTAAACAGGTTCATGGCCACGGCGATCAAAAGCGCGATCACCATGCCGGTCGGGCCGGCCAACAGAAGACCGAAGGCGCCGAACAGCGCCGTCAGGCCGGCCAGCAGGATCCAGGTCTTGAGATGCATTTTTACAGGCTTCCTTGAGCTTTGAGCGTTCGAAGCCTAGATATGGGAAGAGCCGTAAATCCACGCCACATCCTTACAAAAATGTCATCCGAACCCGAAAAACCCGCCGATCTTGGTGAAGTGACCAAAAAAGTGCTGACGCCCGAAGCGCAGCGCGCCCTGGCCGAGGCCGCCGAACGCCGGGCTCACGAAGAGGCCGAGATCGCCCGCGCCATCGAGGAAGGCGGACCCGGCGGGCCTGAACCCACGCGCTATGGCGACTGGGAACGCAAGGGAATCGCGGTGGATTTTTGAATACATCTCCCCGTTTTTCGCAGAAAAATGGGGAGGTGCAATTACACGTTATGCAACGCTGCCAGGATACCTTGCGCCGCGGCGACCGGGTCCGCCGCGCGGCTGATGGGGCGGCCGACCACGACATGCGACGCGCCGTGCAATAACGCTTCCTGGGGCGTCGCCACGCGCTGCTGGTCGTCGAGCGCCGCGCCTTCGGGACGCACGCCGGGCGTCACGATCAGGAAATCGGCCGGCACACGGGCACGGATCATCGCCGCCTCGTGCGGGCTGGAGACGATACCGTCGAGGCCGCATTCCACCGCCTGGTCGACGCGGCGCATGACCAGATCGGTCAGCTCCATGCCATAGCCCATCTCGTCGAGATCGTATTGCGTGAGACTGGTCATCACGGTGACGCCGATGATCTTGGTCGTATCGTTGGTGCGACCGCGCACGGCGGCGCGCATGACCTGGGGCTCGGCATGGACGGTCAAAAGATCGCACGCGCCCGAGCACGCGGCTTTCGCGGCGCCTTCGACCTGGGCCCCAATGTCGTGCAACTTCCAGTCCTGGAAGATCTTCTTACCTTCGGCCTTCAGCTCCTCGGCCACGACCAGACCGCCCTGGGCCAGCAGCGTCAGGCCGATCTTGTAGAAGGACACGCTGTCGCCAAGCGTCTTTACCAGAGCGCGGGCGCGGTCGAGATCGGGCTCGTCCAGCGCCAGGATCATGCGGTCGTCGGCCTTGAGAAGCGTCGTCATGGAATCAGCCCTTAATAATCAATCGAAACCAGTTTGCTCTGGAGGGCGAAGCGCCGTACATCAAAAAGACGCCACCTCTTGCCGAGACGGTCTCATGACCCTGCTTGCGTTCTACGTCAACTTCTTCATCACGCTTTTCGCGCTGATCGACCCGATCGGCAACGTGCCGATATTCGCCGCCGCCACGCAAAGCCAGTCGCGAACCGCCCGACGCTGGCTGAGCCTCTACATCAGCATCTTCACGGCCGTCATACTGACCGTCTTCTTCTTTGCCGGCCTGAACATCCTGAAATTCTTCGGCATCTCAATGGACGCCTTCCGCATCGCCGGCGGGCTGCTGCTGTTCCTCATGGGACTGGAGATGGCCCGCGGCGAGTTCCTCGAGACCTTCACCCATGCGGACGAAGTTGCGCATGGTGGCGATCCGGCATCGGGCATTCAGCCGCTGGGCCATCGCGAGAACGCCAAGAAAAGCTTCGAAAAGCTGGTCGTGCCCTTTGCCTTCCCGCTGATGGTCGGCCCGGGCACGATCTCGACGGTCGTCATCCAGGCCGGCGTGGCGCAGGATTTCGGGCCCCTGGGCCTGGCCGTCGGCGTGCTGGCCATCATTACCACCGCCGTGGCGATCCTGGTGACGCTGCTCTTGTCCAACACCATTTCGCGCATCTTCGGCCGCGTCGGCATGGTCGTCGTGGTGCGCGTGCTGGGCCTGATCCTGTGTGCACTTTCGGTACAGATCGTCATCTCGGCGGTCAGCGAGATCACGCACAACATCATCCTGCCGTCGGCGGCGCACCCCTACACGGAGCACCATCGATAATTATCGATGGATTTTCCTGAGCTGGCCCGAGGCCAGCTCCATCACCCAGTCGTCGGGCAGGACCTTGAGCAGGGCCGCCACCGTCTTGTTGGGCGCGCCCGGAACGCACGCTGGCCGGTTGGCCTCGGCGGCGACGAAGCCTTCGCGCGCGACCTCGTCGGCGCCCATCCACCACCATTCGGGAATGGCCTTGGAAAGCTTCGAGCGCGTACCGACGACATCGTGGAATTCGGAATAGGTCCAGCCGGGGCAAAGCGCGCTGACATGGACGCCATGGTCCCGGACCTCAAGATGCAGGCTCTGCGAAAAGCGCGTCAAGCCGGTCTTGACCGGTCCATAGAGCGTGTCGCCCGGCGACGCCGGCAGGAATCCCGCCAGCGAGGCGACATTGATGATGCGGCCGAAGCGCTGCTCGACCATGCCCGGCAGGAAGCGATGGATCAGCTCGATCGGCGCCAGCCACATGACCTGCATGAAGGCCTTGTGCGCCTCGAGCGTATTGCCGAGGAAGCCGCCGGGCTGACCGTAGCCGGCATTGTTCACCAGGCCGTCGACGCCGCGGCCAAGCGCCAGCAGGCTCTTTTGCAGGGCTTCGGGAGCGGCGGGATCGGACAGGTCGGCCGGCAGGGCATGCGCCTCGACGCCGAAGCGCAGGGAGATTTCCTCGGCCAGGGTCTTCAGGCGGTCTTCACGCCGGGCGGTGACGGCCACGTCCCAGCCGTGCGCAGCGTAGGTGCGGGCGAAACTCAGGCCTATGCCGGCGGACGCCCCGGTAATCAGCACAAGACGGCGGGCCACAATTGCTCCCCATATAAAAGTCGGCGGATCGAACACGAGCGGAAACGGAAAAGCAAGCCTATTCGGTTCTTCTCAGAGACGCTCGGGCTTTCGGGTATAAATATTGCACCGCAGCACTTGCCATGATGAAAGTTTTTTATCATTGTTCCTCCGAAGCCGCCGGTTCAACGGAGAACCGGGCGGCGACTGGCACCGCCGCCTTCAACCGACCGGAAATGTCCGGGCGATTGTTGGCGGTTTTTTGTTGATGCAAAGAGGCTTCGACCGGCGACCATGAATGTCCTGATCATCGACCCCGATGACGCCCGCGCCGCTTCGGTGGCCGAGGGCATCCGCGCCGATCATGCCGGGCAGGATCCGTCGATCACCATCCAGCCCCGGTTCGAATTGCGCATGCTGCGCGACATCGATCCGGACATGGTGATCATCGCCTGCGAAAGCCCCGACCGCGACATGCTGGAAGCCCTGCAGGTCGCCAACGAGTCGGTGCCGCGCCCGGTCGTGATGTTCGTCGACCGCTCCGACGCCAATTCGACGGCCAAGGCGGTCGAGGCCGGCGTCGCAGCCTATATCGTCGACGGCTTCAACCCGAAGCGCATGTCGTCGGTATTGACGGTTGCCGCCCAGCGCTTCGCCATGATGCAGTCGTTGCGCAACGACCTCAACAAGGCACGCGCCGATTTGGCCGCCCGCAAGACGATCGACCGGGCCAAGGGCATCCTGATGAAGTCGCGCGGCTTGAGTGAAGACGAAGCCTACAAGCTCCTGCGCAAGCACGCCATGGATACCGGCCGGCCCATCCACGCCGTGGCCGCCGATATCCTGGCCGTCAGCGACCTGCTTTCCCCCGGAGGCGAATGACCATGGACGTGAAGATCGCCTATAGCCCGCTCAACGACGCCGCCCTGCTGCTGGTAGCCGAGGCGCTGGGCTTTTACGACAGCGAAGGTTTGAACGTAACGCTCAGCCGCGAGGCCAACTGGTCGACCATACGCGACAAGCTGGCTTACGGCCTGGTCGATGCCGCCCATATCCTGGCGCCGATGCCGTTCGCCGCCGCGCTCGGCCAAGGTCCGTCCATGGGCCGGATCATCGCGCCGATTGCCTTGGGCGCCAACGGCAATTCCGTGCTGGTGTCGGCCGCGCTGAAGGCCCGTCTGGAAGAAAACGGCCATCCCGCCAGGTCGTTGACGGGAAGCGCCCGCCTGCTGGCGCGCGAAGTCGATCGCCGGCGAAAATCCGGCGAAGGCCGGCTGGTCTTCGCCATTCCCTTTACCTATTCGCCGCACCACTTTGTCCTGCGCCATTGGGTGGCTTCGGCCGGACTTGATCCCGAACGCCAGATTCAGTGGGTCGTCGTGCCGCCGTCGCGCATGGCCGACATGATCAAGGACGGCGTGGTCGACGGATTCTGCTCGGGCTCGCCCTGGCCGCAGACGGCGCAACTGAAAGGCCGTGGCGAGATTCTCTTTTCCGACCCCGACTACTGGAGCCTCAAGCCGGAAAAGGTCCTGGGCGTCCGCTCCGCCTGGGCCGAGGAAAACCCCGACGCCGTCATAGCGCTGGTACGCGCGCTGCTGCGCGCCGGGCAATGGGCCAGCCGCCCGGGCAACCATCAGGACCTGGTGCGGATTCTGGCCCGGCGCGCCTATGTCGGCGCACCGGCGGAAGCCATCGCCCTGGCCCTGTCCGAACACGGCAGCGGCCTGGTGCTCGATCCGGAAACCGCCACCTATCCGTGGATCAGCCACGCCAAATGGTTCCTGGGGCAGATGGTCAAGTGGGGCTGGCTGACCGCCGAACACGATTTCGACCAGCTGGCGCGTCATATATACCGGCCGGACCTGTGGCGCATCGCCGCCTCAAGCCTGGGCCTCAACTGCCCGATTGCGCTTGAAAAGGAAGAAGGCGGCCATGCCCAGCCCTGGTCGCTGCCGGCGCAACCGCATGACATCGCCATGCCGCCGAACGTCCTGTTCGACGGCGGTGTGTTCAAGTGCGCATAAATGTTTCTAATGAAACCATTTCAACTGTTTCCGGTCTAACCCCCATTCCCACCCGAAAAAGAACCCGGTTCCCCGATTTTGTGACAATTTTGCTTCAAGCGCTTTGTGCATAGCAGCAAAAGCCCCAATCCCCGATAAAGTCGGATTGACGGAACCCCCAGCCTGAACAAACCTTCGCATGTGCGGTCAAGGACGGCGGCACATCATACGGGCCGGACGCCAATGGCGGCGCACGGTCTGCAGGACAATGACGTCTCAAGTCGGCGAACCTTTCTGGAAAAGGGTCCGCGCCGCGCTTGGGGCGTTTTTTTTTGCTCAGGGGATAAGAGCGGTGGTTAGAAAAACAACAAAGACAAGGCTGGCGCTGAGTTGCGCCGCCGGTGTGATGGTCCTGGCGGCGAGCGCCCGCGCCGAAGATACGATCGCCGACGCGATCTCGGCCTCGAAGCCGATCCTGGACTCCAACCTTCGCTGGGAGCAGGTCGACCAACAGGGCGTCGCCAATACGGCCGAAGCCCTGACCTGGCGCAACCGCTTCGGCCTGCAAACCGGCGATTTCCATAATTTCAAGGCCCTGGTCGAAATCGACAGCGTCAACATCCTGTCCGATAAATATAATTCGACACTCAACGGCAATACCGCCTATCCGACGGTCCTCGACCCCAAGGTCACCGAGATCAACCGCGCCCAGATCACGTGGACGCCCGACGCGACCAATACGCTGACGCTGGGCCGTCAGCGCATCATCCTCGACGACGCGCGCTTCATCGGCAATGTCGGCTGGCGCCAGGACGAACAGACCTATGACGCCGTCCGCTTCGATACGACCCTGTGGCGCGTCAAGCTGACCGGCGCCTATATCGGGCGCGTCAACCGCGTCGTCGGCGACGCCAAGGACTGGTATTCGAACTCCTACGTGCTGAACGCCAGCTACAGCGTCAACGAAGCCCTGAAATTCACGGCCTTCGACTACGCGCTGCGCTTCTCGACGGCCGCCACGGCGCCGGTCGCCGCCGACCAGACCAATGCCGCGGCCTCTTCCGTGGCGATCAAGGGCCTGCGGGCCTACGGCAGCGACTGGGTGTCGGCGTTCAAGCTGGGCTACGTCCTGCAATATGCCGGTGAAAAACCAAACGGTCTGAACCCCGCCGTCTTCGACCTGCATGAATCGATGATCGAAGGCTCGGCGACATACGACATCTACACGCTGAAGCTCAATTACGAAGCGCTCCAGGGCAACGGCACGGTCGGCTTCGTCGCGCCGCTGGGCACCTCTCACGCTTTCCAAGGCTATGACGACGTCTTCTCCGCCACCGGCGGCAACAAGACCTTCGTCAACGGTATCGACGACCTGAACGCCAGCTTCGTCGTTGCCGGCCACACCAAGCCGTGGGCGCCGTGGTTCATGAATCCGACCCTGACCGTCGTTTATCACGACTTCAAGACCGATCGCCTCGACCAGAAGATCGGCAAGGAATGGGACGCCGTGCTGGTTGCCGGCCTGACCAAGAACCTCAGCCTGATGCTGAAATACGCCGACTTCGAACGCGCCAGCCCGACCATGCCCGCCTCGCGGACCAAGACGTGGATCGCGCTGAACTACAAGCTCTAAGCCCTGGAATTCGTATCATGACCAAATTCGATCTCAACCGCCGCCAGGCCCTGATCGGCGCCGCCGCGACCGTAGCGGCCGCCCGCGCCTTGTTTCCGTCGGGGGCGTTTGCCGCCGGCAAGGGACCGGAAACCTCGGCCGCCAAGCTGGGCTTCATCGCGCTGACCGACTCTTCGCCACTGATCATCGCCAAGGAACGCGGCCTGTTCGCCAAGTACGGCATGCCGGATGTCGACGTGCTCAAGCAGGCTTCGTGGGCGGCCACACGCGACAATATCGTGCTGGGCAGCCAGGGCGGCGGAATCGACGGGGCGCACATCCTGTCGCCGATGCCTTACCTCATCACCACCGGCCAGGCGGCGAAGGCCACGCCGATGTATATCCTGGCGCGTCTCAATGTGAACGGCCAGGGCATCAGCGTCGGCAACGACCTCAAGGACATCAAGGTCGGCCTCAACAGCGCGCCGATGAAGGCCAAGTTCATGCAGATGAAGGCGGCCGGCAATATCGCCAAGGTCGCGATGACCTTCCGTGGCGGTACGCACGATCTGTGGCTGCGCTACTGGCTGGCGGCCGGCGGCATCAACCCCGACACCGATTGCTCGACCATCGTCATCCCGCCGCCGCAGATGGTCGCCAACATGAAAGCCGGCACACAGGACGCCTTCTGCGTCGGCGAGCCATGGAACGGCCAGCTGGTCGACCAGCACATCGGCTACACCGCCACGACGACATCGGAAATATGGATGAATCACCCGGAAAAGGCGCTGGGCATGCGCGCCGACTGGGTCGACAAGCATCCGAATGCCGCCAAGGCGCTGATCGCCGCCGTCATGGAAGCCCAACAATGGTGCGACAAGAACCGCGACGCCATGTGCGCCATCACTGCCGGCCGCCAGTACATCAACGTGCCGATCAACGACATCGTCCCGCGCCTTAAGGGCACGATCGACTACGGCGACGGCCGCAAGGTTACCGGCAGCCCGCATATCATGAAGTTCTGGGCCGACAATGCCGCCTTCCCCTTCAAATCGCACGACGCCTGGTTCATCACCGAAAACAAGCGCTGGGGCAATTTCGACGCGGGTCTCAACACCATGGCCCTGGTCAACAAGGTCAACCGCTCGGACCTGTGGCGCGATGTCGCCAAGCAATACGGCATCGCCGCTCCGGCCTCGGATTCGCGCGGTCCGGAAAAGTTCTTCGACGGCAAGGTCTTCGACCCGTCCAACCCCGACGCCTACCTCAACAGCCTGGCGATCAAGAAGCTGAGCTAACCCGCGTTCGCCTCTCCGGCCCGCTCCGGAGAGGCGCCTTTCCGACTGGAACCCGTTATGCCGTTTGATTTTATGAAAAAGCCCGAGGCTCCTATCCAAACCGCGCCGTCGATCGACCGATCCGTCCTGTTGAACGCCGCGCAGAAGAAGCAGATCGAAGCCGCGAAGCTGCGCAAGGCCGGCGACCGCATCTCGACCGTTATCCTGCCGGTTCTGACCATCGGCATCGCCCTGGGTATCTGGGAGGCCGTGTCGCGCGTCATGCCAGGCGGCCTGCCGGGCCCATCGCAGATCTGGGCGGACTCGCAGGAGCTGATCCTCAACCCCTTCTTCGACCGCGGCGGTGTCGACAAGGGCCTGTTCTGGCACGTGCTGACCTCGCTGTCGCGCGTCGGCATCGGCTTCAGCCTGGCGGCCGTCTGCGGCGTGCTGCTCGGCGCCTTCATCGGCACGGTCGGCTGGGCGCGCAAGGGCTTCGACCCGATCTTCCAGGTCCTGCGCACCGTGCCGCCCCTGGCCTGGCTGCCGATCTCGCTGGCCATGCTGCGCGAAGCCCAGCCGTCGGCCCTGTTCGTCATCTTCATCACCTCGATCTGGCCGATCGTCATCAACACGGCCGTCGGCGTCCGCAACATCCCGCAGGACTACATCAACGTCGCCCGCGTCCTGCGTCTGCACCCCATCGAATTCTTCTTCAAGATCATGCTGCCGGCGGCGACGCCGCACATCTTCACCGGCCTGCGGATCGGCATCGGCATGAGCTGGCTGGCCATCGTCGCCTCGGAAATGCTGCTGGGCGGCGTCGGCATCGGCTTCTTTATCTGGGACCAGTACAATTCGTCGCGCATGTCCGACATCATCGTGGCCCTGGCCTGGGTCGGACTGGTGGGCTTCGCGCTCGACCGCCTGGTTGCCGGACTTGGAAACATCGTCTCCCGCGGAACCGCCGCAGACTAAGCCCGCTCTCAAGACAATTTCCGGAGTACATTCATGAAACCCCAGCTTTCCCTTGAGAACGTCTTTGTCGACTTCGAACGCGACGGCGTCATCTCCAGCGTCCTCGACAATGTGTCGCTGACCGTCAATTCCGGCGAATACATCTCGATCATCGGCCATTCGGGCTGCGGCAAGTCCACCCTGTTGAACGTCGTCGCCGGCCTGGTGCCGCTGACGCTCGGCGCGGCGCTGCTCGACAACAAGGAGATCACCGGTCCCGGCCCCGACCGCGCCGTCGTCTTCCAGAACCATTCCCTGCTGCCGTGGATGACGGTCTACGAAAACGTCCGCCTGGCCGTCGACAAGATCTTCGGCGGCAAGGAGACGATGAGCCAGCTCCACCGCCGCGCCATGCGCAACCTCGAACTGGTCAAGATGGACCACGCCGCCAAGAAGCGTCCTTCCGAAATCTCGGGCGGCATGAAGCAGCGCGTCGGCATCGCCCGGGCGCTGGCCATGGAGCCCAAGGTCCTGCTGCTCGACGAACCGTTCGGCGCGCTCGACGCCCTGACGCGTGGCCACCTGCAGGACACGGTCATGGAGCTGCACGCCCGCATCAACGCCACCGTCATGATGATCACCCATGATGTCGACGAGGCCGTGCTGCTGGCCGACAAGGTGGTGATGATGACCAACGGCCCGAAGGCGACCATCGGCAAGGTTATCGACGTCCGCTGCCCGCGCCCGCGCAGCCGCCTGACCGCCTATGACGATCCGGAATTCATGCGCTGCCGCCAGGAAATCGTGTCCTTCCTGGAAGCCCATGACCGCGTCAAGACGCCTGAACCGATATAACCGACGTCACGGAAGGCTTAATTCTTAACGCCTTTCGTCACATGTTGCGTTTGAAACCATTTCAACCTTTTTCCATGAACCGCCTCGGAGCCGCCAAATCGGCGAAATCCGGGGCGGTTTGTGACATTTTCACCACAAGATTTTTGTGCACCGCGAAAGGCCGGCCGGAATCCGGACGCCGTTATTGACGAAAGCCCGTCCGGCAAGCACCATCAGACCATGCGGTCAACGGCGACCGTTTCCTCCCTAGTCTGTTTTTGCCAAGGATGGCGCTGACAGACGCCAAGACAATGACGTCTCAAGTCAAGCTGATCGGTCCCTCCGTGTCCGGTCCCAGTTTGATCTTGAGGCGTTTTTTTTTGCCCCAAGCGGCCGGATATACAGATGATCAGTAAGGACTTTCTTAAGGCAGGGCACACGCCTACTCTTCTGTCCGCCTTCCTCTACTTCGACATGAGCTTCATGGTCTGGGTACTTCTGGGCGCCCTCAGCGTCCAGATCGCCAAGGACCTTCATCTCGATCCCGCACAAAAGGGCCTGATGGTGGCCGTTCCCATCCTGGCCGGCGCGGCGCTTCGCATCGTCAATGGTTTCCTGGTCGACCATATCGGTCCCAAGAAGACCGGCCTGATCGCGCAGGGCATCGTCATCGCCGGCCTGCTGCTTGCCTGGCTGCTGCACATCAACAGCTTCGGTGCGATCTTAAGCCTCGGCGCGGTTCTCGGCATGGCCGGCGCATCCTTCGCCGTCGCCCTGCCGCTGGCATCGCGCTGGTATCCACCGAAATATCAAGGGGTTGCGCTCGGCATTGCGGGCGCCGGCAATTCGGGTACGGTCTTCGCCTCTCTGTTCGCCCCGACGCTGGCCAAGATGTTCGGCTGGCAGGCGGTCTTCGGCCTGGTCGCCATTCCGCTGATCATCGTCTTCGTCGTCTACCTGTTCATGGCCAAGGACGCGCCCGAGCAGCCGCCGGCCAAGACGACCGCGCAATATCTCAAGATCCTGAAGGAGCCCGATGCCTGGTGGTTCATGCTGTTCTACGGCGTCACCTTCGGCGGCTTCGTCGGCCTTTCCTCGTCGCTCAACGTCTATTTCAACGCCGAATATGGCCTGACGCCCGTCATCGCCGGCTTCTTCACGGCGGCTTGCGTCTTCTCGGGCTCGCTGGTCCGTCCCGTCGGCGGCTCGATCGCCGACCGCATCGGCGGCATCCGCACCCTGTCGATCATGTATTCGGTCGCGGCGCTCTTCCTGGTCATCTTCAGCTTCAGGATGCCGAACGTCTGGGCGACCCTGGTTGTCCTGATGATCGCCATGGGTGCGCTCGGCATGGGCAATGGTGCGGTCTTCCAGCTGGTTCCGCAACGCTTCCGCCACGAGATCGGCATCATGACCGGCCTGGTCGGCGCCTTCGGCGGGGTCGGCGGCTTTTATCTCGCCGCGACGCTCGGCTTTTCCAAGCAGGCGACCGGTTCGTACCAGATCGGCCTGATCGGCTTCGCCGTCCTGGCCCTGGTCGCCCTGTCGGGCCTGACCTTCATCAAGAAAAAGTGGCGTTCGACCTGGGGCGCCCTCTCTGCCAACTCCGTCAAGATCTGAGGGTTCAGTCATGACCAAGGAAAAAATCGTCGTCATCGGCGCCGGCATGGCGGGCGGACGCATCGTCGAAGAAATCCTCAAGCGCGACGATACCCGTTTCGACATCTCGATCATCGGCGCCGAAAGCCTGCCCACCTACGACCGCATCCAGCTGTCGCCCGTCCTGGCCGGCGAAAAGAGCTTCGAACAGATCGTCACCCACAGCCAGGAATGGTACGATAGCAACGGCGTCAAGACCCATTTCGGCTACTGGGTGCAGTCCATCGACACCAAGGGCAAGTTCGTCGTCCTGCACGACGGCCAGACCATCGCCTACGACAAGCTGATCCTGGCCATGGGCTCCGATCCCATCCGCCTGCCCCTGCCGGGCGCCGACCTCCACGGCGTGGTCGCCTTCCGCGACCTGCACGATGTCGACGCCATGCAGAAAGCCGCCGCGCAAGGTGGCGAAGCCGTCGTCATCGGCGGTGGCTTGCTGGGCCTCGAAGCCGCCTACGGCCTGGCCAAGCGCGGCATGAAGGCCACCGTCATCCACCTGGTCGACGTGCTGATGGAGCGCCAGCTCGACGAAGCCGCCGGCCGCCTGCTCGAAAAGGCGCTTCTGGAACGCGGCGTGACCTCGGTGCTCAACGCCCAGTCCGAAGCCATCCTCGGCGAAACCCACGTCGAAGGCCTGAAGCTGAAGGACGGCCGCGTCATCCCGGCTTCGCTGCTGGTCATGGCCGTCGGCATCCGCCCGCACGTCGAGCCCGCCAAGTCGTCCGGCCTGAAGGTCGAACGCGGCATCGTGGTCGACGACCAGATGCGCACTTCGGACCCCGACATCTTCGCCATCGGCGAATGCGCCCAGCACCGCGGCCAGTGCTACGGCCTGGTCGCGCCGATTTGGGAAATGTGCCGCACCGTCGCCGACGTGCTGACCGAAACCCGCCCCGACAGCGAATACCATGGCTCAAGCCTGGCCACGCGCCTCAAGGTTTCGGGCGTTGATCTCTATTCCGCCGGCCAGTTCTCGGGCGGCGAAGGCTACGAGGACGTCGTTTTCCGCGACCCCAGCCGCGGCGTCTACAAACGCCTGGTCATCAAGCAGAACAAGCTGGCGGGCTGCGTCCTGTTCGGCGAAGCCACCGACGGCGGCTGGTACTTCGACCTGATGAAGAAGGGCGAGGATATCGGCGATATCCGCGATACCCTGATCTTCGGCCAGGCCGTCACCAACGCCCTGGCCGGCCAGGACCCTTCTGACGCTGTTGCGGCATGGCCTGACGACACCGAAGTGTGCGGCTGCAACGGCGTGTCCAAGGGCCAGGTGGTCGCCTCGATCCAGGCGGGCAACGACAATCTCGACAAGGTCCGCGGCCACTGCAAGGCGTCGGCGTCATGCGGGTCGTGCACCGGCATCGTCGAAAGCCTCCTGAAATGCACGCTCGGCGACGCCTTCAAGGCGCAGACCGGCCCGAAGCCGATATGCAAGTGCACCGAGCACGGCCACGCCGTCGTGCGCAGGGCGATCGTCGAGCAGGAGATCAAGACCATGCCCGACGTCATGCAGGCGCTGAAGTGGTCGACCCCCGACGGCTGTTCGTCGTGCCGTCCGGCGCTCAACTACTACCTGCTCTGCGCCTGGCCGCGCGAGTACAAGGACGATCCGCGCTCGCGCTTCGTCAATGAGCGCAACCACGCCAACATCCAGAAGGACGGCACCTATTCGGTCGTGCCGCGCATGTGGGGCGGGCTGACCTCGGCCAAGGAACTGCGCGCCATCGCCGATGTCGTCGACAAGTACGACGTGCCGATGGTCAAGGTGACCGGCGGCCAGCGCCTGGACCTGTTCGGCATCAAGAAGCAGGACCTCCCGGCCGTGTGGGCCGACCTCAATGCCGCCGGCATGGTGTCGGGCCACGCCTACGCCAAGGCGCTGCGTACGGTGAAGACCTGCGTCGGTTCGGAATGGTGCCGCTTCGGCACCCAGGATTCGACCGGTCTCGGCGTCAAGCTGGAACAGGCGACCTGGGGCAGCTATATGCCGCACAAGTTCAAGATGGCCGTATCGGGCTGCCCGCGCAACTGCGCGGAAGCGACAATCAAGGACTTCGGCGTCGTCTGCGTCGACAGCGGCTATGAGCTGCATGTCGGCGGCAATGCCGGCATCCATGTCCGCGTCACCGACCTTCTGACCAAGGTGGCGACCGAAGAGGAAGCGCTGGAATGGTCGATGGCCTTCGTCCAGCTCTACCGCGAAGACGCCTGGTACCTGGAACGCACGGCGCCGTGGATCGAACGTGTCGGCCTGCAGTTCGTCAAGGACGGCCTGGCCGAGCCGGACGTTCGCGCCGCCCTGGTCGCCCGCTTCCTGGAAAGCCAGGCGGTGTTCCAGGTCGATCCGTGGGCCGAAATCGCACCCAGGTCCGAACCCGCCAAGGTGTTCTCGCCGCTGGCCGACCTGCGCGCCGGAATTTCGCAATCTCACCTTCAGGAGCCTGCAGAATGAATGCCTCCGTCGTCATCCACTGGACCGATGTCGGCCCGGCCGAAGAGGTGCAGCCGCAAAGCGCCCGCCGCGTCGAAACCGACCTGGGCGCCGTCGCGGTCTTTCGCACCGTTTCGGACGAATACTTCGCCATCTTCGACCGCTGCCCGCACAAGCACGGGCCGCTTTCCGAAGGCATCGTCCACGGCAAGGCGGTCGCCTGCCCGCTGCACAACTGGTCGATCTCGCTCGAAACCGGTGAAGCCATGGGCGCCGACGCCGGCAAGGGCTGCACGCCGACCGTGCCGTTGATGATCGAAAACGGCCGAATCCTTTTGGGTCTCAACATCTGAGTTTGTAAACATGGCCAGAGACGCTGCCCCCGCCGAAGCCGTCACGACGACGATCCGCACGACGTGCCCTTATTGCGGGGTCGGCTGCGGCGTGGCGGCGGACACGAACGGGAACCGCGAACTCAAGGTGGCGGGCGACCCGGCCCACCCGGCCAACGGCGGCCGTCTCTGCTCGAAAGGTACCGCGCTCGGCGCCACCTTCGGCCTGCAGGGACGGCTGCTTCATCCTCGTATTCGTGAAGCGGATGGCTTCCGCGACGCATCATGGGACGAGGCGCTCGACGCCGTCGCGCAGAAATTCCGCGCCATCGTCGACCAGCACGGACCCGACTCCGTGGCCTTCTACGTCTCCGGCCAGCTACTGACCGAGGACTACTACGCCGTCAACAAACTGGCCAAGGGCTATATCGGCACGGCCAATATCGACACCAATTCGCGCCTGTGCATGGCCTCGGCCGTCGCCGCGCACAAGAAGGCGTTCGGCGCCGACCTGGTGCCCGGCACCTATGAGGACATCGAGGCCGCGGAACTGCTGGTCTTTTCCGGGCATAATGCCGCCTGGACGCACCCGGTGCTGTTCCGCCGCGTCGAAGCCGCCGGCGACCGCCACCCGCAGTTCCGCATTTGCATCGATCCCCGGCGGACCGAAACCGCCAAGTCGTGTGACCTGCATCTGATGATCAAGCCGCAGAGCGACGTGCGCCTGTGGAACGGGCTTTGCGCCTATCTGATCACGCATGGCGGCGTCGATCGCGATTTCGTCCGCGACCACACGGAAGGCTATGCCGAGCTCAAGGCCACGCTCGAACAGCAGGACCAGTCCCCCGAGGCGGTCGCCCGCGATTGCGGCATCGCCACCGGCGATCTTCTCGCCTTCTACAACCGCTTTCTCACCACCGCGCGTACGGTCAGCCTGTTCTCCATGGGCTCCAACCAATCGGCCCAGGGCGTCGCCAAGGGGCTGAGCCTGATCAATGCACACCTTCTGTCGGGCAAGATCGGAAAGCTGGGTTCAGCACCCTTCTCGATCACCGGCCAGCCCAACGCCATGGGCGGCCGTGAAGTCGGCGGCCTGGCCAATATGCTGGCCGCGCACATGGATTTCGACGAGGTCTCGAAATCGTGCGTAAAGCGCTTCTGGAACAGCCCGACCATCGCGCCGAAAGCAGGCCTCAAGGCCGTCGACATGTTCCGCGCCATCCATTCCGGCGCCATCAAGGCCGTGTGGGTGATGGCGACCAATCCGCTTGTGTCCCTTCCCGATGCCGATTTCGTCGCCCAGGCCCTGAAGCGTTGTGAACTGGTCGTGGTGTCGGACGTGATCGCGCGCACCGACACCATGGCCATGGCCCACATCCAGCTTCCGGCCGCCGCCTGGGGCGAAAAAGACGGCACCGTCACCAATTCGGAACGCGTGATCTCACGCCAGCGGCCGCTGGCGCCCCTGCCCGGCCAGACAAAAGCCGACTGGCGGATCGTCGCCGAGGTTGCGCGCCGCATGGGCTATGCCGGCTTCGAGTGGCAGCACGCCGGCGAGGTCTTCGACGAATATGCCCGCCTGACGGCCTTCGAAAACGACGGCTACCGCTTCCTCGACCTCGGCGGCATGGCCGGCATGACAAAGGCCGAATACGACAACCTGGTCCCGACACGCTGGCCGTTCCGCAAGGGCGGCAAGCCGGCCGGACGGCTGTTCGCCGATGGCGGCTTCAACACGCCCAACGGCCGCGCCCGCCTGTCTCCGGTCCTGGCGCAAGGCCCGGCCAGCCCGACCACCGATGCCTTCCCGCTGGCGCTCAATTCCGGCCGTATCCGCGACCAGTGGCACACCATGACGCGGACGGCGCTGGCGCCCGAGCTCAACCGCCACATTCCCGAGCCGCTGGTCGAAATCCATCCGCGCGACGCCGAGCGCTGCTTCATCACCGACCAGCGCCTGGCGCGCGTCGTCACCTTCTATGGCGATGCGGTCCTGCGCGCCAAGGTGACCGAGGACGTACGCGAAGGCGATATCTGCGTGCCGATGCACTGGACGAAGAGCTTCGCGCCGTTTGGCCGCGCCAATCCGCTGATCAACCCGGAAGTCGATCCGACCTCTGGCCAGCCCGAATTCAAGCACACCCCGGCCATGGTGACGCCGTTCGGCGAAACCTGGCACGGCTTTGTCATCCATGGCGACGACGAGCTCGCCTTCGGACCGGGCGTCATCTGGCGCCGTACCCCGTTCGCTCATTGCCAGGTCTATGAAATCGCCGGCCGCGGCCAGCCGCCGGCACTCGACACCCTGGTCGGGGCGAAGGGCGCGATCTCGCTCGACGATCCGGCGGGCGGCATCCGCCGCCGCGTCCTGATGGAGGACGGCCGCCTGACCGCCGTGGCCTTTATCGCGCCGTCGGCCAAGCGCCTGCCGGCCCGCGACTGGCTGGCCGAGCGCTTCGGTGACGAAGCCCTTTCCCCGGAAGACCGCGCCGCCGTGCTGATCGGTCGCCTGCCAGGCGTCGAGGACCAGGGCCCGCTGGTCTGCGCCTGCCGCGGTATTGGCCAGCGCAAGATCGAAGCCGCCATCGCCGCCGGTTGCCAATCGGCCGACGCCGTCGGCGACGTAACCTCTGCCGGCACGCAATGCGGGTCGTGCCGCCCGGAAATCGTGCGGATGATTGTCCGCCACAAGGCCAAGGAGGCCGCTGATGCGTAATGGTTTTGTCAGTCTGGTGGGCGCGGGCCCGGGTAATGCCGACCTGTTGACCCTGGGCGCGCTGAAAGTCCTGCAGCAGGCCCAGGCCCTGCTCTACGACGCCCTGGTCAGCGAGGATATTATCGCGCTTGCCCCGCAACGCTGCGTCAAGATCTGTGTCGGCAAGCGTGGCGACCGGTTGAGCGTCAGCCAGGACAAGACGAACGAATTGATGGTGCGTCTGGCGCGAAAAGGCCTGCACGTCGTGCGCCTGAAGGGCGGCGATCCGTCCATGTTCGGCCGCGTCGAAGAAGAGCGCCAGTATCTCGACCGTCATGGCGTCCCGCACAAGACCCTGGCCGGCGTCACGGCCGCCAGCGCCGCGGCCGCGCAGTTCGAGTTCCCCCTGACCCACCGGGGCGAGGCGCGCGCCGTCACCTTCCTGACCGGGCGGACAAAGGAGGGCAGCATCGATCTCGACGACGCCCGCGTCTCGGACACCGAAACCAGCCTTGTCTTCTACATGTCCTCGCACAATGCCCGCCATATCGAAGCGCGGCTGCGTGAAGCCGGCCGTCCGGCCGCGACGCCGGTCGTGCTGATCGAAAACGCCGGGCGCCAGCACGCGCGCGCCGTTGCGACGAGGCTCGACCGGCTGGCGGCTGAGGTCGAAACAGCCGCCTGGGACGGGCCCGTGCTTATCGCCGTCGGCGACGCCTTTGCCTATGCGCGCACGGCTTCGGTTGCGACCGCCGTAGCGGCGCTGCGTTAAGCCGGGATTTTTTCAGCGTTTTCGGCCTGATGGCCGGCCTGTTGCAGCAGATCGGCGACCGTGATGCGCGCCAGGCTGGCCGACGCGGCGGCATTGGCCAGGTCCATGGCGTGGCTGACGGCGCGCGGAATGGCCTGGCTGATCGGGCAGTTCTTGGCGCCGACGGGCGCACTGCCCAGATGCGCGCAGCCGTTGACTGCGCGCAGGACCTCATCGAGATGAATATGTTCCGGGCGCTTCAGCAGCCAGGCCCCGCCCGCGACCCCGGAACAGGTGGCGAGCAGTCCGGCCTTGGCCAGTTGGGTCGTCATGCGGCGAATCACGACCGGGTTCGTTGGAATGGATGCTGCAAGCACAGACGAGGACACCGCCTGTTCGCGAGAATAGGCGTTGCGGTGGGCCAGGTACGCCAGGGTGTGCGCGGCGACGGGAAATCTTTGGCTGTCCGACATGATTATCTCAATATTACAACAATTTTACAGCGGTTCCTAGCCCATCACTGGTTTTGCGACCCTAATCGAACTGTAATCAGGATTGAATGTGGTCTTAAATAAGCGTAAGAGCCCGGCGTTCAAGCGAGGGCCTGACCGGGACTTTTGTGTGTCGCCGCCCCTCAGGAGAGTGTGCATGACCGGGGATATCCCTGCTGATTCAACGGCGTCCGCGCCGCTGTCAGCGCCTTCCGTTGCAATGACGGACACCGAGTCCCAGACCAATCCAGCCACAAGCGTTCACGTTTCCTCCGCAGGCCATTCACCCGCGGCCGACGCCGTGCAGAGTCACGGCCATGGATCGGAAGGCTTCCTGGCGCTGGCGGTCGGCTCGATCGGCGTCGTCTTTGGCGATATCGGGACGTCGCCGCTGTACGCCATGCGCGAGGCGCTGCGCCACACGCGCGCCGGCGCCGACGGCAGCCTGGCTGTCTACGGCGTCATTTCGCTGGTATTCTGGGCGCTGATCATGGTGGTGACGGTGAAATACGTCATCTTCCTGATGCGCGCCGACAACAAGGGTGAAGGCGGCACACTGGCTTTGATGGCGCTGGCGCAGAAGGCCCTCGGCAAATATTCGCCGGCCGTCTTCTTCCTCGGCATTTGCGGCGCGTCGCTGTTTTACGGCGACGGCATCATCACGCCGGCCGTGTCGGTGCTGGGCGCGGTCGAAGGCCTGCGCGACGCACCGGGCGTCGGCCATATCCCGCACGTTTATATCGTCGGCCTGGCCGGCGTCATCCTGCTGGCCCTGTTCATGGTGCAGTCCAAGGGCACAGGCAAGGTCGCGAAGTTCTTCGGTCCGATCACCGTGATATGGTTCCTGGCGCTGGGGGGCCTCGGCCTGCTGCACATCTTCGACGATCCGATCATCCTGACGGCCCTGATGCCGCAGTACGGCATCGAATTCCTTATTGCCAACGGCCTGACAGGCTTTGTCATCCTGGGCTCGGTCTTCCTGGCCGTCACCGGCGCCGAGGCGCTGTATGCCGACATGGGCCATTTCGGCAAGAAGCCGATCCAGATGTCGTGGATGGTCTTCGTCCTGCCCTGCCTGACGCTGAACTATCTCGGCCAGGGCGCGCTGGCGCTCAAGGATCCTGCGGCCCGCGCCAATCCGTTCTGGCAGATGGTGCCCGACGTGGCCTACTGGCCGATCTTCATCCTGGCGACGCTGGCGACCGTCATCGCCAGCCAGGCCGTCATCACCGGCGCCTTCTCCATGACCCAGCAGGCGGTGCAACTGGGCCTGCTGCCGCGCATCGACATCAAGCGCACCTCCGAGACCCAGGCCGGCCAGATCTTCGTGCCGCAGATCAACTCCATGCTGCTGATCGGCGTCCTGATCCTGCTGCTCGTCTTCCAGACCACCGACCGCCTGACTTCGATGTACGGCATCGCCGTCACCGGCGCCATGATGGTCGATACGCTGCTGGCCTACGTCTTCCTGCGCCACGTCTGGAAGTGGAAGCGCTGGCAGGCCTGGGCGCTGCTGGCGCCGCTGGGTGCGTTGGATATCGTCTTCTTCAGCTCGAACCTGCTGAAGATTCCGGATGGCGCCTGGCTGCCGCTGACGCTCGGCGGCGGGCTGGTCCTGACCATGCTGACCTGGGCCGGCGGTACCAAGACCCTGACCGAAAAAGCGCGCCGCGACTCGGTTCTGCTGACCGACCTGATCGAGATGCTGAAGAAGCGCCCGCCGCACCGCGTCGCCGGTACGGCCATCTTCCTGACCTCGGACGGCGAAATCGCTCCGGTCGCCTTGATGCACAATCTCAAGCACAACAAGATCCTGCACGAGAAGAACATCATCCTGACGGTGCGCACGACCAATACGCCGCGCGTCCAGGACGCCGACCGCATTTCGATCGAGGTGCTGAACGAGGACTTCAAGAAGGTCACGCTGAACTACGGCTTCATGGAAAGCCCGAACCTGCCGAAGGCGCTGGGTCTGTGCCGGAAACTTGGTCTCAAGTTCGATATCATGTCGACCAGCTTCTTCCTCGGCCGCAGGAGCGTCGTGCCGTCCGCCAATTCCGGAATGCCGCTGTGGCAGGACAAGCTCTTCATCTTCCTGATGAAAAACGCCACCAACCCGACCGAGTTCTTCCATATCCCGCCGGGCCGCGTGGTCGAACTGGGTACACAGGTAACGGTCTAATACCGACGGTCATGAAGAATGACCGTCGGTATTAGTTTTTTCAGCTCAAGCGCCGCATGGCTCCTCGCATAGGCTCGGGCGCGCAGTCGCGCTTGCCAACGGCGATACCATCGCCGTTGCAATAACAAGAGGGGTCCAGCGGCCCCTCTTTTTTCTTGCATCGCAGCGATGCAGACCGTAAAGCGCGCGGGAATTGTCCACACACCGTCCCGCTTCAAGGAACGCCCATGTCCGCACCCGCTGATAAGCCCGTCAAGAAAGTCGTCCTCGCCTATTCGGGCGGCCTCGACACCTCGATCATCCTGAAGTGGCTGCAGACCGAATATAACGCCGAAGTCGTCACCTTCACCGCCGACCTCGGCCAGGGTGAAGAGCTGGAACCGGCGCGGAAGAAGGCTGAGCTTCTTGGCATTAAGCCGGAAAACATCTTCATTGAGGACCTGCGCGAGGAATTCGTCCGCGACTACGTCTTCCCGATGTTCCGCGCCAACACCGTCTATGAAGGCCAGTACCTGCTCGGCACCTCGATCGCGCGTCCGCTGATCGCCAAGAAGCAGATCGAGATCGCCCGCAAGGTCGGCGCCGACGCCGTCTGCCATGGCGCGACCGGCAAGGGCAACGACCAGGTCCGCTTCGAGCTCGGCTATTACGGCCTTGAGCCAGACATCCGCGTCATCGCGCCGTGGCGCGAATGGAACTTCGCCTCGCGCGAAGCCCTGCTGGCCTTCGCCGAAGCCCACCAGATCCCCATCGCCAAGGACAAGCGCGGCGACGCCCCCTTCTCGGTCGACGCCAACCTGCTGCACTCTTCGTCCGAAGGCAAGGTGCTGGAAGATCCGGCGGTCGAGGCCCCGGAATTCGTCTATCAACGCACCATCGCGCCCGAGGACGCGCCGGACAAGGCAACCGTCTTCACCATCGACTTCGAACGCGGCGACCCCGTCGCCATCGACGGTGAAAAGCTGTCGCCGGCGGCCCTGCTGACCAGGCTCAACCAGCTCGGCCACGACAACGGTGTTGGCCGCCTCGACCTGGTCGAAAACCGCTTCGTCGGCATGAAGTCGCGCGGCGTCTACGAGACCCCGGGCGGCACCATCCTTCTGGCGGCGCACCGCGGCATCGAATCGATCACGCTGGACCGCGGCGCCATGCACCTGAAGGACGAGCTGATGCCGAAGTACGCGTCGCTGGTCTATAACGGCTTCTGGTTCTCGCCCGAGCGCCAGATGCTGCAGGCCGCCATCGACTTCAGCCAGGACAAGGTCACCGGCCAGGTCCGCGTCAAGCTCTACAAGGGCAATGTCACCGTTATCGGCCGCACCAGCCCCTATTCGCTGTACGACCAGGACCTGGTGACGTTTGAAGAAGGCAAGGTCGCCTACGACCACCGCGATGCCGCCGGCTTCATCAAGCTCAACGCCCTGCGCCTGCGCGTGGCGGCCAAGCGCGATCAGCACGGATAAGGTAGCCAATCGCTATAGATTCTTTGCACCGCCATGCGTCACAACAGCCGCATGGCGGGCGAAGGCTTCAACATCCTGATAAACCGGCGGTCGGGCACCGTGCTCAACATGGGCGAGCCGGCGGTCGAAGCCGCCATCCATGACAGCGGGCTTGACGTCGCCGAATTGTGCTTCAGCGAACCCGACACGATGTCGGAAAATCTCGACCGCCTGATCGAAAGCCCACTGCCGCTACTCATCGGCGGCGGCGACGGCACCATCAGAGAAAGCGCCAAGGTGCTGGCCGAACGTGGCAAGGCGTTCGGCGTCCTGCCTTTCGGAACCATGAACCTTTTGCCCCACGACCTCGGCATCGACACCCTGCCACAAGCCCTGAAGGCCTATGCGCATGGGGTCAGGACCGAGGCGATCGATGCGGGCTATGTCAATGGCAAGCTTTTTCTCTGTTGCGCCAGTATCGGCACCATGCCGCAGGCCTCGGTCTATCGCGAACAAAAGCGCGACATGAGCAATTTCTGGCTCTTCCCGCGGCTCTTCATGTTCGTGCTCGACAATATCGACCGGCATAAGCGCGAGCGCATCGTGCTCGATGTCGACGGCCAGATGACGAAATTCCACACGCCGGCCGTCGTGGTCTCCGCCAACCGCTTCGCCGACAGCGACACGCTGACCGAAAGCAATTTCAAGCGGCAAACGCTCGACGGCGGCGAACTGGCGGCCTATGTCATGACGACGAAGTCGAAAGTGTCGCACATGCGCCTGCTGATGCGGCTTCTGTTCGGGCACTGGCTGCGTGATCCGGACCTCAAGGAGATGACGGGACGCCGTATCAAGCTGTGGAGCCGGCACAAAAGAGCCCTTGTTTCGATAGACGGCGAGGTGGAAAAGTTGCGCACGCCGCTGGAATTCACGCTTAAGCCTCGCCATGTCCAGGTGCTGATACCGGAACCGGAGGCCGGATGAAGATCGCACATGTCTCGGACCTGCATTTCGGCTGCATCGAGGCGGCTGTGGCTGAAGGCTTGGCCGCCTGTCTGGCCGACGCCCGCCCGGATCTGGTCATAGCCAGCGGCGACATCACCCAATCCGCCACCAGGCAAGAATTCGCCGAGGCCCGCGCCTGGTTCGACCGCCTGAACCTGCCGCTGCTGACCATACCCGGCAATCACGACCTGCCCGGCATGGATCTGACGCGCTTCGTCAACCCGTTCCGCCGCTACCGCCATCATATAGGTCGCGAACTTGAGCCCGAATTCCGCTCCGATACCGTCCATGTCAAGGGACTCAATTCGGCGCGGATGATCCTGCCCCACTGGAATTGGGCCAACGGCGCCATAAGCAACCGTCAGTGCCGGGATTTGCATCGGGTCTTTGCCGCGTCCGCCGCGCCGTGGCGGATATGCGTCGTCCATCATCCGGTCATGAATCCGAAAGAATTCCCACTCGACGTCGCCGTGTTCAACCGGCAAACCTTCATGACGACTTTGGAGAGCTTGAAGATCGATCTGGTTCTGGCTGGCCACCAGCATCACGCCTATACCGAGATACGTGAGGGCGACGGCCATGCGACGCTGTTTCTCAATGCATCCACGGCGACTTCGAAACGTTTGCGGCACCAGCCCAATGGCTTCAACATGCTGTCGTTCACTGCGTCGGCGGCGCGCATCGACATGCTGCAGTGGACGGGTGCCGCGTTCGAGACCCTGTCCGCCTTGACGCACACCAAGCGAAACCCATAGCCGTCCGCCGCAATTTGCCGCGTCATCATCAATGTGACGAAATTACGCCGTATTGACGGCGTTAACTTGCTGGCACAGATTGTGGCACGCGCACTTCGTGCCTGTGGGAAAACGCCAATGAAAAAGTATATCGTCACCGCGCTCGCCGTTTCGGCCCTGGCCGTTCTGTCGGGTTGCGCCACGCCGACTCCGTATCAGCCGGCGGATACCGCCTCGGGTTATCACTGGGGCTATAGCGACACACGTATCGAAGACGGCCGCTACCGCCTGAGCTTCTCGGGCAACGATTCCACTCCACGCGAAACCGTCGAAAACTACATGCTGTACCACGCGGCGGAACTGACCCTGGCCAACGGTTACGACTGGTTCGAAATCGTCCACCGCGACACCGACAGCAAGACCCGCACCGTCAGCAATTACGACGACCCGTTCATGAACAGCGTGTCGTGGCGCTTCTATCGCGGCAGCCGCTGGGGTGCGTGGGGCGTGGGCTTCGGCATGGATGACTGGCAGCGCGACAGCTATCAGTTCACGCGCTACGAAGCTTCGGCTGAAATCCTGATGCACAAGGGTCCCAAGCCCGAGCAGCCCAATGCCTATGACGCGCGCCAGGTCAAGGCCAACCTGGAAAGCAAGGTCGTGCGTCCGGCGAAGTAATCACCGTTGGAATAACAGCTACTTTCGGACGAAGTCGAAGAAGACCGGCTTGCAGTCGCCAAGGCCCTTGGTCTCGTAACGCGTCGTCAGGTGGTCTTGCGGCGGCTTCGTCCAGTCGGACGGTGCTTCGGCCTGCCAGGCGAAATCGGGGCTTTCGCGGAAAAAGCGCAAGGCCCAGTCGGCATAGTCCGCCCAGTCGGTGGCGAAACGCACCCGGCCGCCGGGTTTCAGAACGCGGGCAAAGGCATTCACCGTTTCCGTCTGGATGAAGCGCCGCTTGTTATGGCGCGCCTTGGGCCATGGATCGGCGAACAGGATGAAGATACGGTCGAGGCTGGCGTCCGGCAACTTGTCGATCAACGGCCGCGCATCGTCAGCCAGGACGCGGACATTCTTCAGGCCGCCGTCTTCGACATGACGCAGCAGGGAGCCCACGCCGTTCAGGAAGGGCTCGCAGCCGATAATGGTGACGTCCGGATTGCGCGCCGCCTGTCCCGCCAGATGCTCGCCACCGCCAAAGCCGATTTCCAGCCACACCTTGCCGCCCGCCAGAATACCCGGCAGGCTTTCGTCAGTCACCGCTATGCCTGGCAACAGGGTGTCGAACAAATTGGCCTGGCGCGGCTTCAGGGTGCGCGATTTGGTGCGGCCGAAGGAGCGCATGGGGCCCCAGGTCGGTGGCGTCTTGTCGGGATCGGTGGTCATGGGCGCGGCTGTGGCGGCTTACAGCCCGTATGTCAACATCCGAATTCCGACTTCAGGGCGGCAACCAGGTCGGTTTTTTCCCAAGAGAAGCCGCCCTGGGCGTCCGGCGTCCGTCCAAAGTGGCCATAGGCTGCCGTACGCTCATAGATCGGGCGGTTGAGACCGAGGTGCAGGCGGATTCCCCGCGGCGTCAGGCCGCCGATCAGTTCCGGCAGGACGGCTTCCAGCTTTTCCTCGGCGACCTGGCCGGTGCCGTGGGTGTCGACATAGAAGCTGAGCGGCCGCGACACACCGATGGCGTACGACACCTGAAGCGTGCACTTGCGTGCCAGGCCCGCCGCCACGACATTCTTGGCGAGATAGCGCAAGGCATAGGCCGCCGAGCGATCGACCTTGGTCGGGTCCTTACCGGAAAAAGCGCCGCCGCCGTGAGGCGCCGCGCCGCCATAGGTGTCGACGATGATCTTGCGGCCGGTCAGGCCGGCATCGCCATCGGGACCGCCGATGACGAAGTTGCCGGTCGGGTTGACCAGCCAGTCTGTCTCATCGGTCACCATGCCGTCGGGCAGGACTTCCAGCGCGTACGGCTTGACGATGGCTTCGACATCCCTGGGTGTCAGGCCTTCATGGTGCTGGTGCGAGATCAGCACCTTGAGAATGCGGCTGGGCCGGCCATTCTCATACTGTACCGTAACCTGGCTCTTGGCGTCGGGCTCCAGGCGGTGCTCGCCGCCGTGACGCGCTTCGGCCAGGCGGCGCAGGATGTTGTGCGACCATTGCAGCGGCGCCGGCGTAAGCTCTTCGGTTTCGTCGGTCGCGTAGCCGAACATGATGCCCTGGTCGCCCGCGCCCTCGTCCTTGTTGTGGCCGGCGTCGACGCCCTGGGCAATATCGGCGGACTGGGCGTGCAGGTGACAGGCGTAGTCGGCCGTCGCCCAGTGAAAGCCCTTCTGCGCGTACCCGATCGTCTTTACGGCCTGGCGGACCTTTTCTTCCAGGCCCTTGATAATGTCGCTGATCTGGTCGTCACCGGCGCGGCATTCCCCGGCCAGCACGATGCGGTTCGTCGTCACCAGCGTTTCGCACGCCACCCGGGCCTCCGGGTCGCGCGACAGGAAGGCGTCGACCACGACGTCGGAAATGCGGTCGGCAACCTTGTCCGGATGGCCTTCGGAAACGCTTTCGGAGGTAAAGATATAGGATGGGCGCATAGAAGAGACCTTCTGCATTTACGTCCTATAACCATATAAAGATATCTTTATATGAGCAAGCGGTTTGTGCTGCCTAACGCAAAAAGCCCCGTCACAATGACGGGGCCTTCTCATACGTCGACGGAGTTTATTAAACCTGAGGGCGCACTCTAATCGATTACAACTCAGCTCAGGCGTCGTCGTCCTCGGCGAGGGCGCGGACCAGTTCCAGGATACGGCGGCGATGCTTGGAACTGCGGATGCGCGGGAAGGCTTCGGCCAGTTCGATACCTTCGGTCGTCATCAGGAAGCCATGAACGAACTGTTCGCTTTCAGACTCCGAAAACCCTTCGACCCCTTCGCCTTCGCCGTAACCTTCAAAGAAATAGGACACAGGGGCCTTGAGCGCCTTCGAGATTTCGTACAGCTTCGAGGCACTGATGCGGTTGGAACCGCGTTCGTACTTTTGCACCTGCTGAAATGTCAGGTCTATAGTGTCGGCAAGGCCTTCCTGACTCATGCCCAGAAATTTTCGCCGCATTCTCACGCGGGCACCCACGTGCAAGTCAACCGGGTTCGGCCCACGGTCGGTTTTAGAATTGTCGTCCAACTTCGCCTCTATATTTATTTTTCTGTCGATCAACACACCGACCCCGAGGCTTATACGGTGTGGACGGTAAAAGCAGTTCCGAACCCACGCCCCTACGCTCTAGTCGACATACCCTCGGCGGAAAAGAGACCGAATGGGTTTCTTCCTGATCATCAGTACCAATGTATCAAAAGGCACGAGAATCAAGAGAAAAATCACATCCAGGATAACTATGCCGAAACGGGAAGTTGAGTAAATAGTTCTCTCTGCCCGGCCAGGTATAGTCAAGTCGACAAAACCTCTGGCATTCAAATCTATCCGGCTTCCGGCAACTACACGGCCAAGCGGATCTATAAGTACAGATATACCCGTCGGCGTCGACCTTACCATAGGTAAGCCTTCTTCGATCGCGCGATAGCTGGCCAGATTCAGGTGCTGGCGCGGGCCGGTCGTCGGGCCGAACCAGGCGTCATTACTGATATTCAGAATCCAGTTCGGCCGGCGCGGATCGTCGGACGACCGGTAGCTGTCCATATCCAGGCTGGGGAAGATGCCTTCGTAGCAAATGAGCGGCAGGAATTTCGGGATGGTGTAGAACGTGACCGGTTTTGTCCGTTCGCCCGGCGTAAAGCTGTCATCGAAATGGGTCAGCGCCTTCATGCCGAGCGGGTTGAGAATATCCTGGAACGGCGTGAATTCGCCGAACGGCACCAGCTTGTACTTGTCGTAGAAGCCGTCGATGTAGGTACGGCCGCCGTCCTGGTGCATCGCCACCATGGAGTTGCGATAGATGGGGCGGCCCTTTGCATCATAGTCCGTCCGCGACGTGCCCATGATGAAAGCCTGTTTGTCCCGAAGAAACGAGGTCAGGATGGGCGCCGTCCAGGAATCGGCCGACAAAACGTCCTCGAACATGGCGGGAAGCGCGCCTTCCGGCCATATTATCAGGGCTGGGGTGGGATGGCCGGGCGCCGGCGGAGCGCGGCTCAGTGTCACATAGTCGCCAAGCAGGCTGTCGAGCGCCCCAACAGTCCATTTGGCTTTTTGGCCGACATTGGGTTGGACGACACGGACCGTATAGCTGGTCGAACCGATATGCGTCGTGGCAAGCCGAATTTCGCCAGCGGCAAAACAGCCCGCCCAAAGGATGGCGGCAGCAAGCATGGGCCACCAGCCCCGCAACCCTTCGCGCGCCCGAACCACCGCCGGACTGGCGAAGATCGCCACAGTAATCAATCCCAGGCCATAGACGCCGACGAAAGCGGCCATCTGCGACATGGCCGAACCCGCACGCCAGGTCGAGCCCGACGGATCCCATGGAAAGCCCGACAGGATGGTGCCGCGCGTGATTTCGAAAGACGAGAACAGGACGGCGAACAGGATAAAGCGCGACGCCCTGCCGCTGCGCAGCCGGCGATAGGCCATGGCGAACAGGCCCCAGAACAGGCCGATTCCCGACGGTAAAAGCGTTGCCGCGAACGGTGCCATCCAGCCGTAGGTCTTGGCGTCGACCAGGAAGGCCTCGGCAATCCAGAAGCAGCCCACGAAGAAATAGGCGAAGCCGGCCAGCCATCCGATAAAAAAGGTGCCGCGCCAGGGCCTGTTGCCGGGATCGCGTTCCAGGGCGAACAGCAGGATCGCATAGCCGAAAAGGCCGGGAATAAAGCCGAACGGCGGCTGCGCCAGGCCGATCAGCAGCCCGGCAACCAGGGCCAGGACGCGCGGCCGCCTGTGCAAAGACGTCAAAGCGTCGCGCATCTTCCCGGGGGCGGGCGGTTCCTTCACGGCCAGAGCGGGCTCAGTCATCCGCCGGCTGGAGATCGTCGGTTTCCAGGGCATGACGATGCAGACGCAGGCGCTTGATACGGCGGGCATCGGCGTCGACGACCTCGATATCGTAACCGGCCTGCGGATAGGGAATGACCTCTCCACGCTGCGGCACGCGGCCGGCCAGCACGGCGACCAGCCCCGCCAGGGTATCGACCTCTTCTTCCGAGTCTTCAAGCTGGAGTTGCCGGCCGAGCCGCTCCTCCAACATCGCCAGCTCGACACGGCCGTCGGCCTCGATCTGGCCGCCGGGCAGGTCACGTATACTTTCTTCCGGCACCTCGTCGTATTCGTCGTCGATATTGCCGACCACCGCCTCGACCAGGTCTTCCAGCGTCACCAGCCCGTCGGTGCCGCCGAATTCGTCGATGACCAGCGCCAGGTGGATTCGGTTGCCCTGCATGCGCACCAACAGTTCCGAGGTCGTCATCGACGATGGCACGTACAGCACTTCGCGGCGCAGGCGGTGAAGAACGGGCTCGGCCCAGTTGGGCGCCGGACGGCCGGGTTCCGGCGCCAGCAGTTTCAGTACGTCCTTGATATGGACGACACCCACGGGATCGTCGAGGGTTTCGCGATAAATGGGCAGGCGCGAGTGCTCGCTTTCGACGGCGATGCTGACCACGTCGGCCAGCGTGCTCGACAGCTCGACGCCGATAATATCGACGCGCGGCGTCATGACGTCGGCCACGCTCAGCGACTGGAAGGCGCGCGCATGGTCGACCAGCTCACTGACTGTCTTGTCATCGTGCGCATGGCCGGGCGCGGACTCATCGCGGTCCGCCGATTTGCGGTTGAACCCGAAAAACGACAGCAGGCCCGGCCTGGGCCCCTCGCTCTCAGCCATGCCCGGTGTCCTGCGCATAGGGGTCGGGCACACCCAGTCCCGCCAGAATGTCCCGTTCCAGGGCTTCCATCTCTTCCGCCTCTTCATCGGTCATGTGATCATAACCCAAGAGATGCAAAGTGCCATGCACCGACAGATGCATCACGTGATTTTTGAGCGTCTTGCCCTGCTCTTTCGCTTCGCGCACGCAGGTTTCGAGGCCCAGGGCCACGTCGCCCAGGTGTTCCAGCACGCCTTTGACCCGCATCGCCTTCGGCGCCGGGAAGCTCAGGACGTTGGTGGCCTTGTCCTTCTTGCGATATTCACGGTTCAGCTCGCGCATCTCGGCATCGTTGCACAGCAGGACCACGACGTCCGCCTGGCCTTCGATTTCGACCGCGGCCAAAGCCGCCGCGACGCCGGTTTCGACCACGGCCTGCGCGTCCGGCAGGACATCGAGCCAACCGTCGTCTTCGATCTCGATATCGATCAGGGGTTCCATCATGAGCCTCCGAACGCGTTCCGGTGTTCGTTGTCATAGGCGCGAACGATGCGCGCCACCAGTTCATGACGCACGATGTCGTCGGCCGACAGTTCGGCTACCCCCACGCCCTTGAGCTTGCCCAGCAGGCCCATGGCGTGCGTCAGCCCGCTGTCGCCACGGTTCGGCAGGTCGATCTGCGACGGGTCGCCGGTGACCACCATCTTCGAGCCTTCGCCCAGACGCGTCAGAATCATCTTCATCTGCATGCGCGTCGTATTCTGCGCCTCGTCGATGATGACGTAGGAATAGGACAGGGTCCGGCCGCGCATATAGGCCAGCGGCGCCACTTCGATTTCCCGTGACTCGCGTTTCTTCGCCAGGACCTGAGGCCCAAGGATGTCGTCGAGCGCGCCCCAGATCGGCGTCAGGTACGGATCGATCTTTTCGTTGAGATCACCCGGCAGGAAACCCAGGCGCTCCCCGGCCTCGACGGCCGGGCGCGTGATGACCAGGCGGTCGACACGGCGGCTAAGCAGCAGCGACACGCCATGCGCCACGGCAAGAAACGTCTTGCCCGAACCTGCGGGTCCCAGGGCAAACACCAGATCTTTTTCCGCGAGTTCCCGCAGGTATGCGGCCTGGCCCGCCGTCTTGGCGGCAATGGCGCCGCGCCTTCCCATGACGACCGTGTTGCGCGAATCGTTCGGTACGGACTGAATGGAACCTTCCGCATCCGCAATGGCCTGCGGCTGTTCTATCAACTGGCGTACATCGACCTCGGTGATGTCGACGCCCTTGTCGTAGAGATCGGACAAGGCTGCGACCACCGCCTTCGCTCTCTGCCGCCCGCGCGGATCGCCGGAAACAATGACACCACCGCCCGGCATTTCGATCAGCACCTTGAAGGCGCCTTCTATCATGGCGAGATAGCGTTCCGACGGGCCGGCGACCGCCAGCACACAGGCATCGGATAATGGGATAAAGTCTTCCTTTACGACAGCCACTAGGCCTCCACAGGGGCAAGCAACGCGCCCTGCAAGCTGTTATTGCCAAGCGCCGTGATGCGGACGGGCACGATCTGGCCCATCAGGTGATCGGCGTCCTCTACGAACACCGATTGCAGATATGGGGAGCGTCCGATCGCCTGGCGACCGTAGCGGCCCCTCTTTTCGAACAAAACCGGCAAAACCTGGCCAACCAGGGTCTCCTTGAACGCCTGTTGCTGCTCGACGATCAGCGCGTTCAGCCGTTGCAGGCGATCGTCCATTACCGCTTCCGGCACCTGGTTCGGCATCGACGCGGCGGGCGTGCCCGGACGCGGCGAATACTTGAACGTAAAGGCCGACGCATAACCGACCGTGCGCACCAGGTCGAGCGTATCGTCGAAATCCTTGTCGGTCTCGCCCGGGAAGCCGACGATAAAATCACCGGACAGCGCGAGGTCGGGACGCGCCGCCTTGATGCGCCCGATCAGGTCGATATAGGCCGCGCGGCCATGCTTGCGGTTCATGGCGCGCAGGATCTTGTCCGAGCCCGACTGCACCGGCAGGTGCAGGTAGGGCATCAGCGCGGCCAGGCCGCCATGCGCCGCGATCAGGTCGTCGCCCATGTCGTTGGGATGCGAGGTCGTATAGCGCAGGCGATCGATGCCGTCGATTTCAGCCAGGGCATACATCAGTTTCGCCAGGGTCGAGGGCTGGCCGTCGCCGCCCGTGCCATTATAGGCGTTGACGTTCTGCCCCAACAGGGTCACTTCGCGCACGCCCTTGGCGGCAAGCGCCTTCGCTTCCTCGAGGATCGAGGCTACCGGGCGCGACCACTCGGCGCCGCGCGTATAGGGCACGACGCAGAAGGTGCAGAACTTGTCGCACCCTTCCTGAACCGTCAGGAACGCGGTCGGGCCGGTGACAGTCCGCTCCGCCGTCAGGGCGTCGAACTTGGCGTCCGGCGCGAAATCGGCGGCCAGGCGCTCGCCCTTCATCCGCGTCGTGCGCGCGATCAGTTCCGGCAGCTGATGATAGGCCTGCGGCCCGACGACCAGGTCGACCGCCGGCGCGCGGTTCATGATCTCCTGGCCCTCGGCCTGGGCGACGCAGCCCGCGATCGCGATCGTCATGCGCCCGCCGCCGCGCGCTTCTTTCTCTCCGCGCTGTTCCTTCAGCCGCCCGATTTCGGAATAGACCTTTTCCGAAGCCTTTTCCCGAATATGGCAGGTGTTGAGCACGACCAGGTCGGCGTCGTCCGACGTCTCCGCCATCTCGTAGCCGAGCGGACGCAGTATGTCGGCCATACGCTCGCTGTCATAGACGTTCATCTGACAGCCGTAGGTCTTGATATGCAGCTTTTTGGGTGTACGCACGGGAGAATTCATCCGCGCGTTATGATGAAAAATAACGAAAAAGGCAATAAGTCGCAGGGGTCGCGGACCCCTGCACCCCAAAACTATTTTTCGTCTAAAGGCACAGCATATAATTCGAGCTTGTGACCGACGAGTTTGAAGCCCAGCTTTTCAGCCAGCGCTTCCTTCATTTTCTCGATTTCCTGATCGAAGAACTCGATGACCTCGCCCGTCTTGATATTGATCAGGTGGTCATGATGGTCTTCACCCGCTTCTTCGTAGCGCGAGCGGCCGTCGCCGAAATCGTGGCGTTCGACGACGCCGGCCTCTTCGAACAGGCGGACGGTGCGATAGACAGTGGCCAGGGAAATGTGCGGGTCGACGGCGACGGCGCGATGATACAGCTCCTCGACGTCCGGATGATCCTGAGCCTGCGCCAGGACACGCGCCACCACACGGCGCTGGTCCGTCATGCGCATGCCTTTTTCGATGCATTGCTGTTCAATGCGGTCCATCGGCCGACTCCTTAGCCATATCCGGCACGCCTAAATGTAAAGGCCGCCTCAGTCGAGCGCAAGCCTCAGTATGTGGGCGTCCACCGCCGGCGCGCCCGTTCGGCTGTAATAGGCCTTGCGCACACCCGCCGACCGGAAGCCGGCCCGGCTATACAAGGCCAGGGCTTCCGCGTTGTCGACGGCTACCTCGAGAAAGACAGAATCGGCATTTTCGGCCACCAGGTTTTCGGCGACGTGCTTCAGAAGACCGCCGGCATGGCCCCTGCCCCTGTGATCCGGGGCCGTCGCGATCGTCAGAATTTCGCCCTCGCCCGCCACCACCGTCAGCAGGATGAAGCTCAGAATCACGCCATCGCTTTCCGCCACGTAGAGACGGTTATGCGTCGCGTTCGACATGACCCGAAATTCGTCGGCGCTCCACCCATGTTCAAAGCTGGCGGCGTGAATTCCGGCCAGGCGCATCCAGAATTCCGTGTCGGCCTCGGCGACCCGGCGGATCATGACGAGAGAGAGATGATGCCGCGCTTGGAGACCACCGCGTCGGCTTCGCGCATGTAAAGCGGTGTCAGGTCGTCGTGGCCGCCTTTCAGCGTCAGCGCCGCCAGCGCTTCCGGCACTGGCCACCCCTGTTCGAATATTTCGGCGCGGCCCGCCAGCAGACCGGCGCCCGGGCCGGTCAGAATATCGGTGTCGATATCGAAGCCGCCCGCCGTCACGGCGCGAGGCGCCTCGATCGTTTCACCGTCAAAGGCCTGGACATAAATCTGTCCCCGCCCGCCGTCGATGACGGCGACGCGGCGTTTACCCAGCAAATCCGGATGATGACCCAGGGCCTCCAAAGTGCCGACACCCTGCAAAGGCAGGTTCAGGCCGACCGCCAGCCCCTTGGCGAAGGACAATCCGACGCGCAGGCCGGTAAAGGATCCCGGCCCCAGCGTCACACCAAGATGCGTCAACTCCCGCGGCCGGACCCCAGCCTGGCCCAGCGCCTCAGCAGCCAATGGCCCCAGCCGCTCCTGATGCCCGCGCTGCATGGCTTCGGACGCCACGAACAGCGGCGCGCCGTCGCCGAACAGCCCGACCGAACAGGCGTGCAGGGACGTGTCGATGACGAGGGCCAGGCTCAGAGGACAGCCTCGATCTGTTTGACCTCGGGCACATAGTGCTTCATCAGGGTCTCGACGCCCTGACGCAAGGTCGCCGAAGACGACGGACAGCCAGAGCACGCGCCGCGCATGTGCAGGTAAAGCGTGCCGCTTTCCAGGTCGAAGCTGTCGAATTCGATGTCGCCGCCGTCCTGGGCGACCGCCGGACGGACGCGAGTGTCGAGCAGGTCCTTGATCTCCGCGACGATCTGTCCCAGCTCGCCTTCGTAGACGATATCGGTTTTCGCCTCGACCTCGCGCAGGATCGGCTGGCCCGAGGTGTAGAAGTCCATGATGGCGGCCAGGATCGGCGGCTTGAGCTCGGCCCAGATCAGGCTCGAGTCGGGACGCCTGCGCACCGTCAGGAAGTCGTTGCCGAAAAAGAGCGCGGCGACGCCGTCGATTGCGAACAGCGCTTCGGCCAGGGGCGAAACCCTGGCTTCATCGATCGTGGCGAACTGGCGCGTTCCCTGCTCCAGAACGACCTTGCCGGGCAGGAACTTGATGACGTCGGGATTGGGCGTGGCTTCGGTCTGGATGAACATGCCGCTTAAATGGTCATAAAAACCGCAAATGGCAAGGGCTTTACCCCTGGAGCTTGCCCACCCACTCCCTGAGGACGGCGTTGACGATGGTCAGCTTGGCGAAGCTCCAGCCGCCGGTCGTCATGTCCTGCATCATCCGGCGCAGGGGCTCGACCATGGCGGCATTGTCCTTTTCCCAGCTTTGCGCGATCGCCAACGGCTGCTCATCGGGCGTCATGCGGGCCATCATGGCCCGCACCACCGCCCTCTGCTCGGAACGGACATCCTCGATCAGCCGGCGGGTCGCCATGCGGTCCCATGGATCGGTACTGGCCAGGACGCCCGCCCCTTCGGCCAGGGTCTCGAAGCCAAAACGTTCGCCCGTCAGGAAATAGAGCTCGGCCGTCTTTTCGACCGACTTCCCGCGTTCGGCCGCCAGGGCGATGATGTCCGGCGCCTGGTGCAGGACGCCGAGCGTCGCGATACGGTGCGCCAGGTCGATCGCCACGCCGGCATCGGTAAAGGATGCCGTCCGCGAGGCGACCGCCGACCGCGCCGTGGCGTTGAGCGCGCTGACGTCGATCGCCATCAGTGTCCTGATCCCGTCGGCATACGGCGTCACCATGGCGTCGAGACCTGGCGTCGTCTGCGCGAAGCGGCGCGCCATCCAGTAGGTTTGATGGCGGACGAAACGCGCCACCTCCCGGTAAAGCATCGTCTGCACCGGCGCCGGGATCTTGTTGTCGAGCGCGTCGACCTGCGACCACACTGTGCTTATATCGAACAGGCGCCGCGTCGCTTCGAAAGCCAGGACGAAGCCCGCCGTATCGACGCCGGCGCCGCGCATCAGCCGCGAGGCGAAGCTGGGACCGCACATATTGACGATCTCGTTGGCCAGCACCGTCGCGACGATTTCCCGCCGCAGGCGATGGCGGGCAATGGCCTCCGTATAACCGTGCAGGGCGGCCGGGAAATAGTCGACGGCGACCTGGGCGAAACCCGGATCGTCAGGCGCGGCCGACGCCACGATATCATCGAACAGGACGATCTTGCCGTAGGCCATGGTCACAGCCAGTTCGGGCCTGTAGAGACCCCTGCCCTGTCCACGCCGCGCTTCGAGCTCGGCGTTGGACGGGAGCCCCTCGACCTTGCGGTCAAGTTTACCGCGGGATTCTAGATCCTTCATGAAGCCCTGCGCCGCCACATTGTCTTCCGCGGCGTAGGACTCCTGCAGCGACAAGGCCAGGGTCTGATCGTAGTTGTGGCGCAGGACGTGGCGCGCCACATCGTCGGTCATTTCGGCCAGGAGCTTATTGCGCGCCTCGATCGTCATCCTGCCCGCCGCCGTCAGCTGGCCCAGCAGGATCTTTATGTTGACCTCGTGGTCGGAACAGTCGACGCCGGCGGAGTTGTCGATGGCATCGGTATTCAGCCGGATGCCGCGTTCGGCGGCGGCTATGCGGCCGGCCTGGGTCATGCCGAGATTGGCGCCCTCGCCTATGACCTGGGCGCGGACCTCGGTGGCATCGATGCGGATGGCGTCGTTCGCCTTGTCGCCGACATCGAGATGGCTCTGCTGCGGCGCCTTGATATAGGTGCCGATGCCGCCGAAATAGAGCAACTCGACACGCGCCTTGAGGATGGCCTGCATCAGGTCGAAAGGCGACACTTCGGATGCCGTCAGGTCGAGCATGGCCTTGACCTCGGGCGACAGCGGGATCGATTTCTGGCCGCGCGGGAAGACACCCCCGCCCTTGGAAATCAGGTCCTTGTTATAGTCCTGCCAGGACGAGCGCGGCAGGGCGAACATGCGCTGGCGCTCGGCGAAGGACGCCTCGGGATCGGGGTTCGGATCGAGGAAGATGTCGCGGTGATCGAAGGCGGCCACCAGGCGGGTCTGTTTCGACAGAAGCATGCCGTTGCCGAAGACGTCGCCCGACATGTCGCCGACGCCGGCCACGGTGAAAGCCTCCGACTGGATGTCCTTGCCGATTTCGCGGAAGTGGCGCTTGACCGCCTCCCACGCGCCCCGCGCCGTAATGCCCATGGCCTTGTGGTCGTACCCGACGCTGCCGCCCGAGGCAAAGGCGTCGCCCAGCCAGAAGCCATAGTCGGCCGACACGCCATTGGCGATGTCGGAGAAGGTCGCCGTACCCTTGTCGGCTGCGACGACAAGATATGGATCGGGCGCGTCCCAGGACACCACATCCTTCGGCGGCAGGATTTCGCCCCGGGCATCGATATTGTCGGTGAGGTCGAGCAGACCCGACAGGAAGGTCTTGTATGCCCTCACCGCTTCGGCCCGAATGGCGTCAGGCGTACCGTTTCGCGGCAAGGATTTCGGGAAGAAGCCGCCTTTAGAGCCGACGGGCACGATGACCGCATTCTTGACCTGCTGTGCCTTGACCAGGCCAAGGACCTCGGTGCGGAAATCATCCTTGCGGTCCGACCAGCGCAGGCCGCCCCGCGCCACCGGTCCGAAGCGCAGGTGCACGCCTTCGACGTGCGGCGCCAGGACGAAAATCTCGCGGTAAGGCTTGGGTTCGGGCAGGTCGGCCAGCTCTCGGCTCGCCACCTTGAACGAAATATAGTCCTTGGGCTGGCCGTCGGGACCGGGCTGGAAGTAGTTGGTGCGCTGCATGGCGCCGACCAGGGCGGCCAGGCGGCGAAGCACGCGGTCGTGGTCGAGGCTGGCGACCTTTTGCAGCAGGCCGTCGATCTTTTCCTTCGCGGCCTCGGCGCCCGCACGGCGGGACTCGACATCACCGCCCGGCGCGAACTTCAGCGTGAAAAGGTCGAGCAGAGCCTTTACGACTTCGGGATTTTCGCGCAATGCCGCCTGCTGGATGTCGGGACTGGGGTCGAGGCCCGACTGGACGCGGTAACGGCAGAAGGCCCGGATCAGGGCGATCTCGCGCCATGACTGACCCGACAGGGCCAGGGCGTTGAAGCCGTCGTTTTCCGTCTGGCGCCGCGACAGGGCCATCAGCACCCGTTCGAAATCGTCGCGGAAATCGGCGAACGGCGTGCGGTGACCGTCCGGCAGTCGAATAATGAATTCCTGAACCCAATAACCGCCCAAGGCTTCCGACTTCACCGGATAGCCATATTCCTCGAGTGTGCGGCAACCCATATTGTCGAGCACCGGCAGGATGTTCGATAGCGGAATGGCGCGTTCAACGTGGGCGTAGACCTTGAAGCAGAAGATATTGTCGGCATCTTCCAGACGCTGGTAGGCGCGCACCGCATAGGGCGCGTCTTCGGTCAGCGACGCCAGGTAATCGACGTCGAGCACGGCTTCGCCCACCGAATAGCGGTCGCGGTAGCCGGCGGGAAACGCCGCGGCCCAGGCCATCCAGTCGATGCCGGCGTGGGGCAGCGGCAGGGTTTCCAGGATCGCCTCTTCGCGCACCAGGGCGTCGACCTTCTGCGGCCATGATCGGACGATATTTTCGATATCCGCTTCCAGATCGGCGATATTGGGTTCGAAATGGTCGCCCGGCGTCACGCCGATGATGTAGTGGACGCAGCTCAGCAGGGATTCGTTGATATAGGGATAGGAGGCGGACACCCGGCCGAGATAGGCCTTGGCAAGGATTTCACCGGCCTGCTTCTGCATCTGCGACTGATAGAGTTCCCGGGGAATATAGAGCAGGATCGAAATGAAGCGGTCGAACGGATCGTTGCGCGTGAAGATCTTGACCCGCGGCCGGTCCGAAAGATGCAGGATGCCGCGCGCGATGCGCAGCAAGTCCGCTTCCGACATCTGGAACAGTTCGTCGCGGGGATAGGTCTCGACGATGTTCTTCAGGCGCTTTTCGTTATAGCCGCCGTTAATGCCCATATTGAAGGCGTCTTCGAGCACACGCTGGGCCTTGCGGCGGACCAGGGGCACTTCGAAGGCCGGACGGTCATAGGCTTCGGACGTGAACAGGCCGACGAAACGCACTTCACCCGACGGATTGCCATCGGCGCCGTACCGTTTGATACCGATATAATCCATATAGACGCGGCGATGGACGCGCGACTTGATATTAGCCTTGGCAACCGTGACCGGTTCGGAGTTTTCGATCTGGGTGATCAGCTGCTGCGACAGGACCGCGGGCTCCGACGAGCGGCGCAACACGGCGCGACCGGCGTCGCGCAGCACGCCGAATCCCTCCTGCATCTGATACAGCGGTTCCTCCCGGACATAGGCGCCCTCGCCGTCGCGCGGATAGGAATAACCGCGGGCGCCCAGGAAGACGAAGTGGTTTTCGTCGACCCATTTCAGGAAGGCCAGGTTCTCGTCGATGACCGCCGGATCGGCCTTGAGCGTGCCGGCGGCGCGCAAGGCTTCCAGCGTCTCGATCTCCTGGGCCATCAGCTTCTGCATGCGCGGGAAGTCGCGCACGGCCAGTTTGAGGTCATTCAGGCTTTCGTTCAGGCCGGCCAGGACCTGGGCGCGCTTTTCCGGATTGAGGCGCTCGATAAAGACCAGCATCATCGATTCGGGGCTGCCGGCGGCCGCATCCCCCTCGGCCTCCAGACGATGGCCATCGGCGTCGCGCCATACGGTCACCACCGGGTGAAACATCGAGCGGATCGAAACGCCCTGGTCGATGAGTTCGCCCATAACGGTTTCGACAATGAAAGGAGAATCCGGCTGTACGATCTCGACAAGATCATAGACGCCTCCATCGCCCAACGGCTCGATACGGCGCAGGGTCTGGGCACCCGATCGCGTGGCGGCGTAACCCCAGAAGGCACTGACGACGGCCTCCATGTCGGCGGGCGACAGGTCCGGAAGCTCTTCGGTGTCGAAATCTTCAAGAATCTGGTTGAGGAAGGTGGTTTCGAACCGGGTCAGGGCATCGGAGCCAGGCCTGCCCAACGCGGCGGCAAACGCCTTGAACAAATGTGCGCGCAGATCCGCGTGCGCGTCATTGCGGAAATCGTCCATGTCGATACCCATTCCTGCCCTTGGCCGGCGCAACAGTTTTAGGCTGTGTCGCTTACGGCGCAAACGATTTAAATGCCGAATGCTTTAACATTCGTGCACGGGCGTTGGAAGTTTCTTTTGAAACAAATATGACCTCTGGGCCACCCTCGCCGCCTGTGGGAATTTACCGCTTCGCAACCTCTGACTGACGCAATCTTAAACTTTGTCTGTTAGCGTAAGCCCTTATGGTACAACCCGTTCTTGCCCTGATTGCGTGGTCTTTGGTGATGCTGGCCTGGCTCTATGTCCAGCGCCTGCCGACCATATTCCGCTATGCGCTTTCGGAAGCCCGTCCGCAAAGCGGCGAGGTCGCGCGCCGGGTGCCGCCGCATGTTCAATGGCCGGCCGACAACTATAACAACCTGCTCGAACAGCCGATGCTGTTCTACGCCCTGTGCCTGGGGATTTACGCGACGGGGTCCAGCACCTTCTCGCTCGAATACTTCGCCTGGTTGTATGTGGCCCTGCGCATCATCCACTCCGTGGTCCATGCGACATGCAATATCGTCGTCATCCGCTTCGGCCTCTTCATCGCCGGCTCCGGGGTGCTGGGCCTGATGTGCGTCATCGCCATCGCCCGTCTGTTTACTTCGTAGACGCGGCCGCGTCCGGTCCGGCCACGAACGGCAAGATACGATACATCTTCAAAACATGCTTGATGCGTCCGGCTTCCGTGCCGGCACGGTCACCGTGTCCGACATAGAGGTCGGCCCGGAC
The DNA here is from genome assembly GCA_936940865.1 of uncultured Asticcacaulis sp. Lineage (GTDB taxonomy): Bacteria > Pseudomonadota > Alphaproteobacteria > Caulobacterales > Caulobacteraceae > Asticcacaulis. Next base: position 10,637 of record CAKZJB010000003.1, on the reverse strand, counting down.
GTCGCCCTTGATGGCGCCGCCGGTGTCCAGCGCCGTAACCATGCGCTGATAGGCCGGGAAGGCATCGGTCAAGGCGTTGCTGCCGGCGTGGGCGTCGAGCCAGAAAAGATCGCCATAATCATGGAAAGCCGGGTCGACGGCGATCGCCGATCCCGGCGGCAGCGGAAGACCCGCCGCGCCGTTGGGCTCGGTCTGGTCGGGAACGATCGTGAAAAAGGCATAGCGCGGATTGGCGTTCATCACGCCCTGCGCCTCGGGACCGCGATGGGCGGCCAGCCAGGCGTGGATGGTGTCGCCGGACGTTTCGTTCGGCTGAAGAATCCCGCGGTCCACCATGACGCGCGCGATGCCGACGAACGGATAGCCATTGTCGGCGGCATAGGCGGCGTAGACTCGCTTGCCGTCCGGCAGGTCGAGGAACCCGGACCCCTGCAGCTGCATGAAGAAATAGTCCTCGGGGCGCATATAGTAATCGGCCTTCGCCGGCTTCTTTTCGATTTCGGCGCGTGTGTAATACGGAACGTACTTCTTACCGACCTTTCGCGCCGCTGCCTTGGTGCCGGTCTGCGGCGGCGTCATCTGATCGCCGGAAACGTAAACCAGATCGTCGGGCCGCATGCGGACAGGTTGCGAAAATTCAGCAGTGGGCGCCGTCACTGCGTCATAGTCCGGCACGAAGTAACCGGTCAGCAGGCCCGCGACATCGGTATTGACCGGCGAGATTTGCAAATTGCGCAACAGGAAGCTTTTGACCTGGTCCGGAGACTCGAAATCCTCGGCCGCCAGGGTCTGACAGACGGCCGCGAACCCCCTGCCCTTCTTGTAGGCGCAGGTTCCGCGCAGCGCTTCGAGAGCGACGAAAGCATCGCTTTGATCCCAGCCCGGCAGGTGCGACAGGCGCAGGGCTTCCGGCACAGGATTGGGAGCTTGTTCGGAGACCGGCGGAATCTGCGGCTTGACCGGCGTGACTGGCGGCACCACCGGCGCATGCGGCTGTCCGGCGCACGCCGCCACCAGCAGGGTCAGGGAAAGGGCCGCACCGTTACGCCAGTCGAAGCCCCCCCTCCCGATCCGGGAGATCATGCCTTGGCGGCCATGGTATGAGTCAGCAGCCAGGGACTGCCCGGGTTGCGCAGGTTTTTCTGGAAGGTCCAGAACTCGGCCGTGCGCTCATAGGTTTTTTCCTTCGGCTGGGCCTTTACAGTCCCCTCCTCGCCCTCGGCCGGCTGCGGAATGTCTTCGAACATCAGTTCGGACAGGAAACGCACGCGAATCTGGGCGGCGTCGTCCTTGAAATCGATCAGGTCGATGTCGGCCTTCGGCGCGTCGACGAAGCTCAAGCGGCGGGTCGCGGGTCCGGAGCGGCCCTCTACCGCCTGCTTGAAGATGGCGTAGACGTTTTCCGAGAGGCGGTCCTTTACGGTATCGATCTCGCCGCGATGATAGGCCTGGACGATCTGCTCATAGGTCTCTCGCGCCTTTTCAACGAAGTTGATTTCGTTGAAATTGATGTCGCGCGACTTCAAGAGATCGAGATTCGGCAGCCTGGGCGGCTCCGCCGGACGTTCCAGCTTGAGCGTACCGTCCATGTCTTCTGCAGACTTCGCCAGCACCTTGTCCTCGACACGGAAACCCACCTTCCGGCCGAGCACGCTGTAGAGCTGTACCAGGATAATGATGGCCACGATGGCGAAAATGACGAGGGCGGCAATATTCACGTTGGGATCTCGGGATTACCGGGCGCGCGGGCGCCGCGAATTCGGTCGAACCTGGAAAAAGACCCCGGAAACGGAGCCCTTCAGGCAATATATAGGAGAAGTTTCAGGAAGGGGAACTCTTCGTTTGATTGCTTAAAATTTTCTTATCTGTTAGCAGGGCGTCCACACAAGCGCAGCGGATCCGTCCCCGCGTGAACCGGAGTCGTCTTCAATCATGTCTGATACCCCCGAAACCCAATCGCCGCCGCCCCCCGCCATGACGGTTCTGGCCCAGTTCATCCGCGACTTCTCGTTCGAGAATCCGCGCGCCCCGAATTCGCTCCGCGTCGAAGCCCGTCCGGAAGTCGACCTCGGTGTCGAAATGAGCGCCAAGGGCCGTTCGGACGGCCTGTTCGAAGTCGATCTCAAGCTGTCGGTCAAGGCCGCGACGCCGGAAGGCCCGATGTTTGCCGTCGAGCTGGTTTACGGTGGCCTGTTCCAGCTGGGCAATATCCCGGAAGACCTGGTCGAGCCTACCCTGCTGGTCGAATGCCCGCGCTACCTCTTCCCGTTCGCCCGCCGCATCGTCGCCGACGCGTCGTCGGACGGCGGCTTCTCGCCCCCCTTCTTCATCGATCCGATCGATTTCGGCACGCTGTACATGCAGCAAAAGGCCAATGTGCTGTCCCAGCAACAGCCCGCAGGCCAGGCGTAATAAGCCTTTTAGCTCAAGCGCCGCATCGCTCGCGCAAACATGCGCGGCGCGCGGTCGCCCTTGCCAACAGCGATTTCGTCAATCGCTGTTGGAATTGGGTCTGATTGAACGCCCCAACATTTTCGGCGGCCAGCCAATCAGAAGCGGCATGACGACCAGGGACCACAGGTCGATGCCGGCGTGGATGGCGACGACCAGCCACAGATTGCCGCTATAGAGATAGATCAGACCCAGAAGGGCTCCGATGACGGTCGTGACGACGACGCCGAACAGGCCCTGATAGGCGTGACCTAGGCCGAAGATGATGACGGCCAGCCAGAAGGCGAGGGCGGCCTGACCCGTTACCGCTGCCAGCAGCAATGGAAGCGCCAGGCGGAAAAACAATTCCTCGGACAGTCCGGCATTCAGCGCGATCAGCACGGCCCACACCCTTTCGCCGCCGGTTCGCGGCAGGAGCGAGGCCAAAGCGGTTTTCGGCAGGATTTCACTGCGTTCGATCAGGCGCTTCATCTGCGCGCCGCCGAGCCACGAGGCGAGGCAAATGACGGCTATCCATACCGATGCTATACCGTGTATCCATACCGCAGGCACCCTAAGGAACACCGACCGTACGGTTTCGGACTCGAATTCCTCGGGAACGGCCGCAAGACCGTCGAGCCGATGCAAGACGATCAGGCTGATCATGGCGCCACCCAGGAACAACAGAAGGGATTTCGCCAGGCCGGACCGGTAAAAGGCCAGCCGATCGATATCGGCAACCTGCGCCAGTGCCTTGTATCGGCGGATGTTCAGCCACGAATTGACCGCGTAGAGCGTCAACAGGAACAGCAGCAGGGCAAGGTTCAGCCCGCTACCGGCCACAGGCTCTTGTCCTTGAGATATTTCCTGATAAAGGCGTCGTGTGCCTCGGCTTCGGCGACCGTAATACGACTGGCCAGCGGGCGAGGGCGGGGACCGTAGTCCTGAACACTGGCGATGACGCCCTCCACCGCCTTGACGACCGCGACTTCGAGATCGAGCGCGCGTTCCTTGCCGCCCAGGAGTTCCAGATAGACGCTGGCCAGCAGGCGGGCGTCGATCAGCGCCCCGTGCAGGTCGCGTTCGGCCAACGAAATATTGAAACGGCGGCAGAGCGCATCGAGCGAGTTGGCCATGCCCGGAAATTTCATACGGGCAATTTCCAGGGTGTCGATCCACTGGTCGTCAGGCGTTGCGGCCCGGCCGTGCTTTTCCAGCTCCATATTGATGAAGCCGCGGTCGAAGGCCGCATTGTGCGCGATGATCTTGCGATCGCCGATGAACGCCAGCATGTCATCGACGATGTGCGCGAATTTCGGCTTGCCGCGCACCATTTCGTTGCTGATGCCATGGACGCGGATGGCGTCGGCCTCTATCTCGCGCTCGGGATTGATATAGTGGTGGAAGGTGCGGCCGGTCGGCAGCAGGTCCTCGATCTCGATGCAGCCGATTTCGATCAGACGATGCCCCTTGCGGTGGTCGATGCCCGTGGTTTCCGTATCGAGGACGATTTCCAATGCCATGGGGTCACATATGTATGTGATGCGCCTGCCAGATCAAGGCAATTTCACAAGCCGCTACCCGTGAAGCGGTTGACCAGTTTGCGGACTTCGCCGCGGCACTCGTCGAGGCTTTGACCGGTGTCGATGACGAAGTGCGCGCGCCTGCGCTTTTCGGCATCGGGCATCTGACGCCCCAGGATGGCCGCGAACTTTTCCGCGGTCATGCCCGGACGTGCCATAACCCGAGCCCTCTGCACATCGGCCGGCGCCGACACCACCAGCACGTAATCGAGCCAGGATTCGGCCCCGGTCTCATATAGCAGGGGAATATCCGCCACCACGAGATCGGCGTGGCGCCGCTCTTCGGCGTCCATGAACACCTTGCGGTCGTCGACGACCAGCGGATGGACGATGGCGTTCAGGCGATCGAAGCCATGATCGACCATCTTCAAGGCCGCCGACAGTTTGACGCGGTCGACATGACCGTCGGTCACGACATCGCCGAAGGCGTCGGTAAGTTTTTGCCTGATGACCGGAGACGTAGCATAGAGACGGTGCACAGCTTCGTCCGCGTCCCATACCGGTATGCCTTCATCGCGGAACATCCGGGCGATGGTCGACTTGCCCATGCCGATCGATCCGGTCAGACCCAGTCGGATCATTCGGTTTCACCGAGGAAGGCCAGGGCCAGGCCGCGGATATCGAAGGCCGGGTTGGGCGTCGCGCCGTAGAAGGCTTCGAAGCTTGGCCGCGCCTGTTCGATCAGCATGTTCAGGCCGTCCACCGTCTTGAGGCCACGCTCTTCCGCGGCTTTCAGCCAGTTGGTCTTGAGCGGCCGATAGGTCATGTCCATGACCGTCGCATGATCCGGCAGGGCGTCGAAAAGGGGCAGGGGACCTCCGGAGGCGGCGTTGACCACCGCTACCGCGTCGGAAAAGGCGCGATCGACGTCGGTCAGCTCAAAGGCGGTAACGACCTGGTGGACGCCTTGCGCCGCCTGGCCCTGGAAGGCGAAGACCAGGTCCTCGGCGCGCGCCAGGGTGCGGTTGACGATGCGGACTTCCGGTGCGCCGGCGTCCAGCATGGCCGCGACCGCCGCTCGCGAGGCTCCGCCAGCGCCCATGATGACCACCGGCCCGGCACGCAGGTCGCAGGCGGGCGCCTGCAGATCGAACGCCCGTATCAGGCCATATCCGTCGGTGCTCTGGGCGTGGACATAACCATCGGCATCGAAGGTCAGGAGATTTGCCGAGCCGCAATTGCGCGCGCCGTCCGCCACCGTATCGGCCAGCGCCAGGGCTTGTTCCTTGAACGGCGCCGTGACGTTGAGACCGCTCATGCCATTACTGCGGCATGACAGGATCAGCCGCTCGAACGCGTGTTCGTCCTTGGGACCGAAGGCCGCGTAGACGCCGTCAAGCTTCAGGTCGCGCAGCCAGGCATTGTGCAGAAACGGGCTCAGCGAATGGCGAACAGGCTGGCCGACAATGGCCGCGACCCTGGCGGCGCCGGTGGGGAGGGTGTCGATCATGCCGGAATAACCTCGAGTTGGCGCAGCTTGCCGAGCAGGGGCAGCATAGGCAGGCCGAGCACGGTGAAGTAGTCGCCGCGGATGGAATTGAACAGATGTATGCCCGAGCCTTCGAGCATATAGTTGCCGACCGTCTTCAGGAGTTTATCGCCGGCTTCGTTAAGATACGCGTCGATAAAGTCGTTGCTTAATGTCCGGACCGACATTTCCGCCGTGTCGACCTGGGACCAGATCAGCTGGCCGTTTTCATAGAGCGCCATGGCGGCATGCAGATAATGAATCTTGCCGCTCATGCGTTTCAAAAGATCGCGGGCCGCGTTCATGTCGGGTGATTTGCTGATCAGGTCGTTTTCGAGCTGCAAGACCTGATCGGCGCCCAGTACCAGGCCTGTATTGGAAAGCGATACACTTTCCGCCTTGGCCTCGGCCAGCTTCAGCGCGACAGCCTTAGGCGTAAAACCTCTGGCCAGGCAGGAGTCCTTGATTTCGTCCTCGTCGACGGCCGATGGGATCTTTCGGAAAGGAATCCCAGCATTCTGCAACAGCATGGCGCGCGAAGCCGAACCGGACGCGAGGATAAGAGGGTTATTAGTAAGCATTCGCTGGGCCCGAAATGACGGTGCTCTCATAAGAGGCGCAGGCCGATATGTCGAGTTAAATACCGCCGAGCCGCCCCGTGCGTTTTTCGTTCAGCAGGCTGATGATGGCCGCCGAGGTTTCCTCGATCGAGCGCCGCGTCACGTCGATCACGGGCCAGCCCTTGCGTTCGAACAGCCGCCGCGCCGCGATGATTTCCTGCCGCACGGCCTCCTGGTCCGTATAGGTGGAGGGGCGGTCGTCATTGTTCAGAGTCAGGAGCCGGTTGCGGCGGATCTGGATCAGGCGCTCGGGCGATGCCAGCAACCCGACGATCAGCGGGTTGTTGAGCTGGTCGATTTCTTCCGGCAGGTCCCGGCCCGGCACCAGGGGGATATTGGCCGCCTTGATGCCGCGGTGCGCGAGGTAAATGCAGGTCGGGGTCTTCGACGTGCGGCTGACGCCGACCAGGACGACATCGGCCTGTTTCAACTTGTCCGCCATGGCGCCGTCGTCATGGGCAATGGCATAGTTCAAGGCCTCGATGCGCTCGAAATATTCATTGTCGAGATTGTGCTGGGCGCCGACACGCTTGGACACGGCCGCGCCCAGGTGTCGCGAAAAGGCAACGACCAGGGGATCGAGGACGCCGATCGCCGGAATATCGAGTTCCCGGCAGCGGACTTCGAGCTGACTGCGCAAATCCATGTCGACCATGGTGTGCAGGACGATACCGGGAAAACTTTCGATTTCGGCCAGTGCACGTTCAAGCTGCTTTTCCGAGCGGATCAGCACGTAGATATGTTCGATCGGCAAGATGCCTTCGAAGCGGGCGGCTGCCGCCTTGGCCAGGGCATTCAAGGTTTCCCCTGTAGAATCCGATATCAGATGGACATGGAAATAGGTACCTATACGGGGCAGGGCGGTCTTAAGCGGCGTTTCGGGCATGGTTCACCTTTGAATGGTTGAATCCTTAGCCGTATTCGCTGCACCGCGCCATGGCCGGCATGACCTTCGACCGTCACAAAAAATATAACTGTGCACAGAACAGGGGACGGTTAATGGATGAAAATCGCACAACCGGCGGGAATCCGCGCGCGCGCCTGCCGGGCTGGTGACGGCGGTTGAAAAGCGTCCGATTTCTTCACCGCGAAATGCCGATTGTTAAGAATGTATGAATGCGATCCGCCAGCCTGTGTGTTGTTTAACAGTTTGTTAACCATTCACAGACGGGTTTGATATGTCGTTTACGGAATCTTAACCTAGATTGATGTTTGGTTAATTATCCTCATTGTCCACACCCTGTGAACCGCCGTTTTTCCAATTCGGGACGGACTGTGAAAAACCGGTGATAAGCGAGGTCGGTGCGACGATTTTCCCCGTCATCCCCGCCCTAAATAACCTCTAATACCTCTTTCTTTTTTTTTGGGTTTATCTAAGACGGGAGCCTCATTCTGCACCGGATTGACTCCATGACCGAACCCAAGGCATCCATACTCTCGGTCCTGTCCGGACAGACAGTTTCCCCCCCACCGGTATGGTTCATGCGTCAGGCCGGGCGCTACCTTCCGGAATACCGGGAACTACGGGCCTCGACTCCGGGTTTCGTTGAATTCTGTCTTGATCCCGAAAAAGCCGCCGAAGCCACGCTCCAGCCGATCCGGCGTTTCGGCTTCGACGCAGCCATTCTCTTTTCGGATATTCTGATGATTCCGCTGGCGCTCGGCCAGGACCTGGCGTTCGCAGCCGGCGAGGGGCCTGTGCTGGGCGATCTTCCCGGTGAAAGTCAGATGCGGGATAAGGCCGCCGCTGCAGGTGAAAGCCTGGCGCCGGTCGGTGAAACGCTTCAACGCGTGCGTGCCGAACTGGGATCCGAGACCACGCTGATCGGGTTCTGCGGCGGTCCCTGGACCGTGCTCACCTATATGCTGAATGGCAAGAAGGCGCACGATCGCAGCCTGATCCGCGCCTTCGTCTATGACGATCCCGAAAAGGTCATGCGGCTGGTCGACATCGTCATCGAAGCGTCCGCGCAATACCTTCTGATGCAAGCCAAGGCCGGCGCACAGGTGTTGAAGATTTTCGAAAGCTGGGCGGAAGGATTCCCCGATCCCTATTTCGACAACCTGATCATTCAGCCACACAAGAGGCTTGTCGCACGCATTCGCGAACTGGGCGTGACCCTGCCGGTCATTGGTTTTCCGCGCGGCGCCGAAGCACGTTGCCGATCATACCTCGACAGCGTACCCGTGGATTGCCTTGCGCTTGGCACAGCCACGCCGCTTGCCCTGGGCGCCGGCCTGCAGAAAGACCGCCCGATCCAGGGAGCACTCGATCCGGTGGTGCTGCGCTCGGGCGGAAGGGCGCTGGACGCCGCGATCGAACGGATTCTCGAAGCCTGGGGCAAGGGTCCCTTGATCTTCAATCTGGGGCACGGCATCTTTCCGGATACGCCGATCGCGCATGTCGAGCAGGCGCTGAAACGGATTCGCGGACAATGACGAACGGCTTGAAGGTGCTTCCCAGTAAACGCGTGGCGGTCCTGCTTTTCAATCTTGGCGGACCAAGGGTTCAGGAGGACGTCCAGCCCTTCCTCTATAACCTGTTTCGTGACAAGTACATTATCGGCTTGCCGTTCGGAATCCGCCAGGGTGTGGCGTCGATGATCGCCAGCCGGCGAGCTCCGGAAGCGCGCAAGAACTACGCCCGCATGGGTGGGGGATCTCCGATCCTTCGCGAAACCGAGGCGCAGGCGAACGCCCTGGAAAGCTATATCAACAGCAAGACGCCGGGCCTGGAGACGAAGGTTTTCGTCGGCATGCGCTACTGGCATCCTTTCATCGAGCAGGCCGCGGCCGACATCGCTGCGTGGCAACCGGACGAGGTGGTCTTGTTGCCGCTGTACCCGCAGTTCTCATCGACCACGACGCTGACCGCCTTCGAAGCGTTCGACAAGGCTTACAAAGGCAAGGGCAAGGTCACGCGCGTCTGCTGCTATGCCGCCAACGATCATTTCATCAAGGCGCATGTCGATACGATCCGAAAGGAACTGACGCGCATCAAGGATCCGGAAAACTATCGCCTGCTGTTTTCGGCCCATGGTCTGCCCGAAAAGATCGTGCGGATGGGTGATCCCTACAAGGCGCATGTCGAGGCCACCGTTGCGGCTGTCATGGCGTCACTGGGCACCGAGATCGAGCATGTCATCTGCTACCAGAGCCGCGTCGGGCCGTTGCAGTGGATAGGGCCGGCGACCGACGACACGATCCGCAAGGCTGCAAAGGACGGCAAGAATATAGTGCTGGTGCCGATCGCCTTCGTTTCCGAGCATATCGAGACACTTGTCGAGCTCGACATCGAATACGGCCACCTGGCGCGCGACCTGGGCGTGAAGGACTATGTGCGCGTGCCGGCCCTGGGTGCCGACGCCTGCTTCATCCGGGCGTTGAACGACGAGGTGCTCAAGGCCATCGGGTCCAATGCGTCGGTGATCGGCGACCAGACCTGCCAGGCCTGTCATAAATTCTGTCCGAAACAGAAGGCGAGGCGCTCGCGATGAACTGGTACGATCTTGTCCGCGGCCTGCATATCCTGGCAGTGATCGCGTGGATGGCCGGATTGCTCTACCTGCCGCGTCTGTTCGTCTACCACATCCAGAATGCCGGCAAGCCCGAGGTGGCGAGCGTTTTCCAGATCATGGAGCGCAATCTTCTGCGTATCATCATGAATCCGGCAATGATCGCGGCATGGCTGTTCGGCGCTGGCCTGATATGGATCAATGTCGCCCAGCGCTGGGGCTGGAAGTTTTTCTGGGAACCCTGGTTCATCGTGAAGATGGCGGGGATTGTGCTGATCACCGGATATCACCATTTTCTGGCTGTGCGATTCAAGAAACTGCAACGTGGCGAAGACATCGGCAGCGAGAAGCTGTGGCGGAAACTCAATGAAGTGCCGTTCCTGCTGGCGATCATCATGGTGATGTCGGTGACGCTGGAATACTGTTCAAAGTGACAAATAGGGTTTTGGGGGTCGCGGACCCCACGCCCCATTTGTCACTTGACGGTATCCACCGTTGGTGTACTTATCCACCCGATTTGCGTTACCGCAAAACCCCATACAGGCGCCACGTTCTGTCGGATTGCCTCCCCAACTTACAATTTCAAGCCTTCCGCATACCGGACAGGCATATCGGTTAAGTGGCCCAACGCCACGACTCCGTCTATTCCCGAAAGACTACCCCCCATGGATAAAGACCCCGAACTCGAAGGTGCCGAAGAGGTAATCGACACCGAGATCGAAAATGAAGCCGAAGACGACGATGCTGTCGAAGGCGCGATGAGCGGACAGAAAATGTCGCTCCAGACCCTCAAAGACAAGTCGCCCACCGACCTCCTCACCTTCGCCGAACAACTCGGTATCGAAAACGCCAGCAACCTGCGCAAGCAGGACATGATGTTCGCCGTGCTGAAGGCGCTGGCCGAAGAAGGCGTCGAAATCACAGGCTCGGGCGTCGTCGAAGTCCTCCAGGACGGCTTCGGCTTCCTGCGCAGTCCCGAAGCCAACTACCTGCCGGGTCCCGACGACATCTATGTCAGCCC
>CAKZJB010000002.1 GCA_936940865.1 uncultured Asticcacaulis sp. | reverse complement strand
TGGAACTACTTCAAAGCCACACAATGCGTTGCAAACTAATCGCCCGATGCTCTAAGCAAGAATCCCCACCACCACTCGCTTCGCTCGCGGTCCCATCCCCATTTTCTTCGAAAAAGGGGAGGTGCAAGGTATCAGCCCTTCGCGGCTTCCGCCTCGCGCCGGTCGCGGTTGCGCATCAGGAAATAGACGATCAGGCAGCCGATAAAGCGGCTGACGATGGCGGCCAGGAACGACCACGGATTGAAGATGCCGGGGATCGACTGGCTGGCGATGGCCAGGAAGACCGCCGCGTCGATCGGCGCGCTGATGCCCGACGATAAAAATACGCGCTTCGACAGCGGGATTTTCGCGAAGGTGAACAGCGCCCAGTCGACCAGTTCCGAAATGGCGAACGCACACGTCGAGGCAAAGGCCACGGCCGGGTCCGAGGTCGCATAGGACAGGATCAGGCCTATGCCGAGAAACAGGAAGATATAGTGGCCGACCTCGCGCTGGGCGAAGTCGCGCACCACCAGGGTCAGTCCGGTCACGACCGTCAGCGGGTGCCAGTCGCCCCCCGTCGGCAACGGGATGGTCTTGATCTTGTCGAAACCCCAGTTCACGAACGGAATGAGGAACAGGTAGAGATAGGTCCAAGGCACGCGGCCGGTAAAGGTACGCTTCAGGAATGCGTTGAAGTCCATGTCTCACCCTTTTTCGACAAATACGACCATGTCAGGGGGATCGGTTCATGGCAACGCGCTTTTTCCGTCTTTTCCGCTGGCAGGACTCGGTGTATGGAACATTATATGAACACGATCCTGTTGCTTGTTTTGGCTTTTGTCGCCCTGGCCTTTGCCGCTGCGTGGTTCCTCGCTTTTGCCGAAGGGAAAAAGCTGCGCGCGGATCTCGACGAAGCCCGTGAACGACACCTGCAGGCGACGGCGGAGCTTGAGCGCCTGCGCGAACGGGCGCGCAATCTCGAAGACGCACGCGCCGCCATGAGCGAACAGTTCAAGCTGATGTCGCAGCAGGCGCTGGAATCGTCGGCCGAAGCCCTGCGCAAGGAAGCCGCCGAGCGCGAAAAACTGGCGCTGGAGCGCGTGCAGAATACGCTGAAGCCCGTGGCCGAGCACCTCGTGCGCTTCGAAGCCCAGGTCAAGGAGATGGAAGAGGCGCGCGGCAAGGACACGGGCGGCCTGCGTCAGCAGATCAACGACCTGATGCAGGCCTCGAACGCAACGCGTGAGGTGACTCAGAAGCTGGCTGGCGCCCTGCGTCGTGGCGCGGGCGTGCAAGGCCGTTGGGGTGAAGAGGTCCTGCGCAATGTGCTTCAGGCCGCCGGCCTGTCGGCGCGCTATGATTTCGTCGAACAGCCCGGTACCGACACCGAGGAAGGCCGCCGGCGGCCCGATGTCATCGTCAAACTGCCGGGCGAGAAGGCTTCCGCCATCTTCGTCATCGATTCCAAGGTCAACCTGACCGCCTATCTCCAGGCGGCGGAAGCGGCCGACGAGGCGACGCGCGAACTGCATATGCGCCAGCATGCCCAGGCCATGCGCACCCACGTCCGCGACCTGTCGCAGAAGGCCTATTGGGACCAGTTCAAGGACCAGACTTCGCCCGACTTCGTCGCCATGTTCATCCCCGGCGACGGTCTGCTGGCCGCGGCGCTGGAACACAGCCCCGACCTTATGACCGAAGCCATGGACAAGAAGGTCATCATCGTCACGCCGACGACGCTTTTCGCCTTGTGCAAGGCTGTCGCCTACGGCTGGCGCGTCGAGGACCAGATGAAGAACGCCAACCACATCGCCGACCTGGGGCGCGAGCTTTACGCACGCCTGTCGGTCATGGGCGGTCACGTCACCCAGATGGGCGATGCGCTCGGCCGCGCGGTCGACAAGTACAATGCGTTTGTCGGCTCGCTCGAGACCAAGGTGCTGACCCAGGCGCGCCGCTTCGAGGATTTGCAGGTCGATCACGAGGGCAAGACCATCCCCGAACCGAAGTCGGTCGAGAGCCAGCCCAAGACGGCGGCCAAGCTGCTGTCGCTGGCGCCGGCTGATGAAACGGCCTAAGAGCCCTTACCGTTCTTGATTTTTAACGGTTGCACAATTACATTTCGAGCATGGCAATCCGTGAAATCCTGACCGTACCAAACCCTGTCCTCAAGCAGGTCTGCAAGCCCGTCGAAAAGGTCGATGACGATCTGCGCCGGCTGATGGACGACATGCTGGAAACCATGTATGCCGCGCCCGGCATCGGCCTGGCGGCGATCCAGATCGGCGAACCGATCCGCGTCATCGTCATGGACCTGCAGGAAAAGCCCGAAGGCGCGCCCGAGGATGCCGAGGGTGTCAAGAACCCGCGCTTTTTCGTCAATCCGGAAATCACCTGGAAATCGGAAGAGCTGGCGCCGTACGAAGAGGGCTGCCTCAGCGTCCCCGAAGTCTATGACGAGGTGCTGCGTCCGGCGCGCGTCCGCCTGAAGTATCTCGACTATAACGGCAATGAGATCGAGGAAGAGGCCGACGGCCTCTACGCCACCTGCATCCAGCACGAGATGGACCATCTGAACGGCGTGCTGTTCATCGACCACCTGTCCAAACTGAAGCGCGACAGAGCCGTAACGAAAGTGAAAAAGCTCAAGAAAGCCGCGTAAGGCTTGTCCGCACACTGAATTGACATTAGACCTCGCCGCAAATAGCCGCGAGGTCTTTTCATATGCGTCTGGCCTTTATGGGCACCCCCGAATTCGCCGTGAAGGCCCTGGCCGAGCTGGTTGCGGCCGGCCATGAGATCGTGTGCGTCTATACCCAGCCGCCGGCGCCCAAGGGGCGCGGCCATGTGCTGACGCCGTCGCCGGTCCATCAGTTCGCCGAAGGGTTGGGTCTGCCGGTGCGCACGCCGAAATCGATGAAGAGCGAAGAGGCGATCGCCGAATTCCGGGCGCTCGATATCGATGCGGCCATCGTGGTCGCCTATGGCCAGATCCTCAAGGCCGCCGTGCTCGATCACCCGCCGCTCGGTTGTTTCAATCTGCACGCCTCGCTTCTGCCGCGCTGGCGGGGGGCGGCGCCCATCCAGCGCGCCATCATGGCCGGCGACGCCTATACCGGCGTCGACGTCATGCGCATGAGCGAAGGCCTCGACGAAGGGCCGGTTATTCTTGAAGGCCGCGTCGAAATCACCGCCGACGACACCGCCCAGACCCTGCATGACAAGCTGGCGGCGCTGGGGGCGTCCCTGTTGCCGGTGGCTCTGGCGGCGATCGAACGCGGCGGCGCGCAAGAGAAACAGCAGGTCGGCGAGACGACCTATGCCAAAAAGGTGACGCCGGAAGAGGCGCGCATCGACTGGAGCCGTCCGGCGCGCGATCTCGATTTCCATATCCGTGGTTTGTCGCCATTCCCGGGTGCCTGGACGATGATGGCTACGGCCAAGGGGCCGCAGCGGCTAAAGGTTCTGATGTCGCGTCTTAGCGACGAAAAGAGCGGCGAGCCGGCGGGAACGATCCTGATCGGTGGGGGCATGAAGGTCGCGACCGGCGACGGCGTCGTCGAACTGCTGCGCGTGCAGCGTGAAGGCAAATCGGCCCAGGATGCGACAGAGTTTCTCAAGGGCTCGGGACTGCAAGCCGGGGACCAGTTCTTGTGATCTTGCTTGGAGGGAAGAAGCAAGAAACCCCACCACCCCCCTTCGCTAAAGCTTCGGGCGGTCCCCCTCCCCATCGCTTCGCGACAGGGAGGTGCAAGACAGCGGGCGTCTCTCCTTTTGTACCTCCCCGTTCCGCAGGAATGGGGAGGGGGACCGCACCAGCGAGATTTGCGCGAGCAAACGAGCGAGATGTGGTGGTGGGGATTCTTGCTTTTGCTCACCACGGAGGCGTCCATGCCCCGCTATAGGCTTCTGGTCGAATATGATGGCCGGCCGTACAAGGGCTTCCAGGCCCAGGGCGATCAGCCGACCGTGCAGGCGTCGATAGAGCGCGCCATCCTGGGCTTCAGCGGCCAGGCCTTGCGTCTGACGGCGGCGGGGCGCACTGACACGGGCGTCCACGCGACGGGGCAGGTGGTGACCTTCGACCTCGACAAGCCGTTCAAGCCCGGAACGGTACGCGACGCCATCAATGCCTATCTGGCGGCGGAGCCGATCGCCATCGTGGATGCCGAGGAATGCGATCCCGATTTCTCGGCGCGCTTTTCGGCGACGGGACGGATGTACCTCTACCGCATCCTCAATCGCCGTGCGCCGCCGGCGCTCGATCGGGGCCGCGTCTGGCACGTCAAGAAGCCGCTCGACTGGCGCATCATGGCCGAGGCCGCGACACTGCTCGTAGGCACGCACGACTTTACGACCTTCCGTCACGTCGAATGCCAGGCGAAATCGCCGGTCAAGACGCTCGATATTTCACGGGTCGCGCAGGTCGGGGATGAAATCCACCTGGTCTTTGCCGCGCGCTCGTTCCTGCATCGCCAGGTGCGTTCGATGACCGGCACCCTGGTCGAGGCGGGCATCGGCCGCTGGACGATCGGCGACGTCAAGACGGCGCTGGAGGCGCGCGACCGCACGGCTTGCGGCCAGGTGGCGCCGGCCGAAGGGCTCTATCTGACGCAGGTCACTTACGAAGCGGAGCCAAATTTCGAAAAATACGCCTCGATCAAGGCCGAATAGGCGTCGGCCAGGGCGGTCAGATCGTCGACCGCCACGCATTCGTTGATCTGGTGCATGGTCTGGCCCACCAGGCCGAATTCCAGCACGGGGCACAGGTCGCGGATAAAGCGCGCGTCGGACGTGCCGCCGGTCGTGGAGCGGTCGGTTTCGATACCGAACCGGGCCTTGATGACGTCGGCCACCAGATCGACGAACGGGCCGGGCTCAGTCAGGAAGGCCTCGCCCGAAATAGCGCAGTCGCAGCGGATATCCGCGCCGCTCCGCTCGGCGAGTTCCGCGGCCACCCCTTGCATCCAGGCCTGGAGTTCGCGGCCGGTATGGGCCGGGTTGAAGCGGATATTGACGCGCGCCCTGGCTTCCTGCGGGATGACATTGGTCGCGGTATTGCCGGTGTCGATCGTGGTGATTTCCAGGTTCGACGGCGGAAACGACTCGAAACCGATATCGAGCACGCGCGCCTTCAGCACGGCCAAAAGGTCGACCAGGACGGGCAGGGGATTGAGCGCGCGCTGCGGATAGGCGACATGCCCCTGCTTGCCCGTGACGGTGAAGCTGGCGTTGATAGAGCCGCGCCGGCCGACCTTGATCATGTCGCCCAGGCGCTGTGACGACGACGGCTCGCCGACGATGCAGTGGTCGATCGCCTCGCCTCGGCTTTTCAGCCATTCGACCACCTTGACCGTGCCGTCGGTGGCGACACCTTCTTCGTCGCCGGTGATCAGAAACGACAACGAACCCGCAAGATCGTCGAAGCGCGACACGGCGGCCATCCAGGCGGCGATGGCGCCCTTCATGTCGACGGCGCCGCGGCCGATGACCGCGCCGTCATGGATTTCGGCGCCAAACGGATCGTAGCGCCACAGGCTGCGCATGCCGCCTGGCACGACGTCCGTATGGCCGGCGAAGCAGAGGTTCGGCCCGCGGGTTCCGCGCCGGGCGTAGAGGTTCTCGATCTCGCCGAAGCGCAGGCGGGTGCAGGTAAAGCCGAGCGCCTTGAGTTGATTTTCGACCACATCCATGGCGCCGGCGTCGGCGGGCGTGACGGAGGGACGGGTAATGAGGGCCTGGGTGAGGGCGACGGGGTCGAGCTTTGCCATGGCCCATGTCTGTAAAGCCTTGGCGCCGAACGGGAAAGGCCAAAATTGTTATTGCGCTTTGCCGAACTGGCCGAGATCGTTCAGGATTTCGTCGAGATTGATCGGCACATCGAGATAAAGCTCGATCGGCGTGCCCGACGGCAGCTTGATCGGCTTTTGCATCCACTTGCCGCTGACATAGTCCGACAGGCTGACCGTGGCCTTCTGCGGCTGCGGCGGGTCGAACCGGCCCTTGATATGGAAGTTGAGGTCAAGCTTGCCGCCTTCGGCCGAATTGATCCTGGCGTCGAGCTTGTCGTAGCTGAGGTGTTCCATGGCCTGGAAGGCCAGGTCCTGGAACGGATTGAAATCGGCAGCGGGCGCCGAACCGGCCGCCGGGCTGCCATTGGCCGCCAGTGAACCGGTTGCCGAAACACCCGTGACGGCCGAACGCAGGATCGAGATGCGGCCGGGCGCATCGGCGGCGGCCGCGCCGTCGGCGAAGGTGATGTGGCCGCCCATGATGGTGAACGGTACGCGGCCCGTCAGCCTGCCGTTGAAGGTCATGGACTGGGCAAGGCCGGTCGTGGCGACGATGGCGCCGAAATCGAGCCCGTCGAAGGCGACCGCGCCGGCGATCGGCGACTTGCCGTCGAGCGGCAGGACTGTCGGTTCCAGCCGCAGCGGCCCGCCGGGGCTTTCGACCGAAGCCGCTTCGACGGCGATGCGGTCGCCCTGGAACTGGAGGCTCAGGTTGAGGTCGTGCAGGGGCACGCCCAACTGCATCTGCTTGATCGCGATTGCCTGGCCGGGTTCGCTTTGCAGCGGCGCGAGAGAAGTAAAGACGATTCTGCCGCCCAGGCCCTGCGATACCCCCGTCGCACCGGTATAGTCGATGTCGGTTGCGGTCAGCACGCCGTGACTGCCGGTTTCGCCGCCGGCCCAGTCGAAGGCGCCGCTAAAGGCCGCGCGGCCGGTGACATCCTTGGCCAGGACGTTGCCCGCGATCGGGCTTAGATCGCCGGGCTGCAGCCCCCCCCTCGTAAAGGTCAGATAGTCGTGCGTGTCGAAACCGAGTCTGCCGCGCCCGGTCCCGACATCGTTGTCGAGCGTGATGGCGGCGATGGTCTGCGCCTTGCCGCCCACGGGCACGGCCGCGGTCAGCCGGCCGGCCAGAGCCTTGCGGTCCTGGGTGAGCGTGCCGCCAAGATGCATGGCGTTGAAACGGCGCTGGTCGTCGGGCAGGGCATCGGTGACGGTGGCGTCATCCAGCGCCAGCTTCATGCCCAATACGTCGCTGTCGACCTGGGAAAAGACATCGAAACGTCCCTGGCCGCCGTCCAGTTTGACCTGTTCGGCGGGCGCGCTGAGCGACAGGCCGGAATAAAGACCCGAGGCGTGCCAGCCGGCCGGATTGGCGGTGAAGATCGCCCCGCCGGTTTGCGACACCGTGGCGGAAAGATTTTCGATGTGGTCGCCCAGTTCGGCCGACGCGACCGTGACCCTGGCCGGCGTATCCAGCGTGACGGCGACGCCGGTGGCCTGCGAACTGAACTGGCCATGGACGTCGACGGCCACATCGGATACCGGGGCGGTGCTGAAACGCGCCGACACGGCATAGCGGCCGGACAGGGCGGACGCCTTGGGATCATAGCCGAACTCGGTAATATCGAGCTTGACCTTGGGCAGGTTCGAGCCGTCGAGCGCCAGGGCGAAACCGCCGCGCGCCTCTGTCGACATCAGGGGTTTGCCCGCCACCGGGGCAATCACCATGCGGCCGCCGCCCGTCAGCTGGGCTTCGGCCGAGCCGTTCAGGCGGACGTCGTAGTGCGGCACGGCGCTGCTGCCGGACATCAGGACGGTCTTCAGCCCGCGGATTCGAATGGCGAAGCCCCGGAAGGCGCGGTCCATGGCGACGATGGCATCGTCCTTGGGGGCCTTCGGATCCTTGCGGTGGCCGGCGGCCAGGGCGGACAGGCCGGAATAGCTGCCGTCGCCGGCGATGTCGCTGGTGACGGCAGACGTCCACCCGCCGTTCTCGGCGCGGGCGACACCGGTGAAATTCACAGAGGCGGCGCCAAGGTTCAGGTCGCCGGCGGTGGCGCGCGCAGCCTTCAGGTTGCCCTTGAACTCGCCATGTGCCGCATTCGGATCCATGACAAAGGACAGGGTGCCGAGGTCTAGATGCGCGGCTTTGACGGACATGCCCCCCTGGCGCAAGGCCGCCAGATCACCCGTGGCGGCACCGGTCATGGCGACCGACAGGCCCTTGCCGGTGTAGCCTGCGCGCAGGCTTAAGCCCGCCGCGGTGACTTTCACGCCCTGGGCGTCGAGGGCGCCGCCGTTCAGGCTGTCGGCGCGCGACACCAGGCGGGCGGAGCCGTCATAACTCAGCCCCTGCGTGCCGCCGTTGAGATTGCCGTTGAAATTGAGGCTGGCCTCGAAGCCGCTTCCCGCCGCCACCGAACTTTGCAGGCCGTCGGCATGGGCCGACAAGGTACCCGACAGCGGGCCGGTCAGGGTGGCCAGGCCCAGGGCGCCGTTGCGATAGGGCAGGTGGGCGTCGAGCGTCAGGCCTACGCCCTGGACGTGCAGGTCGGGATGGTCGCTGTCCTCGACGACGCCGTCGCCGCCGCGCACGTCGGCGTCGGCGATATCGAAGGCCGCGTGGACTTCCAGCTGGTCGCCCGCGATCGCCTTCGCGAGAACGCTGCCGTCGCGAATCTCGCCGGCGCCGCGCGGGCCGTTGAACTGCGAGGCCGGCAGGCTGAGGTTGAGGTAACGGATGCGGCCATCGGCGACGGTCAGGTTGCCGCGTGTTTTCACGACGCCGTAATCGGTGGTGACCAGCAGGGCGACATCGTCGAGCTGGATCAGTTTCGGCGGCGGCGCACCGGTGGCGGGTGCGTTCAACGCATTCTGCACCAGCTTGTCGAGGCTGCCGAAATGCAGCCGGCCGTCCTTGAGCACCAGGGCGACCAGCGGATGAATGGCGTGCAGGCGGTCGAGCCGCACCAGCGGCTGGCCGTGGCTGGCGAACAGGTCGAGGGTGTAGTCGACGTCGAAGTGCTCGACGCTGACGTCGGGACGCGCCTCTTCGCCGATCAGGACGTTGCCCGAGACGTGGCTGAACGACAGGGTGTCGAACTTGACCCTTGCCGAGACGCCCTGGCCCTTCAGCCATTCGCGGGTGAATTCGGCGGCGATTTCCTTGCGCGCGGCGACAGCGACGATCGAAACGGCGGCCGTTCCCCACAGCGCGATCCATAGCCAGCTCGACGCCCGGAAGCCGCCCTTGCGCGGCGGTTTCTTCCCGCCTTTCCCGCGCGGAGGACGCGGGTTGGGCAGGCCGATGCCGTCATCGCCGTCTTCGGGGGCGCCGTCGGGCCGTGTGACGCGCAGGAAGCTGTCGCTCCCGCCCATCTGTGCGGGAAACCAGAGGGCTTCGTCATCTGCCGTCACAGTCTGCGCAGGACGATTTTCAATCATAGCACTTCTGGCATTTCGATTCGGAACGGGCTTCTGCTCGCATGGCGTCGGTCTCCGACTATGACGCAAACCCGTTAAAAATTGTGGATAGGCTAAAAAACTTTTTAAGCATAACGCCGGTCTGGGGCCGAAATCCGTCCGGAATGCCGTCTCTGGATGCAAAATTTGCGTTCGCCTTTCTTCGGCCGCGATTTTTTCCGATTTCTTGCGTTAAATCAAAGCAACGCCGTTTTGTCCCCGACTGAACGAAGGCCTGTTAACTCTCGGTTAATCTCTTTGTAGGCCGATATTAACGCTTTTCCGGTTTATAGCCGGGCACGGATTCGGCCCTGCAGGGGATAAACCTGCCTCATTTTCGCCTTTTTCAGGCGTATGCAGGGCCTTCCGCGAAACCGAGACTCAAGGTACCGGTTTGCAAATGTTGTCGGATGAAGCTCATCCGGGGCTCGAGAAAAGAGCTGGAACAAGACGTATTCACCTGCCGCCGCCGTGTTGCTTTTTTGGGCGGAAGTTTAAGGAGCCGCGGTCTTCCCGTCGAAAGCATGGGGCGCCGCATGCGTTTTAAGACCCTTTGCCGTTGGCCGAGAAACGGTCAGCCACCGACGAACAGGATGTAGCTCGCGTACCATGTCCCAACTCGATCCCCGCCGCCAACCGGTCCGTCTGACACCGATGATTTTTGCATCGGCGACCGCGTTGACCGTCGGAACCCTCCTTTTTCGCGTGCTCACACCGCTGCCCGGAGACGTCAAGCCGCTCGATCCGGCGACCGCGATCGCGCTTGAAACCCAGGCCTACGCCGAAGCTGCCGCCCGTCCGGGTTACAATCAGCCGGTCGACGTTCCCGTTTCGCTGAAGGCCGGCGAAAGCCTGGCCGACGCCGTGGCGCGCACAGGCGTCGCCCCCAACGAAGCCAAGGCCGCGTCCGATCTTTTGTCGAAAGCCTTCAACGTCAACAGCCTGAAGGCCGGCATGACGCTGGAAGCCGCCATTGCCAGGCCGTCCGACGGTACGGGGCAGGCACAGTTGCTGGGGTTGACCCTGCGCACAGGCCCGGCCAAGCAGCTGACCCTCACGACGACCCGCGACGGCGCCATGCGCATCCGCGCCCTGGAAGAATCGGTGCGTGACGAGCGCCGCGTCGCCATCGGCACCTTCGACGGCTCGCTGTTCACATCGGCGGCGGCGCTGGGCGCCACGCCGGCCCTGACCAAGCAGGTCCTTTCGCTGTTCCAGCACAAGGTCGACTTCGAACGCGACATTCAGTCGGGCGACACCTTCAAGCTTGTCTTCGACCGCAAGGTCACCGAAAGTGGCCGTACGGTCGAAGCCGGCAACCTGCTCTATGCCGAAATCGAGGCCAGGGGCGGCACCGACCGCTTTTATTCGTATCAGCCCAAGGGTTCGAACGAGATCCAGTTCTTCGACGAAACCGGCAAGAACATCCGCGGCTTCCTGCTGACGACCCCGGTCTATGGCGCGCGCATTTCGTCGAGCTTCGGCATGCGCTTCCACCCGATCCTGGGCTTCAACAAGATGCATACCGGCATCGACTTCGCCGCGCCGATCGGCACGCCGATCCTGGCGGCCGGCGACGGCGTGGTCGAGGACGCCAAGTGGTGGGGCGGCTATGGCCGCTGGGTGCGCATTTCGCACAATCGCGACTGGGAAACGGGTTACGGCCACATGTCGGCCATCGCCGTGCGTCCCGGCCAGCGCGTGACGCAGGGCCAGGTCATCGGCTACGTCGGCACGACCGGCCGCTCGACCGGCCCGCACCTGCACTTCGAAGTGTGGCACGATCATTCGCCGATCGATCCGAAGAGCGCCAAGGTGCCGGAATCGAACCTGCTGCAGGGCCAGGACATGGTCGCCTTCCGGGCGCGCAAGCGTGAGATCGACACCATGATCGCCATGGCCGACGTCAAGCGCTCGGACGACAAGTCGGCGACCGAGGCCCTGGCCATGAAGACCGGCGCCTATCACTACGAGAGCCAGGACCCCGCCAGCCGCCCGATGGCCCTGGCCCAGACCGAGCCCAGCCGCGTCCGCACCAATTCGCTCATGCCCCTGCGTCCGGCCCTGTCGTCGACGCGCGGCATGAAATAGTCTTTTCGTTCAGGTCCGGTTCAGCCTATACCTGCCAGTATCCGTCTCAAGGTACTCGGCATAGGGAGCTATTGATGAAGCAAGCACTGACCGCGGTCGTTGCGGTCCTGGGACTGGCGGCGTGCACGCCATCGGTCAATGTCAATGTCAATCTGGCGCCGATCTATGCCAAGCTCGACGTCAACGTAAAGGTTCAGCTCGACCAGGACGTGAAGGCCCTGGTGCAGCAGAACCCGAACCTCTTCTAAGGGAGGGCTGAACCATGAAAACCAAGTCTGCCGTCAAGATTGCCCTGACCGCGCTGATGATCGCCGGTTCGGGTGTCGCCGCCACGGCGCTGATCGCCACCCCGGCCTCGGCCGACGTTGCGGCTTCCAAGGCGCTGGTCGACGCCGCCAAGGCCAAGGGCACGGTTGGGGAACAGTCCGACGGCTTCCTCGGTTTCGTCCACGGCGCCGGCGACGCCGGTCTCAAGGCCGCGGTCGACGAGATCAACGCCGGCCGCCGCGACGTCTACGGCCAGGCCGCGGCCAAGAACGGCGTTTCGGTCGAGGCCGCCGGCCAGTCGGCCTTCACCAATGTCATCTTCCCCAAGCTGCCGGCGGGCCAGTATTACCGCGACGCTTCGGGCGACTGGAAGCAGAAGTAACCGTATCATTTTGAATTACGGTTAGGCCCTCCGCCGGGTGTCGGCGGAGGGCTTTTCCTTATGCGGCAAGCTCTTCACGCTTTCTTTGCGCATGGCCCGTATCATGCATCGGCGTTGGCAAAGTCCCGTTCCGGAACCGCCAGGATTGACTATGCCCAAGGATCTCTTGAAGCCCCTGACCTCGCTGCGATTCTTCGCCGCCCTGTGGGTGGTGCTTTACACCTATATCAAGGAACTGCACCCGCCCGTGCATTTCGGGCTGATCGACAAGGGCTATCTGGGCGTCGACCTATTCTTTATCCTGTCGGGTTTCATCCTGTCCTACGTCTATCTCGAGGACTTCGGCGGTCAGCGGTTCGATTACCGCCAGTTCGTCGTCCATCGCCTGGCGCGCGTCTATCCGCTGCATATCGCGACGCTTCTGTTCACCCTGCTGCTGGTCGCGGCGGCGGCGATCAAGGGGGTGCAACTCGATCCCAACGCCGCCAACTGGCAGGCCCTGCCGGCGCACCTTCTGCTCATGCAATCGTGGGGCCTTGCGCCGACGGCGTCGTTCAACCATCCGTCCTGGTCGATTTCGGCTGAATGGTTCGCCTATCTGACCTTCCCGGCGACGGCCGCCCTGGCCTGGCGCCTGCGGGAACGTCCGATTGTCGCCGTAGGCCTTGCCGCTGCCTTCCTCCTCGTCCTGAACGTCGCTTTCCGTGCGGTGGCCGGTTTCGACCTGACGCACGCCACCTTCCAGTGGGGCGCCCTGCGCATCGTCCCGTCCTTCCTGTTCGGGGCGGCGCTCTATCTCGCCTGGCGGGCGGGGGCGGTGGCCAGCCCTTGGATCGCCCGCTTCGGTGCCGCGTCGGCCAGCCTGATCGTCGTCGCGGCGGCCAGCTTCGGCGCCGATAAGCCGTATATCGATATCCTGATCGTCCTGGCGCTCGGCCTGATGATCCTGTCGGTCGGCGGGCTCGACCGCGACCGTCCCGGCATCCTGTCGTCGAAAATTCTTGTGTATCTCGGTGAAATTAGCTTTGCCACCTACATGATTTATGTGCCATGGAAGTGGGTGTTCCTGAAGGCCGTCCGTGCCGTCCTCAATCTGGGCGATGAAGGTCTGCCTTTCACCTGGTGGTTTGCGGGCCTTGTCGCCCTGGTGCCGCTGTCCATGCTGGCGCACCATCTGGTCGAACTGCCGTTCAGGCGTATTGTCCGCCGCTGGGGCGAGCAGGTGGTTAACAAGCTCACATACAAAGTGGCGAAACAGCGTTAATTTTTTTACGCCGATCACGCGAATGGCACTTTGAAATTTTATTTTTCTGTTGTACCGACGTCACAGGACTAACAGTGACGGAGTATGAGTGCATGCGGAAAACCTTGTCGGCGTTGATTTGTGCCGTAACCACCCTCTGTGCCGCGGGCTCGCTCGAAGCGAAAACCACAGCACACAAAACGACCAAAATCTCGGCCGAAAAGGCACCTTCCTCAAGCCCGTACTTACAGTGCGTTACCTTCGCGCGTCAGCTCACCGGCATGCAGATCTTCGGCGACGCATGGACCTGGTGGGAAAAGGCCACCGGCAAGTATGACGAAGGCCAGACGCCGAAGCCCGGCGCCGTGCTCGTGTTCAAGTCGCAGGGCAAGATGAAGCTGGGCCACGTCGCCGTGGTTTCGCAGATCATCACCGACCGCTATATCCAGATCACCCACGCCAACTGGTCGCCGGTCAACGGCCGCCGCGGCCGCGTCGAAGACCATGTCAACGTGCTCGACGTGTCGGACAAGGGCGACTGGAGCAAGGTCAAGGTCTGGTACGGCCCGCTCAACGACCTGGGTACGACCGTCTATACGACTTACGGCTTCATCTATAACGCCAACCAGCCGTCGCCCCAGCCGGCCAAGATCGAGCAGGCCCCGGTCAGGCCGCTGGAGCGCGCGCCGGTTCAGATCGCCGCCAACACTCAGCCTGCGGACCTGCCGACCGACCTGCGCCAGGCCCTGACGCCCGCCAACACCGCTGCGGCTGCCCGCCCGGTTACCGTTTCGGCCCACGTCTCCGGCACCTCGGCCAAGGATCTGGTGGCCAAACTCGATTCGAATATCGAGGCGGCCCGCAACGCCAGCAAGGATATCGACCTGCACAATGTGCGCGGCACCGCGCAGTAATTGACGACAACCGGAGATTCGGTTCAGGTAACGTCGGCGAGGCCATCGCCGGCGTTTTTCTTTTGGGGGGTGCATGCTGACCATCCATACCTGCAGTCCGTCCGCCCGTCATCCGGCGGCGGAGAACGGGCACGGGCCGCTTCACGCGCTCCACTATACGAATCACGGTGTCGAGGTCGGCGAACATGCCGTGTGGATCGACCTGCTTAATCCCACGCGTG
This sequence comes from uncultured Asticcacaulis sp., assembly GCA_936940865.1. Lineage (GTDB taxonomy): Bacteria > Pseudomonadota > Alphaproteobacteria > Caulobacterales > Caulobacteraceae > Asticcacaulis. The sequence goes on along the minus strand of CAKZJB010000002.1, from coordinate 45,006 downwards.
ACGAAGAACTGAGCCTCGAGGAGCGGCTGGGCGTGCGCCTGCCGACGCGTGAGGACATGGACGAGATCGAGACGTCGAGCCGGCTCTATATGGAGGATGGCGCGGCCTTCATGACGGCGCTGGTGGCCTTCTTCGGCGGCCAGGAGCAGCTTCAGACCGGCCCGGTGACATTTGCCCTGGCCGGGGGAAAGCTGGTCACCATCCGCTATGTCGACCCGGCGTCGTTCTCGATCTTCACGGATCACATCGAAAAGCAGCCGGTGCTGTGCGCCAGCGGCGCCATGACCTTCCTGAACCTGCTCGACGTCATCATCGACCGCACGGCCGACCTGATCGAAAAGACCGGGAGCAGCATCGATACGCTGTCGCGCGCCATCTTCCGGCCCCGCCGCGAGGAAAAGCTCGAAGCCGTGCTCAATCAACTCGGCCGTGCCCAGAACGATATCGCCAAGACCCGCGATTCGCTGGTGTCGCTGGCGCGCCTGACGGCGTTCGCGGCGGGGCTGGAACGCGATGCCACGGGCCTCAGGGGCGGGGAGGCCCGCGACTGGCACGACCGCCTGCGCATCATGGGGCAGGACGTCGCCTCGCTCAGCGACCATGCAACCTACGTCACCGGCAACATCACCTTCCTGCTCGATGCCGCCCTGGGTCTGATCAATCTCGAACAGAACAATATCGTCAAGGTGATCTCGATCACCTCGGTCATCTTCCTTCCGCTGACCCTGATCGCCTCCATCTACGGCATGAACTTCGAGGCCATGCCCGGCCTGCACAATCCGGAAGCCTTCTGGATCGTCGTCGCGCTGATGCTGATCATCACCGGCGGCCTGCTGTGGGTGTTCCGAAAGTTCCGCTGGATATAATACCAACGGCGATTGACTTTGACTCTGTCGCCGTTGGCAAGGGCGCCAATCTTTTCGTACCTTGCCCGCCGGCGCCTGGTCCTCAAGGAGCGAAGCGTCAGGACACCGCTTCTTGGTCCTCAAGGAGCGAAGCGTCAGGGCACCGCTTCGTGGGCGGCGAGCCATGCGGCGTTCGAGCTGAAAAAAGCTACCGTTCGGCCAGGGTGTAATTCGCCCCTTTGTCGCGGATGTTGTCGGCCGTCACGCCGATCATGCGCGCCCGCGTCAGATCGGTATTTACGAGACTGCAGTGATTGAGCACGGCGCCTGTCATGTCCGTGCGCAGCAGCCGCCCGCCGCCGAGGTCGAGGGGGCCCAGATTCGCCCCTTCGAGGTCCGCGTGATTGAGCCTGGCGCCTTGCAGCCGGGCCCCCCTCAGATCGGCGCCCTTGAGATTGCAGCGGCGCAGGTCGGCATTGACGAGGTTGGCGCCCTGCAATTCGATGCCGCTCAGGTCCAGCCCGAAGAAGATGCTTTCGGCGGCGTCCAGCGTCGACAGGGACCGGCGGCGCATGTCCATGACCAGACGGAAATCGACGCTGTTGAGCGACTGGCGCGCCCCCTTGGCCCCTCCGGTGCGCACCCATTCCTCATGCAGGGACAGCACGGCGTCGAGCGGCTCGTCATCGATATAGACGCTGACGGGAGTCGAGAGGATATCGGCGGTGTCCGCCTCGCTGAGATTGCAGCCGGCCGTCGCCGTATCGACCATGACCGCGCCGCGAAGGGTCGCTCCCGTGACGTCGGCGCCCGAAAGGTCGGTGCCGTTCAGCACCGCGCCGTCGAGTCTGGCCTTGCGCAGCTTGGCCTGCGACATGACGGTCCCGGTAAGGTTGGCGTCCGAGAAATCGGTCGAGACCGCGGCTGTGCCGTTCATGCGCGCGCCGGAGAGGTCGGCGCCGCTGAGGATCGCATAGTCGAGTTCGCCGGGCCGGCGCTCATGCTTCATCAGGCGCAGGCCCTGCTTGTCGTCCTTGAAGGCGATCTGCCCTTCGCGCAGGTCGGCGCCGATCAGCGAGGCCGCGGTCAGGTTCGCGCCCCGCAGGCAGGCGCCGCGCATGTCCGCGCGGTCGAGCCTGGCAAAGCGCAGGTCGGCGTTGCGCAGGTCCGCGCCGAACAGGTTGGCGCGCATGAGGATGGCGTCCCGCAGGCTGGCGCCGTACAGGCGCGCCCCGGTCAGGTTGGCGTCCGAAAGGTCGATGCCTTCCAGCTTCATGTCGGTCAGGTCGATATAGGCGAGGTTCGCGATGCGGCCGCCCGGCTTCTGCGCCTTGAACATGGCATGCAGGTCCAGGATGTTTCGCAGCGAAACCGGGTCGATAAGCTGGAGCGTGGCGGCAGTCATGAGCGCGGCGGGAGTGGGCGTATATATTAAAACGTTTGCACGAGTCGGGCTTCGAGGCGAGCCCCGCCCTCTTTGCGCCGGTAACCCTAACAAAGTGTGATCACGGTCGGGTTTGCGCGGAAAATGGTACTATTTTAGGCGTCAGTCGTCCTGGCGACACGCCTGGCACAGGCCGCGGGCTTCCAGTGTAATGCGTTTGACCTTGAAACCGGCCTCGGCGGCGCGGCTGTCGACCGCGCCCAATGCGGGCAGGGCGATTTCGACGCTTTGGCCGCAGCAGTCGCACAGCAGGAAACCGGCCGTATGATGGCTGCCCGTGCTATGGTCGCTGGCGCCGCAGGCCACGAAGGCGTTGAGGCTCTCGATGCGGTGGATCAGCCCCATATGCTCCAGGAAGCTGAGAGCCCGATAGACGGTCGGAGGCTTGGCGGCGCCGTCGGGATGGAAGCGGTCGATGACGTCGTAGGCCTTGACGGGGGCGGAGGCCTCGAGGATCAGTTCATAGGTGCGCAGGCGCGACGTCGTCATGCGCTCCCCGGCTTCCGCGCACAGGGTCTGGGCCTCGGCAAGGCGTGCCGCCGTATTCACCGGCGCAGGGGCGTGGTTGTGATCGTGGTGGTCGCAGGCGTGACTCATGTGTCTAAGGTAGGGCCGGGCGTGCGTTTTCGCAACCGGCAATCCGTCGCAGCGTGAAGGCGGTAAAAATGTAATAATATATCAATTTGGCCATTGACGATCGTTACAATATTACATATCGATCTCGCATACGCAGCATCGTTACGTTTGTGGGGTTTTCATGCACGCTTCGTCCTTCAAAGCCGTTCTTATGGCCGGATTTTCACTTCTGGCCCTTGCGGGGGCGGCGCGCGCCGAAGACGACAAGGATGCACCGGCCGAGAATGTGGTCATTGTCCGCGCGCACCGGCTGGATGCCGCGCGCGCCGCAATTCAGCCGGATATCGGGGCATCGAGCATATCCTTGCCCAGGGCCATGATCGAAAGCCTTCCCGGCGGCGACAATGTCGGCCTGAACCAGGTCATCCTGCAGGCGCCCGGCGTGACCCAGGATTCCTATGGCCAGCTGCACATCCGCGGCGACCACAACGGCGTGCAGTATCGTCTGAACGGCGTCATCCTGCCGGAAGGCCTCAGCAATTTCGGCCAGGTCCTGAGTCCCAGGTTCGCCTCCAACGTCCAGATGCTCACCGGCGCCCTGCCCGCGCAGTATGGCCTGCGCACGGCGGCGGTCATCAACATGTCGACCCAGTCGGGCGCCAAGCCCGGCGGCGAGGTGTCGATCTACGGCGGCAGCCACGGCCTCTATCAGCCGAGCGTCAGCTATGGCGGCACCTACGGCAGCAATACAGCCTTCGGTTCGCTGAGCTACCAGCAGTCGCAACTGGGCATCGAAAGCCCCTACAATACGTCGACGCCGCTGCACGACCGCACGGCGCAACTGGTCGGCTTCGCCTATTTCGACCATATCATCGACGACACCAGCCGGCTGTCCCTGATTGCGGGCGTATCCGACCAGACCTTCCAGTTGCCCAACACGCCGGGCCTCAATTCGGTCGATGACGGCGCAGGCTATCGCGTGAACGGCGTCGACAAATTTTTTAGCGAAGACCTGAATTCGCGGCAGAAGGAAACGACCGACTACGCCATCGCGTCCTATCTCAAGACCAGTGACCATGCGACCGGTCAGATATCGCTGTTCGCGCGGCAGTCGCAGCTGACGTACATGCCCGCCTGGGATGGGGAACTGGCCTTCAACGGCATCGCGCAGGGCGCCGACAAGCAGGATGTCGCAGCCGGCGTTCAGGCGGAAGGGTCGTGGAGCGTCACGCCGTCGCACACCCTTCGCGGGGGTGTCATCGTCTCAGCCGACCGTTCGACCTCGAAGACGGTCAGTCACGTATTTTATCTGGACTCGAGCGGTGCCCAGACCTCGGACGTGCCCGTCGTCATCAATGACTCGGGCCATCAGAATTCGACGACGGTCAGCGCCTACATCCAGGACGAGTGGACGATCGCGCCGGAATTCACGCTGAACTACGGACTGCGCTACGACAAGCTGAAATCCTACCGCACCGAGGATCAGCTGAGCCCGCGCATCAACTTCGTCTGGACGCCGTGGAAGGGCACGACTGTCCACGGCGGCTATGCGCGCTATTTCACGCCGCCGCCTTACGAGCTGATCGCGACCCAGACCCAGGCGCTGTTCGCCGGGACATCCTTCGATATTTCGGGCGCCAACGACCTGCCTTATGCGCAGCGCGACAACTATTACGACCTGGGGATTGAGCAGGTGGTCACGCCCAACCTGACGGTCGGGGTCGACGCCTATCATCGCGTGGCGCGCTACCTGCTCGACGAAGGCCAGTTCGGGGCGCCGATCATCCTGACGCCGTTCAATTACAAATACGGCCGCAATACGGGCGTGGAATTCACCGCCAACTACCAGAACGGGCCTTTCACGGCTTACGGCAATATCGCTTTCTCGAAGGCGCAGGGCCGCGACATCGTGTCGTCGCAGTTCAACTTCGATCCCGCCGACCAGGCCTATGTCGTCGACCACTTCATCTATGTCGACCACGACCAGCGCACCTCGGCGTCGCTCGGCATGACCTGGCGCATCGGCCAGACGCGGCTGTCCATGGACGCGATCTATGGCTCAGGCCTGCGCACCGACGGCTCGGTGCCGAACGGCGGCCGCCTGCCGGCCTATGTCCAGGTCAATGCCGGGATCAGCCACAGCTTCGCGCACGGCATCGAGGCGCGCCTCGACATCGTCAACCTGTTCGACCGGGCGTACGAGATCCGCGACGGCGGCGGAATCGGGGTCGGCGCGCCGCAATGGGGCCCGCGCCGCGGTGTCTTTGTCGGTCTCAGCAAGGCTTTCTGACGACGATAAAGGGCTCGAATTTCCGAAGCCGCAGGCTTCGGCAAGGGCGACCGCCCGCCGCGCATGTTTGCGCGAGCCCGCGCGGCACCTGAGCGCACCACGCCGAAGGCGCAGGCTTCGGTGTACCAAAACAATACAGCTCTATCGCAACTGGGACACGAAGCCGTGTCCCATTCCCTTCTTCTGTTACGTCACTTGCCCGCCGCAACGCCATGCGCTAGAAGCGAGGCTCGCTTTTTTTCCAACCGACCTAAGTGACCAATGGCCCAAGAGCAAAACAACGACGCCACTCTGACAGGGAACGTCCTCTTCTATAAGAACCCCGAGCCGCTCAGCCCGGATACGCATGGCACCATGGGCATCGTCGCCCTGGCCACGCCGCACGCCTTCGTTGCCGAAACCAACGTCGTGCCGCTGACGGTCGCCGAGTTCCCGGCGGCGTCGCTGAGCTTCCCGATCGTCTTCATCGGCGAAAACTACATGCCGGTGGCGGCCATGGGCCTGTCGGCCGGCCAGAACCTGTTCGTGTCGCCCGAAGGCCTGTTCAAGTCGGACGCCTACCTGCCTGCCTTCGCCCGCCGCTATCCCTTCGTGTTCGCCAACGATGAGCGCGAAGAGCGCATGATCCTGTGCGTCGACTCGGAAGCCCCGATGGTCACCCGCAGCAACCCGGACGTGCCGTTCTTCGAAGGCGGCAAGGCGACGCCGTTCGTCGAGAACGCCATGCAGTTCTGCACGGACTTCGAGACCGAGCGCCGCCGCACCGAGTCCTTCGTCGAACTGTTGCGCAGCCTCGACCTGCTGTCGCCGCGCGAAACCGTCTACCGGCCGCAAAATCCGGATGGCACGCCGGGCGAGCCGCAGAAGATCGCCGAATATTTCGCGGTCGATGAAGCCAAGCTGGGCGCGCTTACGGGCGACAAGCTGGTGGAACTGCGCGACAATGGCGCGCTGACGCACATCTATGCCCATCTGAACTCGCTGCTGGCCTGGGACAAGCTGATCGCCCTGGCGATCGAGCGCAACAACGCCGCCGGCACCGTTCAGTAAGACTTGAGCGTTCTGAAATGTGAAGGGCTCCGGAGCGATCCGGAGCCTTTTTGTTAGGGGCACGACGGTAGGGTTTCTGCCACGGATAGCACGGATACGCCGCTAAGGCGGCGACACGGATGATCCGGGCAACGGGACGCCGTCGGCGGCAAAACAGCAAGGAAGATGCGCTACGCGCGGTTTCTTATCCGTGGCAAAAGACCTTAAAAGCTAAGCCGACGGCGCCATCGGGTTGCGCTGGAACACCGAGCGCGTCAGGCACGAAAAGACCAGGCGTCCGGCCTCGTCGATGACATCGTGCTGGGCGATGACCACGCCCTTGGTGTCGCCCACGGCATCTTTACCCATGATGGTCAGGCGGCATTTCAGAAGCTCGCCCGCCGGCGGGTTGCGCATCCAGCGCAGGGCGTCCACCGCCAGCCGCTTGGTCTGCGGCCAGGTGGCGGCCGCTTCGGTTTCCAGCCTGGACCACACCGCGAAGATCAGCGCATCAGGCAGGCCGTCCGCCGGGTTCCAGGTCGGGGCATAGCTCTTGCAGAAGGCCTCGAGGTCTCCCTCGGAAACGACGGCCGCGCCTATCGAGGCGACCTGTCCGATCCACAAATCATCAAAGGCGGCGGGCATGGTTTCGACCTCATCAAAGGGTTCACGAGAGAGCGATGTCTTAGACCGAGTTGTGGACAAGAGCAACAACTTGCACGTGCCGCCGGAGGGGCTCCCGGCGTCTTTGAACGCAAGGGTTTACGCGCTTCAGGTCGCCGTCGAAAAAATTGCAGCGGGAGAAGGCAAGGGGGCCGTCCGCCGGTTGATTCTGGGGCCCGCCTGTGGTTCTGTCGGCGGCGACGGTTTCGGGACAGTCATGAGTACCAACGACAGCATCAATGCCATCGAGGACGAGCCCTATCAGGGACTCTATCGCGGGGCCGTTTCGCATTATGCCGACGCCCGCGACCACCTGCCCGACCGTTTCGACCTGGCCGATATTCTGAGGACGACGCGCGAGGCGCGCGGCTGGACGCTGGACCAGGTCGCCGACCTGACGCGCGTGCGCCGCGCCTATCTCGAAGCCTTCGAGCAGGCGGCCTACGACGTCCTGCCGCCGCGCGCCTTCGCCATCGGCTACGTCAAGGCCTATGCCAAGGCGTTGGGGCTCGACGAGGAAACCCTGGCCGACATGTACAAGCGCGACGTGTCGGAGCCGCACGGCCGCCTGCACGCGCCTTCCGGCGCCTCGCTCGAGGACGTCAAGCCCAACTATCGCATGTACATCCTGGTGGCGCTGGGACTGGTGGCGGCGGTGGTCGTGTGGAACGTTGTGCAGCGCAAGCCGATCGACCTCAGCAAGTTCAACCGTCCGGGCGCCATGGGCAACGAATCCTGGTCGGTCGGCCAGCCGCTGATCCGCGACGGCGTGGTCTATGTCTCCAAGCCCAAGGCGGCGCCCCAGGACCAGGACGTGCCGCCGCCCTACGTCACGCCGGGCCTCGAAGATGGCTTTTCTTCGATCGAGGCGGCGCACAACCAGTCGTCGGCGGCGCCGGTGCCGGTCCAGGACGTGCTGCAGGGCCGCAAGGCCTTCAATCCGCGCGGCGCGATCTATGGTTCGCAGCCCGAGAATTCCAACGTCACCATCCAGGCCACCAAGAGCGTCAACCTGGTCATGCGCGGCACTGATGGAACGGTTTATTTCGCGCACCAGATCGGTGCGGGCGAGGCCTTCCGCCTGCCGGCCAATACGCAGCAGGACCTGTTGATCGACGTGTCCGACCCTTCGGCCTTCGAGATGTATTACAACGGCGAATACGCCGGGGCTGTCGAAGCCCTGGTGACACCGGTCGGCAAGATGAACGCGCGCGCCGCCCAGCTGTCGGCGCAGCTCGATGCCCGCCAGGCGGCCGCCGGCCAGGTCAGCGCGGTCTACGGTTCGGTGACGCCGGCCCCGGCGCGGCCGGTGGCGCAGCCGAAATCGACCGCGCCACTGCCCTATGTCCCGAACAACCCGGCGCAGCCGGCCAAGCCCGTCAATGTCAAACCCGTGATCAAGCCGGCCCATATGCCGGCCGCCGAGACCAGCAGCAGCGCGGCCGCGCCCGAAGCGGACGCCGCCGCGCCGGCGGCCGATACCTCATCGCAATAAAGGGCGCCGGAACGGCTTGCGGTCCCGGCGGCAAAAGCCGATATAGGGGCTGTCTCCCAATGGAAATGTTTGCATGAGTTCCGCCGACCATACCCATGTCCGTCCCTGGCGCACGATCGAGCGCCGCAAGAGCCGCCAGATTCGGGTCGGCAACGTGCTGGTAGGCGGCGACGCGCCGATTTCGGTGCAGTCGATGACAAATACCCTGACGTCGGACGCCGAGGCGACGCTTAAGCAGATCCGCGCCTTGGAAGAGGCCGGCGCCGACATCGTGCGCGTATCCTGCCCCGACGTGGAATCGACGCGGGCGCTTAAAGTCATCGTGCAGCACGCCCAGGTGCCGATCGTCGCCGACATCCATTTCCACTACAAGCGCGCCATCGAGGCCGCCGAGGCCGGCGCGGCCTGCCTGCGCATCAATCCGGGCAATATCGGTTCCCCCGACCGCGTGCGGGAAGTCGTCCAGGCCGCCAAGGATCACGGTTGCTCCATGCGCATCGGCGTCAATGCCGGCTCGCTGGAAAAGGACCTGATGGAAAAGTATGGCGAGCCGTGCCCCGAGGCCATGGTCGAGAGCGCGCTGTTCCACGCCAATATCCTGCGCGACCACGACTTCCACGAATTCAAGATTTCGGTGAAGGCGTCGGACGTGTTTTTGACGGTCGCCGCTTATCAGGCCCTGGCCGAAGCCATCGACTGCCCGCTGCATATCGGCGTGACCGAAGCCGGCCCGACGCGTATAGGCACGATCAAGTCGGCCATCGGGCTTGGCAACCTGCTTTGGGCGGGCATCGGCGATACGATCCGGGTGTCGCTGGCCGCCGACCCGGTCGAGGAGATCAAGGTCGGCTACGACCTTTTGAAATCGTTGGGCCTTCGCCACCGCGGCGTCAACATCATCGCCTGCCCGTCGTGCGCCCGCCAGGGCTTCAACGTCATCGACACGGTGGCCAGGCTGGAAGAACGCCTGGCGCATATCGCCAAGCCCATGTCGCTGTCGATCATCGGCTGCGTCGTCAACGGCCCGGGCGAGGCGCTGTATACCGATATTGGCTTCACCGGCGGCGGGGCGGGGGCCGGGATGGTCTATCTGGGCGGCAAGCCCGACCACAAGCTCAGCAATGCCGACATGATCGAGCATATCGTGGAACTGGTCGAAGCGCATGCGGAGAAGCTCTAAGAAACCTGGGTTCTGAGTGACTTCGCCCTCCCTGCGGAGCAGGGGAGGGGGGACCGCGAAGCGGTGGGCGGGGTGCGACGTTAGACGTCGCGAGCGCCTAATACCAACGGCCATAAAGAATGACCGTCGGTATTCGTTTTTTTCAGCTCAAACGCCGCATGGCTCGCCGCATTGGCGGCGGCGGGCGGTCGCCCTTGCCAACGGCGATCGAGTCAAAGCCAATCGCCGTTGGTATAAGTTAAAATTTCAGGCAGTTATTTCGGGTCTTCTCCAGCAAGGGCCCCGCCCACCGCCTGACGGCGGTCCCCCCTCCCCATAAATGGGGAGGGCGAAAAATCTCTCTTATTTTCAGTTATTCTGATGGCGAAGCCCGAAAAGCGCCAACGCTTGATTTACCGCGCGGCCGCCGTGCGGGCGGGTTCGCTTTCGGCGTCGGTCGGGGTCATGCGGCCGCCGCTGCGCACGATGACGTCGATATCGGCCACCGGCACCGGCCGTGAGAACAGGAAGCCCTGGATGATGGTGCAGCCCGTCTGGCGCAGGATGTTTTTCTGTGTCCGCGTTTCGACGCCCTCGGCGACGATGGCCAGGTTGAGCGCCTTGGACAGCTTGACGATGGCGCGGATGACCGCTTCCGATTCCGGGTCGATGCCCAGATTCGACACGAACGAGCGGTCGATCTTGATCTTGTCGACCGGATAGCGGCTGAGATAACCCAGCGACGAATAGCCGGTGCCGAAATCGTCGAGCGCAATCGAGAAGCCCATATGGCGCAGGTCGCGCAGCATGAGCTGGGTCGTGTGGTCGTCATTGAGCAGCACGCCTTCGGTGATTTCGAGCTCGATTTGCGAAGCCGGCGTGCGCGTCTCTTCCAGCAAGCCGCGAAGGGTTTCGATGAAATCGGCCGAGCGCAATTGCGTCGCCGAGACATTGACCGCGACCTTGAGCCCCGGCCAGCGGCGGGCGTCCTGCATGGCGCGGCGCATGACCAGGGTGCCCAGGTCGTTCATCAGGCCGCATTCCTCGGCCAGCGGGATGAAATAGCCCGGCGAAACCGGCCCGCGCGTCGGGTGCGTCCAGCGGCACAGGGCCTCGACGCCGACGATCTGGCCGTAATGGTCGACCTGGGGCTGGTAGACGACGTTGATGTCGCCGACATGGATCGCTTCGCGCAGGCCCGTCTCCATGGTCTTGCGCAGCTTGATGGTGGCGTCCATCTCGATTTCGAAGAAGGCGTACTGGCCACGGCCCAGATCCTTGGCGCGATAAAGCGCAAGATCGGCCTGGCGCAGGGCCTCGGCGGGGTCTATATCGCCGTCGCTCAGGACGGTGACGCCGATCGAGCACGACGAGAAGACCTGGCCGCTCTCGAGATTGACAACGCCTGTAAGGGCTTCCAGCACGCGCTTGGCCAGGGTCGCGGCCGAACCGCCGTCCGTATCACTCTGCACGATGACGAATTCGTCGCCGCCCAGCCGCGCCAGGGTGTCGTTGCTGCGGATCATGGTGGCGATTTTCTGGGCGTTGTAACGAATCAGCTGGTCGCCGGCGACGTGGCCCAGGGTATCGTTGACATCCTTGAAGCGGTCGAGCCCGATGCACATCACCGCGACCTGGCCGCCATGACGCTTCATGCGTTCGCACGCCTGGGTCAGGCGGTCGGCGAACAGGGTGCGGTTGGGCAGGCCGGTCAGGCCGTCGTGCAGGGCCATGTGCTTGGCCTTGGCTTCAGAGGCAATCAGGCTTTGCGCCGCCCGCTGGCTCTGGTGCAGCAGAACGATGGCGATCAGGCCGAGGCCCAGCGAAATCATCAGCACGGGGCCGAGCGTCCGGATGAACAGCGTCCGGCCGGGCGTTTCGGGCATCCAGGTCAGCTGGGCCAGAACGTGGCCGGCTTCGTCCCTGAAGGCGACAACGGCATGATCGCGCGCCGGTGTGGTGTTATTGGCCGCCAGGCGGATGTCGGAGACGAGGTAGCGCCGTGACAGGTCGATAAGCTCGGCCGGCTTGAGTTCGTGCAGGCCGACCGTGACGAAGGGCTTGTATTTCAGCAGCGGAGAGTTCCGCGCATCGGGCAGCAGAAGGCTGGCGCCCATGATATAAAGGCGGCCGTCGGCTGCGATCAGCCGGCCGACATGGTTGCTTTCGGCATTATAGCCCTGGCCGCGCGCCATGCGCGTTTCGTGGCGTTTACGCAGTTCACCGACAATCTCGCGCGTCTGCTGCATCAATGCCGAGAAGGTCGCTGGATCGGCCTTGTGGCCATCGCGGTAGGCAAAGCGAATTTCACCGCTGGGATCGATCAGCAGGTTCGATTCGAAATTGAGGTAGTTCTTGAAGTAGTCGCCGACATTGGCCTGTACCCACTTCTCGTCATATTTGACGGCGGTGTCCTGGACCGCGGCATCCCAGATCGTGATCGGAGTCATGAGCAGCGAGTGGTCGTCGGCCATTTGAGTCATGCCCTGGCGCACCAGGTTTTCCTCGCGGGTCCGGGCCAGCCCGTCGGCCTGTTCCGCCCATACCCACAGGCTGCCAACGAGGGCGCACACCGCCACGATGACAATTGCCGCCATCGGGGCAAGGAGCTTGACTTCACTCGAACGTCTTTTCACTCGGTCCTCATTCTGAGGTCTGGATTATTTCGGCACTTTTACACAGGAAGTCTTAAATTAAGGCAAATAATCGCCTTTTTTTATTAACCTATTATTAGGAGCTTTGTGCCGGAAGAACGATGATATCGATGCGCAAATCCTTGACAAACAAGGAGAGAGGCGACATCTGCCCGCAGGAATTGTCCCTCTATGCGGAACGGCTCACATGAAACTTTTTATCACCCCGACGTCGGTGTATGCGCGCAAGGTGCGTATCGTCGTTCGCGAAAAAGGCCTGGCCGACCGGATCGAGGAGATTGTGACCCTGCCGGTCGACGCGGCGCCGGAATTGCTGGCGGTCAATCCCCTGTCGCAGATTCCGGCCCTCATCGACGACGACGGCCAGGCCTGGACCGACAGTTCTGTCATCGCGGCCTGGCTGGACGGCCGGGGCGGCGGGGTCCCGTTCTTGCCGGAATACGGCAGCGACGCCTATTGGCGCGTGCGGCGCATGGAAACGGCGGCCATGGGCATGATCGAGATGATGGCCAAGATCGTCTATGAAAACCGCCGCCCGGAAGGCGAGCGGTCTCCGTTCTGGTTGAGGCGCTGGGAAGACAACCTGGTGCGCGCCTTCCGCATGGCCGACGCCTTTGACCCGGACCCCGGGATTTTCGACATGGGGACCATGAACCTGGCGATTGCCGGGACCTTCTGCGATTTCCGCCTGGGGCACGTCGACTGGCGCGCGGTGGCGCCGCGTATCGCTGCCGTGCAGGCCGAACTGGAAAAACGCCAGAGCTTTATCGACACCTATCCAAGATAAGATTATGACACGCGTCTGTTTTCGCGTGAGGATGCCTTGATTCACCTGCCCCAAGCCAAGCTCGACCAGGTCATGGACCGTTTCCGCATGATCGAGGCGCGCATGGGCGCGGCCACCGATGGCGCCGAGATCGTGCGCCTGTCGAAGGAGCATGCCGAAATCAAGCCGGTATGCGAGGCTGTCGAGCGCCTGGTCAAGGCGCGCAACCAGGTGCCGGAACTGGAAGAGCTGGCGGCCATGGGCGATCCCGAACTGTCGCCGCTGGCTGAAGAGGAACTGGCCGAGCTTAAAGAGCGCCTGCCGGACCTGGAACGCGGCGTGGCGCTTCTGCTGGCGCCGAAGGACAAGGACGAGAATGCCTCGGCTATTCTCGAAGTGCGCGCTGGCACCGGCGGCGACGAGGCGGCCCTGTTTGCCGGCGACCTGTTCCGCATGTACAGCCGTTATGCCCAGGCCCAGGGCTGGAAGGTTGAGGTCGATTCCATCAGTGAGGGCGACGCCGGCGGCTACAAGGAAATCATCGCCTCGGTGACGGGCGAAGGCGTGTTCGGCAAGCTCAAGTTCGAGTCGGGCGTCCATCGCGTGCAGCGCGTGCCGGCTACCGAGGCCGGCGGCCGCATCCACACCTCGGCGGCGACCGTGGCCGTCCTGCCGGAGGCTGAGGACGTCGAAATCGAGATCCGCGACCAGGACCTGCGTATCGACACCTATCGCTCGTCGGGCGCCGGCGGCCAGCACGTCAACAAGACCGACTCGGCCGTGCGCATCACCCACCTGCCGACCGGCGTCGTCGTCACCAGCTCCGAAAAGTCGCAGCACCAGAACCGCGCCATCGCCATGCGCAACCTCAAGGCCCGGCTCTACGACATGCAGCGCCAGGCGCTGGATACGGCGCGGTCCGACGCGCGCAAGAGCCAGGTGGGGTCGGGCGACCGTTCCGAGCGGATTCGCACCTACAACTATCCGCAGGGCCGGGTCACCGACCACCGCATCAACCTGACCATCTATTCCCTGCCGGCCTTTATGGAAGGCGAGATGGATGCCATGATCAATGCCTTGATCGCCGAGGACCAGGCCGAACGCCTGGCGGCGCTGGAGGAAGAGTTCGGATGACGCGGGCAACGGGCATCATCGACGCCTTGTGGCGGCATCCGATCAAGGGTTTTACGCCGGAAGCCGTCGCCGAAGCCTTGCTTTGCCCCGATGAATTCTTTCCGCACGACCGGCTCTATGCCTTCGAGGTCGGCCCGTCCGGGTTCGATTTCGATGCTCCGAAGACCATTTCCAAGATGAAGTTTGCCGTGCTGGCGCGCTTTCCCGCCGTGGCGCGCATGCAGACGCGCTATGACGAGGTATCGGAGACGTTCGAGATCAGCGATGGGCGCGGAAAGCACGCCTTCGATCTGACCTCGCCGGCCGGGCGGCATGCCCTGGCGCGGCACGTCGAAACGGTGCTGTCGGAGCATGAAGCGGAGTATGACCCGGTTCGGCAGCCGCTTACCCTGTTGCGGTCGCCATCGTTCGAGGAGGTTCGCAGCCATTTCCGCTTTACGGATTCGGGCAAGGGCTTCGTGTCCTTCCTCAATCTCAATTCCCTGCGCGATGTCGGCCAGCGCATCGGCATCGAGCTAGACCCGTTGCGCCTGCGCGCCAATATCTGGATGGAAGACCTTGAGGCGTTCGAGGACCACGACTGGGTCGGGCGGCATATCAGGCTCGGCGAGGAGGGGCCGGAACTGGAAGTGCTGAAACCCATCGTTCGCTGCGTGGCGACGCACGTCAATCCCGAGACCGCCCTGCGCGATATCGACCTGTGCATGGCCCTGTGGGACCACTATGGCCACCGCGACTGCGGCATCTATGCGCGGGTGGTCAAGGGCGGCGAGGTCCGGCCGGGGAACACGATCTCGGTCTTTTAAACTTGACTGTGAAGCCGTGGCTTTTATAGCCGGGGGCATTCTCCCAAATCCAAAGGACCGCCCCATGCCGACCCTGATCCTTCTCCGCCACGGCCAGAGCCAGTGGAACCTCGAAAACCGCTTTACCGGCTGGGTCGACGTCAACCTGACCGCCGAAGGCGAAGCCCAGGCGACGCGCGGCGGCGAGCTGATCAAGGCGGAGGGGCTGGAGATCGACCAGGCCTTTACGTCCGTTCTGACGCGCGCCATCCGCACCTGCAATCTTGCGCTGGAAGCCGCGGGTCAATCCTATGTCCCGGTTATCAAGGACTGGCGTTTGAACGAGCGTCATTACGGCGGCCTGACGGGTCTCGACAAGGCCGAAACCGCGGCCAAGCACGGCGAGGACCAGGTCAAGATCTGGCGGCGGTCCTACGACGTCCCGCCGCCGCCGCTCGGCAACGACAGCCCTTACGATTTCAAGGGCGACCGCCGCTATGCCGGCGCCGACCTGCCGGACACGGAAAGCCTCAAGACGACGCTCGACCGCGTCATGCCGTTCTGGGAAGGGGCCATTGCCCCGGCTTTGAAGACTGGCAAGACGGTGCTGGTCGCGGCGCATGGCAACTCGATCCGCGCCATCATCAAGAAGCTGTTCAATCTCGACGAAAAGACGATTCTGGATGTCGAGGTTCCGACCGGCAATCCGCTGGTGGTGCAGCTGGACGCCGATCTGAAGCCGACGGGAGCGAAGTATCTCGACGCGGCCCGCGCCAACCCGCTGCCGGAACTGGTGGGCTGACACCGAATCGAGATCCAATTCTTTATTCCTCTCCCCACTTGAGGGGAGAGGAAAGGCGCGCAGCGCCAAGGTGAGGGGTAGCGTCAGCAGATACGCACGCTGAAGTCTCCGAATTTACCCCTCATCCGGCCCTGCGGGCCACCTTCTCCCCTATTCAAGGGGAGAAGAGAATTTAGCATATGGCCTGCTATCGGCTGGAGAGGACGTGCTGTGCCGAGGAGACGCTCTCGACTCACCGGTTTGGCCAAAGCGCAACGGCGGTCGAATAACGAAGCCGAAGGATGGTTGTGGCAACACATACGAAACCGGCTCCTTGGCGGCTTCAAGTTTCGTCGCCAATATCCGATCGGCGGATACATCGCCGACTTTGTGTGCGTCGAACTCCGCCTTGCCATCGAACTCGACGGCAGCCAGCATATCGACAATCCGAACGACAAGATTCGCAATCGCTATATGACTGCGCAAGGCTGGTCGGTAGCGCGCTTTCCCAGCGGCAATATGCTAAGCGACTCCGAAGCCGTTCTCGACACGATCGACGCCATTTGCAGAGGCGACATCCGAAACATGGTGCAGAGCCCCGATTTCCAATTCCGCCCGGCGACCGCCTGGTCCGACGCCGACATTGCCTTCATGCGCCAGGCCATCGCTCTCGGCCGTAGCCAGATGGGCAGGACCTGGCCCAACCCGCCCGTCGGCTGCGTCATCGTCAAGGACGGCGAAATCATCGCCCGGGGCGCCACTGGCGACGGCGGCCGGCCTCACGCCGAGGAAATCGCCCTCGATGCCGCCGGAGACGCGGCGCAAGGCGCGACGGCCTATGTCACCCTTGAACCCTGCGGCAAACGTTCGACAGGCGGGTGCTCATGTTCGGAACGGCTGGTGAAGGCCAGGGTCGCGCGCGTAATATATGCCTGCGCCGATCCGTCGCCCTTTGCCTCGCAGGTCGGCCATGAACGGATCGAAGCAGCGGGCATCGCGCTTGCCCCGGGCCTGTGCGCCGTCGAGGCCGAGGCATTGATCGCGGGCTTCGTCCATTTCCTGCGCACCGGCCGTCCGCGCGTGGCTGAAAGCGCGAGCCCGCAAGGCTTCGACGCCGAGTTCGTCCGCGATCCGAACTTGCCCGTGGAAGACGATCTCAAGGCCTGGGGTGCGCGCGGGTACCGCGCCCTGTACGTCTCTTCCGGGAGTGATGCCGCCTCTGAGTTGAAAGGCGCCGGGCTTCTTTCGCCTGTGGACGATTGAGCCAAATCTTAAGATTTTCATGCGATTGTGACGGTTCGTATTGTCACGGAACGTCCCAGTTTTCATGAGCGCCACGGCCGGCGAAAAACGATATACCAAGCTTACGCAGGTTCAGGTCGACCAGATCTGTACCAAGCATGAGCGTTTCTGGGCGGCCAAACCCGGCGGAGCGCGTGCCGTGTTCGCCTGGTGCGACCTGTCCGGCCTGAGCCTTCGCGGCCGGGTCCTGATGGATGCGGACTTTACCGCCGCCATCCTGACCGATTGCGATATGGCGGGCGTCGTCCTCGACAAATCCAACCTCTTCTGTGCCGACATGCAATTGGCCAACCTGACGGGAGCCTCGCTGAAGCGCGTCGACCTTCGCGGCGCCTGCCTCCGCGGCGCCAACCTTTCGGGTTGCGACCTCTATGAGGCCGACCTGCGCGAAGGGGCGCTGGCGCTTCCGGACAAGCAGACGGGCCTGTCTTACGTAGAGATTTCCATGCGGACGTCCGAGGCCAGCTACGCCAACCTGCGCGGCGCCAATCTGGAGCGCTCAAAGCTGTCCGGCATCCAGGCCATGAAGGCCGACTTCACCGACGCGGTGATGAAACAGTGCAAGCTGGTGCGCGCCAACCTCAAGCAGGCGATCATGAACAATGTCGACCTGGCGGGCGCCGACCTGTCCGGGGCGGACCTGTCCGGCGCATCGCTCAAGGATGCCGTGCTGATCAAGGCCAAGACCGACCAGTGGCGCGTCGACCAGACCGATCTTTCGGGCGTGCTGACCGACAAGCCGGTTGGCACGGACGTCAAGCAGATGCCTTACGGCGAAATGCTGCACGAGCATGCCAAATGGGTCGATACGATGGGCAAGGCCGGCAAGCCGTCGACCTTCGACAATGCCGACCTGCGCGCGCTCGGCTCGATCCGCGGCCTGAACTTGACGGCCCTGTCGGCCAAGGGCGCGGTCTTTTACGGTCTCGACATGCGCGGCGTACAGCTCCAGGGCGCCCATCTCGAGGAGGCCGACCTGCGCAACTGCGATCTGCGCGGCTCCGACCTGCGCGGCGTGCGCATGCACAAGGCGAGGCTGGACGGCGCCAATCTCGAAGGCGCCAATCTCGGCCCGCTCGTCATCGGCGACAACCGGCTATTGCCGGCGGACCTGCGCGAGGCCAAGCTGCGCAACGTCAACTTCACCGACGCGCAGTTGAAACACGTCAAGCTGGACGGCGCGGATCTGTCGCGCGCCAATCTCGAAAACGCCAGCATGAACCTGGCGCAGCTTGAACATGTGACCTGCGTCGGCCTGCGCGGCCAGTTGGCTTCGACCTTCTGACCCTGCTGACAATATCCGGCAACTGACGAGGCTAATCGTCTCCTTGTTGAGAGGAGACTTCGCTATGACCATCAAGGGAAGCTGCCACTGCGGCGCCACGACCTTTTCCGTCGAGGCCGCGCCGGAAAGCGTCACCCGCTGCACCTGCTCGATCTGCAGCAAGAAGGGGGCGCTCTGGGCCTACTATTGGCCGGAGGACGTAAAGATCGAGACCCCTTCGGTCACAGCCACCTACCGTTGGCAAAGCAAGATCGTCGAACACAATTTTTGTCCGCACTGCGGTTGCACGACCTATACGAAGTCGCCGAGCTGGGAGAATTACAAGCCCAACTTCGACAAGCCGCGCATTGCCCTCAACGCCCGGCTGTTCGACGATTTCAATCTCGACGCGGTGCCGGTCGAGGTTATAGACGGAAAGAACCTGTGGTGAAATCGTGGCTTGTCATCGCCTGCGCCGAGCATGTCCAGCGCGGCCGTGCCGGCGGATTCGTGCAGGCCGGCCATGGCAAGGCGGCGCCGATGCGCAGGATGGCGCCGGGCGACGGTGTCGTCTGTTATTCGCCGTCGCGAACCATGGGGGAAAAGGACGGCTTCCAGAGCTTCACCGCCATCGGCCGGGTGGCCGACGGGCGGCCCTATCAGGCCGAGATGACGCCGGATTTCAAGCCCTGGCGCCGTGATGTCGACTGGATGCAGGCGATCGAACATCCGATCATGCCGCTGAAAGAATGGCTGGAGTTCACAGCCGACAAGAACTGGGGGTACAAGCTTCGGCCGGGTTTCGTCGAAATCCTGAAAGTCGATTTCGACTTCCTGGTTCATGTCATGACGCAGGCCGAATTGACCGATGCATAAAGGCAGACCCCCAGAAGGTCCTGCATCGCGATCCGGGAGGGGAGGCCCGGCTCAAGCGGAAAGACGGTCTGGGGGCCTGTTCAAGTTCAACAGGGAGAAACAAAGGCAGAAGAGCGGAACAATTGCCTGATCGTTCCGCTCAGGGGTTGCTTATTCGGCGGCTTGGAGAGCCTGGGCCGAAGCGTCAGCCGTCTTGATGGCAATCTGCTTCGCCTTCTTGGCTTCCGGCACTTCGAGCTTGAGGCCGATCGACAGCAGGCCGTTGGCAAGATCCGCTTCAGTCACGCGGATGTGGTCGGCCAGCTGGAAGCGGCGTTCGAAGCTGCGCTCGGCCAGGCCGCGGTGCAGGAAGGTGCGGTTGGCGTCATCGGCGTCCTTCTTGCCGGTCACGGTCAGGACGTTTTCCTTGACCTCGATGGCAAGCTGTTCCGGGCGGAAGCCGGCGACGGCGATTTCGATGCGGTAGGTGTCGCCCTGGTCTTCGGCGCCGGCGATGCGCTCGATGTTATACGGCGGCCAGCCCGGCGTGGAATCTGTGCGGGCGGCGCTGTCGAGCAGGTTGACCAGGCGGTCAAAACCGACGGCGGAACGGTAAAGCGGCGAGAAATCGATAGCGGTACGCATAGGGGCTCTCCTTATCAAGAAGCGAGGCCTTACGGACGGAGTACTTCATCCGTAAAGGTTTGATTTGGCTCAGCATCTACACTCCCAAATGGGCAATGTTGCTGGACCAGAAGGCCCGGTAGCGGCGCCTTCGCCCTATGATTTGGTAGCCACTTTCTGGCGTTCAAGAGGCATCTTCGAAAATTCTTCGTCGACTTCCTTCGCCGTCAGAAGCGAATGGTGATGGTCCTCTTCGGCCAGCAGCCGGACGGCTTCCAGCGCCGCCTGGCAGCCCATGCCGGCGGCCGTGACGGCCTGGCGATAGGTGTCGTCGGTGACGTCGCCGGCGGCGAAGACGCCCTTGATCGAGGTCTTGGGGGTACCGGGCTGGACCACGATATAGCCGCCGGTCTTGGTTTCCAGCTGGCCTTCGAAGATCTGCGAGGCCGGGGCATGGCCGATGGCGATGAAGACGCCGTCGAGGTCGATGACGCGGTATTCGTCCTTGCCGACATGCTTGAGACGCACGCCGGTGACGCCCAGCGGGTCCTTTTCGCCGAGAATTTCGTCGATCTGCACGTTCCAGATCGGTTCGATCTTCGGATCGTTGAGCAGGCGTTCGACCAGGATCTTTTCGGCGCGCAGCTCCTCGCGGCGGTGGATCAGATAGACCTTGGCGGCGAATTTGGTGAGGAACAGCGCTTCCTCGACCGCCGTATTGCCGCCGCCGACCACGGCCACGACCTTGTTGCGGTAGAAGAAGCCGTCGCAGGTGGCGCAGGCCGACACGCCGAAACCCTGGAAGGTCTTTTCGGAGTCGAGGCCCAGCCACTTGGCCTGGGCGCCGGTGGCGATGATCACGGTTTCGGCCAGGTATTTCGCACCGCTTTCCGTGGTCAGCAGGTAGGGCCGCTGGCTGAGATCGGCCGAGGTCACGATCTCGCTGATGATCTCCGTGCCCATGTGCTCTGCCTGGGCGCGCATCTGGTCCATCAGCCACGGCCCCTGGATGACTTCCGCGAAGCCGGGATAGTTCTCGACGTCGGTGGTGATGGTCAGCTGGCCGCCGTCCTGGGGACCGGTGAAGATGATGGGCGACAACAGCCCGCGCGCCGCATAGATGGCGGCGGTCCAGCCGGCGGGGCCGGTGCCGATGATGGCGCAGCGAACGGACCTGGGGGCGGCTTGGGCTTTGGGCATGACGGAGCTCTGGAATCGCAAAAGTTAACGCGCCTTAGATAAGTGCGCGCAGCCCGGTTGTCACGCCGTAAGGCGCGGACGCCCGCTTTTTTCGGCGTAGAGCTGAAGCAGGTGGTGCGCCGCACGCGCCGTTTCGTCGAGCGGCACGTAGGACCAGTGCTCGAGATGGCCGGAAAACGGCTTGGCGATGCCGTGCATGCGCAGGGCGCGGTGGAAGATTTCAAATTTTCCGCCTTCGCGCACCCGGTCGAGCGCCAGCATATGAACGGGTTTGCCGGTCGCGGCGGCTTCCGTCGTCATATTGACCGAGTCTTCCGTCACGAGGATGTGGTCGGCGGCATGCAGGAAGGCGAAATAGGGATTCTCGCCGTCGCCGTCATAGATGATGCCGGGCGTATCCTTCAGGATCTCTTTAATGACGGCCTTGGCCGGTTCCGGCGTCCGGCGGGACAAGGTGAGCAGGACCGACCCGCCCGCCTCGGCGACGGCGAGCTTGATCTGCAGGGCCAGGGCCGCGGCGCGGTCGAGCGACAGGTCGTAGGCCCTGGACCTGCCGCCGATCAGCGCCGCGACATGGGGGCCTTTCAACGGCGCCAGGCGCGCGCGCCACGTCATATAGTCGGCCGCCAGCCGGTCGCGGGTTATGCGATTGGTCGAGCCCAGCAAAGGCAGGACGTTGGGGGCGACCAGGCCGTCGTGCTCAGGGGCGATGACCAGGTCGAAGGCCTTGAGATCGGCCTTGGGATCCTGGAGCTGCACCACGAAGGTTTGGCCCCGGCTGCGTCTTTTCATGCGCAGCGAAAAGGGCAGGCTGGCGCGGCCGGCGGCGATCCAGATGTCGGGATAAGGCGCGGCGATGCGATCGCTGTCGCCGGCCAGCATGGCGTCGGGCAGGATTTTCAGCGCCGTGGGCAAGCGATCGAAAAGCGGCGCGTAGTGCAGGCGCTTGACGGTGACATCCGCAGGAGTCTGGCGCGCGACCGCCTCGGCCAGACCGAGCGCCTGGTTCTCGATGCCGGCGCGCCCGTCGGACACGGCCCATATGGTCAATGGCCTGGTCGGCGCGTCCATGCGATCAGGCCCGCGATTTGCGATGCGGGCCCGACAGTCTGATCGTGCCGGAACCGATTAGATCCATTCGACCTTGGTGATTTCGTAGGCCTTGACGCCGCCGGGGGTCACAACCTCGACGACATCGCCGACTTCCTTGCCGATCATGGCGCGCGACAGCGGCGACGACAACGAAATCTTGCCCGATTTCACGTCGGCCTCGTGGTCGCCCACGACCTGATAGCGGCCTTCTTCCTCGGTGTCCTCGTCGATCACGGTGACGGTGGCGCCGAACTTGATCTGGTTGCCGCTCAGCTTCGTGACGTCGATCACCTGGGCGCGGCTCAGCTTGTCCTCGATCTCGGCGATCTGGCCTTCGATCCAGCCCTGGCGCTCCTTGGCGGCGTGGTATTCTGCGTTTTCCGACAGGTCGCCGTGCGAACGGGCTTCGGCGATGGCGGCGATAACGGCGGGGCGTTCGACAGACTTCAAACGCTTCAGTTCATCGTCCAGAGACTTGTAGCCCTGGACGGTCATCGGCACTTTTTCCATGTGCGATTAGTGTCTTCAGCCCCCCTGAGGAATGACAAAAACCCAACAGCCGGTCGAGGGGGATGCGACCGGGCGGGTCAGATAGGTTTGCGGATGCCGGCTTACAAGAGGCGCTGCCCTCAAAAGTTCGGCGCGCGATGCAGGCCACCTGCCGCGTCGTCGCCTTCGCAGACGCAAACAACGGCAGGGCAGCCCTTATAGTTGGATTTGGCCCGAATTGAAATAGCGATTATGTGAACGGCTTTTTCCGCTCAAACCCCGCTCGGTTCGCCGCCCATGAAGCGTTCTGACGCTTCGCTTCTTGAGGACAAGCCGGCGGCGTGCGGTCGCACGCTACAGGTCTGAATATTTTAAATATTCAGACCTGGGAGGATTTGGGTTTTATCCGCTGATCGCGACCGTTTTCGGCTTGGGCTGGCGGTCGCGGTCGACCAGGCGCAGGTCCATCAGCTTGATGGCCAGTTCGCGCGCTTCCGCCTTCATATCCGCCGCCGGCCTGGCCTGTATGGCGCCGCGGCCGGTGACGCCGCTCTGCGCCGTGTCGGCATGAGCGATCTCCACCGGCTCGCCGTCCGGACGCTCGACGACGAAGCGGATGTTGAGATTTTCGTTGCGCAGGGCCGAATTCGGCAGCTGGACGATATGTTCGCTGGTCTTGCGCGTCAGGCTGAGTTCCGAAACCTTGCGGCCGTTGACCATGACCTTGACCAGGACCGGACGGAAGCTCTTGGCCTTGAGGTGCAGGTCGATGGCGCGCGGGTTGGCATACTCGAACTGCACGTGCTTGATCGGAATCTGCACCTCGGCCTTGGGGCCGTCGGTCCAGGTGCCGTCATATTCCGGCTGCGACCAGTTTTCATCGAGCAGGCACGTCCCCTGGTCCAGCCAGCCGAAGCGGACTTCGGACGACAACGGGCTCCATACGGGCTTCTGCAGCGGCAGGTCTTTCGCGCCGTCGGGCGGGATGATCCATACGCCGTCGAGCATGCGCAGGCGCGATTGCAGTTCCGGCGGCGCGTCGCACTGCTTGAGGAAGACGAAGAGACGGTCGTTGCGCACCTGGCCGCGCTTGAAGGCGTCCTGGTCGGCCTGCATGTGGGCGATCTGGATCAGGTTCTCGCGCGCCGGATACATGGTGTTGACCGGCTTGGCCAGCGACGTGGCGCGCCAGGTCAGCTCATAGAACAGCTTGTCGTTGAAATGGACGTTGACGGGATAGAAGTCGACGCCGTTCGATTCCGCCACCAGCTTGTTCCACAGGGGTGAAGGCGTCAGGTAGTAGGTCTGCGGCTTCGCGGCCAGCGAAGTCGCGTCGCGCATGGTGACGGCGAACCCGTTGAGATCGACGGCCTGCAGGACCAGCACCGTCGGCAGCAGTACGGCCACCGTGCGGGCGCGCGACTTGTAGAGCACGACCAGGGCCGCGAAGACCATGCAATAGCCGATCGGCCACAGGAATCGACCCGACGCGCGCAGGATGGCCAGCACGTTCTTGGTTGCCGGGGGCAGGTCGAAGAACAGGATGGTTTGACCGAAGAACTGTACGCGGTTGGTCAGGGCAAAAGCCGCCAGGATGACGAACGGGATAATCAAAGGCTTGAGCGACTTCAGGAAAGGACGCGAATCCTTCGCCTCAGGCGTGACGATATACAGGATGACCGCCGCGACGATCAGCACCAGCAGGCCGAAGCCGAGATACTGATAGCCTTCGAACGCCTGGCCCGGGCTCTGCGGCCAGGCCTTGAGGAAGTTCGAGAAATCCTGGACGACCGGATTGAAGAAGGAGTCGAGGCCCGCCGAATAGTAGGACCAGCCGCCGGCGCCGGGGCTCTGGCCCGCGGCGTAGGCGCCGGCCAGGCCCATGGTCAGCAGCGGCACAGAGAAGGTGATGATGGCGCGCGAAGTGACCACGGCCAGGGTCTTGCGGTCCAGCGCACGCGCCGCCGGCCAGAAGTAGCGCAGCATGTCGCCGCCCCAGATCACCACGACCATGAACAGGATATAGGGATGGATCATGCCCGTCAGGCCCAGCAGGGCGATCCAGCCGCGTGTCTTGGCGTCGAAGAAGTCGGCGATCTTCGTCAGTGCGATCTTGAGGCGCGGCGTGCCTTCGGCAATCAGCGTCGGCGCTCCGGCCTGGACGTTGACGACCAGATGCAGCGCCCACAGGATCAGCCACTGCGCCATCAGCGTATCGTGGCGCATGCGGTAATAAAGGCAGGGCAGGGCCGAAAGCGCGACGGCGCCGCCCAGCGCGGCCCAGCGGTTCGGGGCATGGGGGCGCACCAGCTTCCAGGCGAAGACGAAATGCATGCAGACGCAGAAGAAGAACCACGGCCCGATATATTGGAAATTTTGAGGCAGGATGTTGCGGAATGGCTTGAAGATAAAAGCGAAAAGCGGGTTCGAGTCGGTGTAGATGACCGACAGGCCGGTCGGCGCGTAAAGCAGCGACTCATGGTTCAGCGAAGACCACGGTGTATGGCGGAAGGCGTTCCAACCCAGGACATGCTGGCCCCAGTCGGCAATCATCAGCCAGCCGATACGGGTCGGATCGAGCACGAACGGGTTGAAGAAGGCCAGGAACAGCATAACGGGCGTGACGAGGCATATCCCGCGGAACAGACCGTTGCGGACGGCGGGCGGGGTTGTCTTAAGCCAGTTTATGGCTCGGCTGGGCAGCTGCCAGGCAGGCAAACGCATGGTCGTCAAAACTCAAGTGGAGGTCCGGCTGGGCGGCCGCCTGCAAGCCTCATGCAACGCGCAAGAAGGGGCAGTCGTCCCGCGGCGCAATAATAGCGGATTCTGCATTATTCACAAGGGTGTGATCACCGGGACACGCCGCGTTCGCAACACATGTTATTTCAACCGTGTTGCGAAACGGGGGCGGATTATTCCCGAAACGCAACATTTCGGGATATGCATGCCCTCATTACTATTCAGCGATCCATTTCGCAGGTGGAAAGCGACCAACAGAGAGAGAATTTCGGCCCTCCCCATAAATGGGGAGGGCCAAGATGTTTCAGGCTCCGTATGAGAGAATCAGGCGTATTCCTGAAGCGCGCGGACGTCCAACTGGTCCTTGAGGCCGCTGGCGATGGCGCGCGTGGCGGCCACGGCGCCGGAAGCCGTCGTATAGTAGGGTATCTTCATCATCAGCGTGGTGCGGCGGATGGAGAAGCTGTCCGACAGCGACTGCTTGCCTTCGGTGGTGTTGAAGACCAGGGCGATTTCGCCGTTCTTGATGGCGTCCAGGATGTTCGGGCGGCCTTCCAGCACCTTCTTGACGCGTTCGACCTGAACACCACGTTCGGCCAGGTAGTCGCAGGTGCCGCCAGTGGCGACGACCTCGAAGCCCATGGTCAGCAACTGGCGCACCGATTCGACGATGACCGGCTTGTCCTGGTCCTTGACCGAGACGAAGACCTTGCCCGAGGCCGGCAGCTTCGTGCCGCTGCCCAGCTGCGACTTGGCAAAGGCGCGCGAGAAGGCTTCGATCATGTCTTCGCCGTCGCGCACCCAGTCCAGCCCCATGACCTCGCCGGTCGAACGCATTTCCGGCCCGAGGACCGTATCGACATTGGCGAAGCGGGCGAACGGGAAGACGGCTTCCTTGACCGCGACGTGGCGATAGTCGCGCGGCTTCAGGTCGAACGACTTGAGCGCCTTGCCCGCCATGACCTTGGCGGCGATGCCGGCCAGCGGCTGGCCCAGCGTCTTGGCGACGAAAGGCACGGTGCGCGAGGCGCGCGGGTTGACTTCCAGCACGTAGATCTTGGGATCGGTGTACGGGTTTTCGATGGCGAACTGGACGTTCATCAGGCCGCGCACCTTGAGCGCGCGCGCCAGTTCGATCGTCTGGCGCTCCAGCTCCTTGACCGTTTCCGACTTGAGCGAAAAGGGCGGCAGGGAGCAGGCCGAGTCGCCCGAGTGCACGCCGGCCTCTTCGATGTGTTCCATGATGCCCGCGACGAAGACGTCTTCACCGTCGGCCAGGGCGTCGGCGTCGACCTCGATGGCGGCCGACAGGTACTGGTCGATCAGCACCGGCGAGTCGCCCGATACCTGCACGGCCTCGCGGACGTAGCGTGTCAGTTGCTCGTCGTCGCGGATGATCTCCATGGCGCGGCCGCCCAGGACGTAGGACGGGCGGATGACGATAGGGTAGCCGACCTCGTGCGCCGCCTTGAAGGCCTCTTCCGGCGTGCGCGCGATGGCGTTGACCGGCTGGGTCAGGTCGATGTCGCGCAGCAGGTGCTGGAAGCGCTCGCGGTCTTCGGCCAGGTCGATGGCGTCGGGCGAGGTGCCGAGGATCGGAATGCCTTCGTCCTCAAGCGCCTGGGCCAGCTTCAGCGGCGTCTGGCCGCCGAACTGCACGACGACGCCGGCCAGTTCACCCTTCTTCTGCTCGACGTGGATCAGTTCCAGCACATCTTCGGCGGTCAGGGGCTCGAAATAGAGGCGGTCCGAGGTGTCGTAGTCGGTCGACACGGTCTCGGGATTGCAGTTGACCATGATGGCCTCGATGTCGATGTCCTTGAAGGCAAAGGCAGCGTGGCAGCAGCAATAGTCGAACTCGATCCCCTGGCCGATCCGGTTGGGACCGCCGCCGAGGATGATGGCCTTTTTCCGATCCGACGGATCGGCTTCGCACTCCGGAACCTGGCCCAAGGCGCCCGATTCGTAGGTCGAATACATGTACGCGGTCGACGAGGCGAATTCGGCGGCGCAGGTGTCGATGCGCTTGAACACCGGGCGGACGTTAAGCGCGCGGCGGGCGGCGCGGACGTCCTTTTCCGGCTGGCCGGTCAGCTGCGCCAGGCGCTTGTCGGAGAAGCCGAGCGCCTTGAGCGCGCGGAAGGCTTGCGCCGACTTCGGCAGGCCCAGCGCGCCGATCTTGGCCTCTTCCGAAACGATGGTTTCGATCTGGCGCAGGAACCAGGGCTCATAGGCGCAGGCGGCGTTGATGTCTTCGACGCTTAAGCCATGGCGGAAGGCCTGGGCGATGACGCGCAGACGATCCGGCGTCGGAATGCCGAGCTGGCGGATGACGGCTTCGCGGACGGCGTGGGGTTCGGCGTCCTTGACGCCCGGGATGTCGATTTCGTCGAAGCCCGACAGGCCGGTTTCGAGGCCGCGCAGGGCCTTCTGGACCGATTCGGCGAAGGTGCGGCCGATGGCCATGACTTCGCCGACCGACTTCATCGACGTGCCGAGGAGCGGTTCCGAGCCCGGATACTTTTCGAAGGCGAAGCGCGGAATCTTGGTGACGACGTAATCGATCGACGGCTCGAACGAGGCCGGCGTCGTCTTGGTGATGTCGTTTTGCAGCTCGTCGAGCGTATAGCCGACGGCCAGCTTGGCGGCGATCTTGGCGATCGGGAAGCCCGTCGCCTTCGACGCCAGGGCTGACGAGCGCGACACGCGCGGGTTCATCTCGATGACGATCATGCGGCCGTCGGCGGGATTGAGCGCGAACTGCACGTTCGAACCGCCCGTCTCGACGCCGATCTCGCGCAGGACGGCCAGGCTGGCCGAGCGCATGCGCTGGTATTCCTTGTCGGTCATGGTCAGCGCCGGTGCGACCGTGATCGAGTCGCCGGTGTGGACGCCCATGGGGTCGACGTTCTCGATCGAGCACACGATGATGCAGTTGTCCGCGGTGTCGCGGACGACTTCCATTTCGTATTCCTTCCAGCCGAGGATCGACTCTTCGATCAGCACTTCGGTGGTCGGCGAAAGATCCAGGCCGCGCTCGACAATGTCCTTGAATTCTTCCTGGTTGAAGGCGATGCCGCCGCCGGTGCCGGCCAGCGTAAAGGACGGGCGGATGACCGCCGGCAAGCCGCCGATCGCCTTCAGGCCTTCGACCGCCTCTTCCCAGCTGTGGGCGACGGCCGATTTGGCCGACTCGAGACCCAGCTTGTCCATGGCGTCGCGGAACTTCTGGCGGTCCTCGGCCTTGTCGATGACGTCGGCCTTGGCGCCGATCATTTCGACATTGTACTTTTTCAGCACGCCTGAATTTTCCAGCGCCAGCGCTGTGTTGAGCGCGGTCTGGCCGCCCATGGTCGGCAGAAGCGCGTCGGGGCGTTCCTTGGCGATGATCTTCTCGACGAATTCGGGCGTGATCGGCTCGACATAGGTCGCGTCGGCCACGTCCGGATCGGTCATGATGGTGGCCGGGTTCGAATTGACCAGGATGATGCGATAGCCTTCCTGACGCAGCGCCTTGCAGGCCTGGACCCCCGAATAGTCGAATTCGCAGGCCTGTCCGATGACGATGGGGCCGGCGCCGATGATCAGGATGGACTTGAGGTCTGTGCGTTTGGGCATCTTGGTCTTTCGTATTCGTGCGGTTACGCGGCGTCGCTGTTCCTTGAACAGCAACGCCGCGTAAGTTTTTTGTTTTGTCGCGATGCTATGCGGAAAACCGCTTACGCGTTTCCGCACATCGCTTGGGAGCGGGCTGCAACAGGTCGCAGTCCGATCCGGGTAATCTCGATTTTCAGGCTAAGCGGGTGCTTTAGAGGCTAGGCTCCCGCAACGCAACAGATTCTTTTACGCGATTTCCAGCTTGCGTTGTGCTTCCCGCATATACTGGGCGAAACGCTCGAACAGATAGAGGCTGTCGACCGGGCCGGGCGAGGCTTCCGGGTGATGCTGGACGCTGAATACCGGCTTGTTGGCCATGGCGATGCCGCAGTTCGAGCCGTCGAACAGCGAGACGTGCGTCTCGACGACGCCTTCGGGCAAGGAATCGCGATCGATGGCGAAGCCGTGGTTCATCGACACGATTTCGACCTTGCCGGTGGTGATGTCCTTGACCGGGTGGTTGGCGCCGTGGTGGCCCTGTTCCATCTTGATCGTGCGGGCGCCGAGCGCCAGGCCCAGCATCTGGTGGCCGAGGCAGATTCCGAAGACGGGCAGACCGGCATCGATCAGCTTGCGGATGACCGGCACAGCATATTCACCCGTAGCCGCCGGGTCGCCCGGGCCGTTCGACAGCAGAACGCCGTCGGGCTTGCGCGCCAGGATCTCTTCGGCAGAGGTCTTGGCGGGAACGATCTGGACATCGGCGCCGATATCGACCAGGGCGCGCAGGATGTTCTGCTTGACGCCGTAGTCGATGACCACGACCTTGAAATTGTGCTTTTTGCCGGCCTCGAAACCTTGCGGCCATTGCCACAGGTCCGTGGTGTAGGTGGCGGATTGGACAGAGGTCGCGGCGGGCGCCAGGTCGAGCCCGCCGATGCCGCTCCACGCCCTGGCCTTGTCGATCAGGGCGGGAATGTCGAACGTCGCGGACGGCGAATGGGCGACGATGCCGTGCGGCATGCCTTTTTCGCGGATGCGCTTGGTCAGCGCGCGCGTGTCGATACCGGCGATGGCGACGATGTTGCGGGCCTTCAGCCAGTCGTCGAAGCTCATGTCGGATCGCCAGTTGGCCGGTGGCGTCGGCAGGTCGCGGAAGATCGCGCCCTTGGCGGCGCGGCGGGGATCGTCGCCCAGCTGCTCGACGTCTTCGGAGTTGACGCCGACATTGCCGACATGCGGGAAGGTGAAGGCGATGATCTGTTCCATGTAGGACGGATCGGTCAGGATTTCCTGATAACCGGTCATGGCGGTGTTGAAGCAGACCTCGCCCAGCGCCTCGCCCGTCGCGCCGCAGCCCAGGCCCTGATAGACCGTGCCGTCGGCCAAAACCAGCACGCCGGTACAACCGGGCAGGAGTTCAGTTTTCGACGTATCGGACATGGGCGGACTCACTTGTAAACGGGGGCGGAAGGCAAACGGCCGCACACATAGGGACAAGGTCCCCCCGTAGCAACCCCAAATCTTGTGCGCGGGCATATTTGTGATGCGCACGGGCGATTGCCTGGCGACGGCGTTTGCGCCATACCGGCGGCCCAGGGAGTAGTGTCATGCGGCGGATCGTCTTTTCCTTGCTGGTGGTCGTGGGCGTTGTCCTGTTCACGGGACTGGGCCTGTGGCAGGTGCGGCGCCTGGCCTGGAAGACCGACCTTATCGCACGCGTCGATGCGCGGGTGAATGCGCCGGCCGTGCCCGCGCCGCCGGCGTCGGCAAGCGTGACGGCGAAGGACGACGAATATCGCCACGTCACGGTGCGCGGGCATTTCCTCAATGCGGACGAAGCCCAGGTCTATACGGTCAGCGACTATGGCGGCGGCTACTGGGTTATGACGCCCCTGAAGCGCGACGACGGTTCCATCGTCTTTATCAATCGCGGTTTTGTGCCGATCGACAAACAGGACCCGAAGACGCGGGCGGCTGGCAATAGGGATGGCGAAGTGACGGTGACGGGGCTTCTGCGCATGCCGGAAACCAAGGGCTGGCTGTTTTCGCAAGCCAACGACCCGGCGAACGACCGCTGGTACCGGCGCGATATCGCGGCGATCGCCACGGCGCGGCATCTCGGGCCTGTGGCGCCCTACTTTATAGACGCCGACGCGACGCCCAACCCCGGCGGCTGGCCGAAGGGCGGGCTGACGGTGATCCATTTCCCCAACAGCCACCTGATGTACGCCATCACCTGGTTTTCGATGGCGCTGGGCCTGGCGGGCGTGTCCGTCTGGCTGTTGTGGTTGCGTAAGCCGGAGACGGAACAATCCGCTAACGAAACTGTTAACAAAGCTTAATACCGTTACCCAAAGCCGGAATCGCGACTATATATGCGCGGTGCGTTTCGATGATCGCTTCCTCGAAGAGTTGAAGACTCGCCTGCGGCCGTCGGAGGTCATAGGCAAGAGCGTCAAGCTGCGCCGCAACGGCAAGGAATGGGTCGGGCTGTCGCCCTTTACCAAGGAAAAGACGCCGTCCTTCTACGTCAACGACCTCAAGGGCCAGTTCTTCGACTTCTCGTCGGGCAAGAACGGCGACATCATCTCCTTCTTGCAGGAAACCGAGCGCCTGAGCTTCAACGAGGCGGTCGAGCGCCTGGCCGGCATGGCCGGAATGGCGCTGCCGGCCGTAACGCCGCAGGCCATCGCCGCCGAGCAGAAAATCCGGGGCTTGAGCGACTGGATGGAACTGGCGGCGCAGTGGTTCGTCAACCGCCTGCACGACAAGACGCCTGCCGCGCAAAATGCCCGCGAATACCTGACGCGGCGTGGACTGTCGGCGGAAGATATAAAGACTTTCGGGCTGGGCTATGCGCCGCGCGACCATTCGGCGCTCAAGGACGCGCTGGTGCAGAAGGGCGCCAAGGTGTCGGAACTGGTCGAATGCGGTCTGTTGATCGAGGTCGACGGCAAGGCGCCCTACGACCGCTTCCGCGACCGGCTGATGTTCCCGATCCACGACCAGCGCGGCCATGTGGTGAGCTTCGGCGGCCGGGCGCTTAATCCCGACGAAAAGGCCAAGTACCTCAACGGACCCGAAACGCCCCTGTTCCACAAGGGGCGGATGCTGTTCGGCCTGCCCAGGGCGCTGAAGCTGCTGGGGTCCGAAGACACTCACGCCGAACTGGTCGTGGTCGAAGGCTATATGGACGCCATCGCCTGCCAGCGTGCCAAGATCGCCGCCGTGGCGCCGCTGGGGACGGCCCTGACCGAAGAGCAGATCGACCTCCTGTGGCGCCGACATCCCGAACCGACGCTCTGCTTCGACGGCGACAATGCCGGCCGGCGCGCCGCCTATCGCGCGCTCGACCGCGCCCTGCCGAAGCTCAAGCCCGGCCGGTCCTTCAAGGTCTGTCTGATCGAGGGTGGCAAGGATCCCGACGAGGTCCTGCGCGAAAAAGGGGCGCTGGCGCTGCGCGAGGCCTTGACCCATACGCGGCCCTTCGTCGACGTGCTGTTCCAGCGCGAATTCGAGGTGGAGGCGCTCGACACGCCGGAAAAGAAGGCCGGCTTCAAGAAGCGCCTGCGGGCGCTGGCCGACCAGATCGAGGACAAGGACCTGGCGCAATCCTACCGCCAGGATCTGCTCGAGCGCTACGACGCGCTCTATAAACCCCAGTTCCATCCGGGGGCGCCGCAGCCGGAATTCCGCCGTGATTTCCGGCCGGGCAGCTATCGCGGCAAACCTTTGCCGCCGATTACGACGCCGGAGGGCATCAAGGCCAGCCAGGCCCTGTCGGCTGCGCTCGATCCGATCGCCGCCGCGCTGGCGCAGGGCCTGATCGACAATCCGGAGTGGATGGAGGACCAGGTCGAGGGCGTCGAGGCCTATGGCCTGGGCGATGCGCAACTCGATCCGATCGCGCGGCTGCTGGTTACGTTAAGTTTTCAACATCAGGGGCTTGACAGGGAGACTTTGACCCGCCATCTGCACAAACAAGGACTTGGCGCATTGTTGAGCGAGATCCAAAAGGCGGCTTTAAAATCAGGCGCGCCATTCCTCGCACCGGACACGACTCTCGCACATGCCCATGCCCGCTGGATTGAGGCGTTCAACGCGATGTCGCGTTTGACGGCCTTGGACCGCGCCTTGAATTCTGCCTACGACCAGGTCGGGACAGAATTTTTTACGCGGCTCAAGCTGGAACGTGATTCCCTGCGGCGGTCCTTGCGAAGCGGACAAATCTGGCAGGACGACGCAAAGAAGGCTTAAAGCGTATGCTTAAGGCTTCATTGAGGAAAATCCTGGAATAAACGGCAGGGCAGTGGCCCGCGGCTTGCAGCGGCAGGCCGATTAGCGGAGAGCTAGATGCAATCAAGTAAGCTTATGGGTGGCATTCGATGAGCGCGGCGACCGAAAAACCCGAAGCGGATGCCCCGAGCGACGGCCCATTGCTCGACCTGACCGACAGCGCGGTCAAGAAATTCATCAAGGCCGCCAAGGCGCGCGGCTATGTCACCATGGACGAGCTGAACAAGGTCCTGCCGTCGGAGGAATTCACCTCCGAGCAGATCGAAGACACGCTGGCCATGCTGACCGAGATGGGCGTCAACGTCATCGAGTCGGAGGAAGACGCCACCGAAGGCGGTGAAGTCGCTGTCCGCGAGGAAGCCGGGGCGCTGGCCGAAACCGCCAAGACGTCGAATTACGACCGCACCGACGACCCGGTGCGCATGTACCTGCGCGAAATGGGGTCGGTCGAGCTTCTGTCGCGCGAGGGCGAAATCGCCATCGCCAAGCGCATCGAGGCCGGCCGCGACACCATGATCCGCGGCCTGTGCGAAAGCGCGCTCACCTTCGAAGCCATCATGGTATGGCGTGAGGAACTGGGCTCCGGCCGCATCCTGCTGCGCGAAATCATCGACCTGGAAGGCACCTATGGCGGCGGTCCGTCGGAAGGTCCGCCCCCGGGCGCGCTCGACGGCAGCGACGAGGACGAAGAGGGCGCCGATGACGGCGTCATAGCCCTCCGCGCGCCGGCCCCGGTCGCCAAGGCGCCCGAGCCGAAGCCCGAGCCCCAAAGAACCGAAAAGCCCCAGCCGGTGGTCGAAGCCAAGGCGCCCGAGCCCAAGCCCGAACCCAAAAAGGCCAAGTCGGGCGACGACGACGATGACGACGACTACGTCCCCATGGACGAGGAAGAGAAGAAGCCCGAAGCCGCCGAGGAGGAGGAAGAGGACGACTTCGACGATGGCGCGGGGCCCTCGGTCTCGGCCATGGAATCGGAACTGCGCGAAGGCGTCATGGCCACGCTCGACGCCATTGCCGGCGAGTTCGAAACCTACCGCCGCGTCCAGGACAAGATCTTGAGCGCCAAGCTGGAAGGCCAGCCGGTCGATCCCGCCGACAAGGCGGCGCACGACGAGGTCACCTCGACCATCACGCGCCACCTCAAGACGCTGAAACTCAACAACCAGCGGATCGAAGCCCTGGTTGAGCAGCTCTACGCCATCAACAAGCGCCTGATGTCGCTGGAAGGCCGCCTGCTGCGCCTGGCCGACAGCTACGGGATTTCGCGTTCGGAATTCCTCAACGCCTACTATTCGCGCGAACTCGATCCGCAATGGAGCGACAAGGTGCGCGACATGGGCCTGCGCTGGCAGAAGTTCGTCGACAACGACGCGGGCGCCATCGCGCGCATCCGTGGCGACGTCACGCAACTGGCGACCGACATGGGCGTGGCGGTCGACGACTTCCGCCGCATCGTCCAGACGGTGCAGAAAGGCGAACGCGAGGCCCGCCAGGCCAAGACCGAAATGGTCGAAGCCAACCTGCGCCTCGTCATCTCGATCGCCAAGAAGTACACCAACCGCGGCCTGCAGTTCCTGGACCTGATCCAGGAAGGCAATATCGGCTTGATGAAGGCCGTCGACAAGTTCGAGTACCGCCGCGGCTACAAGTTCTCGACCTACGCCACCTGGTGGATCCGCCAGGCGATCACGCGATCGATCGCCGACCAGGCCCGCACCATCCGCATCCCGGTGCACATGATCGAGACGATCAACAAGATCGTCCGCACCTCGCGCCAGATGCTGCACGAGATCGGCCGCGAGCCGACGCCGGAGGAACTGGCCGAGAAGCTCGCAATGCCGCTTGAAAAGGTGCGCAAGGTCCTGAAGATCGCCAAGGAGCCGATCTCGCTCGAAACCCCCGTGGGTGACGAAGAGGATTCGCATCTGGGCGACTTCATCGAGGACAAGAACGCGCTGCTGCCGATCGATGCCGCCATCCAGGCGAACCTGCGCGAGACGACGACCCGCGTTCTCGCTTCGCTCACGCCGCGTGAAGAACGTGTTCTGCGCATGCGCTTCGGCATCGGCATGAACACCGACCACACGCTCGAAGAAGTCGGCCAGCAGTTCTCGGTGACCCGCGAACGCATCCGCCAGATCGAGGCCAAGGCCCTGCGCAAGCTCAAGCATCCGAGCCGGTCGAGGAAGCTCCGAAGCTTCCTGGATTCGTAAGCTTAGCTATCGACATGCGAAAAGCCCGTCTTCGGACGGGCTTTTTTGTGCCGCGATCATGGCGTGGGTGCTGCCGTCTGCGGCCGGACCACACGCCCGTCGACCAGTTCGATGATGCGATCGCAGCGCCGGGCCAGGTCCATATTGTGGGTGACCAGAAGGAAGGCGGTGCCGAGGTCGCGGTTCACCGTGCGCATCATTTCAAAGACCGTATTGGCCGATTGCGTGTCGAGATTGCCGGTCGGTTCGTCGGCCAGGACCAGCGCCGGATTCATCGCCAGGGCCCGGGCGATGGCCACCCGTTGCTGCTGCCCGCCCGACATGTTGGTCGCGCGGTTGTTCCGCCATTGCGACAGCCCGACCTGCTCCAGCAGCGAAGCGGCCCGCGCCCGCATCTTTTCGTTGGGAAACTCATTGTCGGCCAGAAGCGGCATCATGACGTTCTCCAGCGCCGTAAAGGCCGAGATGAGGTAGTGGTACTGGAAGACGAAGCCGATACTGTGCCCGCGGATGTGGGTAAGAGCCTTGTCGTCGAGCCGGCTCGTCTCCTGCCCGCCGATGAACAGCCGGCCGGAGGTTGGACGATCGAGCAGGCCGATGATGTTCAGGAGCGTGCTCTTGCCCGACCCCGAGGGACCGATAAGCGCGACGAATTCGTGGTGGCCAAGGCCCAAGTCGATGCCATGCAGGACCTCGACCTCGCCGGGCGTACCGACATTGTAGGACTTCTTCACGGCCTCCAGCCGCAGGACGTCTGCCGCCTCAGCCACGGATCGCCACCACGGGATCGAGGCGGCGGCGATGCCCGTCAGGCTGGCCAGCGCGATCGTATAGGCGAACAGGCCGGGTTCGAGCATGAGCGGGAACAGTTCGCTGCCGTCGGCCTGGCGCAATATGCGGTGCCACAGGATCAGGGCGCCGGCGCCGAGACCGGATCCGATGACGGCGCCGGCAATGCCGACCAGGGCGCCCTGCAGCAGGAAGAGGCGCAGAATCTGGCCGCGCGACGTTCCCATGGCGCGCAATATGCCGATGTCCTTGGCGCGCTGGATGACCGAGACGACCAGCACGCTGGCGATGCCGAAGGCGACCGACAGGGCGACGAACACCCGGATCATCGTGTTCGACGACTTCTGCGCGTTGACGGCGGTGAAGAACTGGGCATTCGTCCGTATCCAGCTGTCGGCCTCGATGCCGGTGGACGCCTGCACCGCCTGGGCGACGGTCTCAGCCTGATAGACATCCCTGACCGTCAGGTCGATCGAGGTCACGCCGCCGACCAGGTTGGCCATGGCCTGGGCCGTGCGCAGGGCGACGAAGGTCGAGCGCTCGTTGGCGCCCTTGTTGCCCAGGTCGAAAATGCCGGTGACGGTCAGCACGCGCGAAGCCCCGTTGCCGGCAACGACATTGAGCTTGTCGCCCACCACCACGCCCAAATCCTTGGCCAGTTCGGTGCCGATAAGAATGTCGTCGCCGGTAACGCGCGGCTGGCCGGCGACGATATAGTCGGGAATGCGGACGATGCTGAAATAGGCCGCCGGGTCTATGCCCGTCAGCGAGACCGAACGGCTGGCGTCGCCGCGCACCGCCAGGGCCGGCGCCGACACGGACGGAGACACATGGGTGATGTCGGGCCAGGACTGGAGCTGCTGCCTTATCTTCTGCCACTGGTCGATCGACCTCAGCCTTTGCACCGGGCTCTGGATCGTCGCCAGCTCGATCACGCCCGGCTGGCTGCGCAGGGCGCGCGCCACTTCCTGGGGCGGAATGAGCTGGATATGGGCCTGGGACGTCAGGACGCGCTTGATGAAATTGGCCTGCAGGCCCGACAGCATGGCCGACATGAAGACGATGACCGCGACGCCGATCGACACGCCGACGATGATGAACAGGGTCTGCATCCGGCCTTCGCGAAGGAAGCGGATGGCCGTGATCCATTCGAATGGAGACCAGTCGTTCATGGCCGCGCTCCTGCGTCCGTGGCGATACGGACGCGCTGACCGGGCTTTATCCCGGCATCGGTGGCGGGAACGACGAAATCGCCCGGCGTCAGGCCTTCAAGCACCTCGACCTGGCCGTCCGCGACGATACCCAGCCTGATCGCTCGCTTTTGCGCACGGCCGTTCACCACCGTCATGACCCAGGGCTGGCCGGCATAGAGCTCGCGCACGCTCCGGGCGGGTACCAGGATCGCCTTGTCGTGGCGCGCCACGGCTATATCCACCGACACGGTCATGTCCTGGCGCAGATAGGCGGGCGGATCGGGCACGGCCAGCTTGACCTCGACGGAGGCCCGTTCGAGATCGATGCCCGGATTGACATAGACGACCTGGCTGGAAAACCGTTGCCGGGGGAAGGCGTCGGCCGAGGCCAGCGCCGTTTCGCCGGGACGGATAAGGCCGATATTCTTTTCGTCGATCTGCACCACCAGCTGCGTCTGGCCCGACGGCGACAGCTGCATCAGGACCTGGGACGGCTGAACCGTGTCGCCGGCTTCGACATTGCGGGAAATCAGGATGCCGTCGCGCGGCGCGGTAATGACAAGATAGCTCAGCCGCGACCGGGCGGCGGCCAGATCTGCCCGGGCCTGTTCCAGCGCGGTCGCGGCCAGCGCATAGTCGCTTCCGCCGGCCCGGCTGCTCTCGACCTGCAGTTCCGCCGCCGCCGCGCCGGAGCGGGCGATCCTGAGGGCGCGGGTGGCGTCGTCCAGTGCCGCCACGGTGCCATAGCCCTGGCTGGCCAGCTTGCTGGCGCGGTCATAGGCCGCCTGGGCGTTGGCCAGGGTGGCCTGCTGCTGCAAAAGCGCCTGCTGCGCCGCCGGCAGGGTCAGGTCGCGCATCTGCCTGACCCGCGCCTGGGCTCCGGCATGGGCAGCCTCGGCCTGGGCGACGGCGGCCCTGGCCTCGCGGTCGTCGAGGACGATCAGCGGCGTGCCGGCACTGACCGATTGTCCCTCGGCCACGGGCACGCTGGCCACGACGCCGGTGACGCGGCTGCCGACGTTTACGCGGAAAGGCGCTTCGACATGGCCGCTGGCGACGACGGTCTGGATGGCGTCGGCGCGGATGACGCGGTCGCAGACGACGCTCGGTCCCTGGAGGAGGCCGTTCAAGACATAGAGGCCAAGCGCCGCGGCCGCGGCGAGGCCTGCCAGGCGCCAGGTGTTCGGTTGCAGGCGCACACCGAAGAGCCGGCGGCTTCCAGGCCTTTGTCCGGCCGCCGGTTCCGCCGCGCCCTTTTCGGCGGCGGGTTCAGGGGACACCGGACTTGCGTCTGCTTCCTTGAGAGCCGGGGGCGCCATGACTGTCTGCCCTCCATCGGGACTGATCGGACACGCTCTTCCCTTGAAATATCCGGAAGGGGCGCGCTTTGATTTCCATCAACCGCCCTACCGTTTCCATCCGCTTGGAAAGGTGCCGCCGCCGCGAAAGATCAGGAAGCATCCTCATGTCGGGCTCGATGCGCCGCCTTTTCCGGACCTTGGCGAGCGAAGGTCCGCTACCGGTGTTTTGGCCGCCGGTGCCGGAAACCAGGCCCTGCACCCCGGTTAAAGCGTCGCGCCGTCCCAGTGTTCGTCGGCCTTGCCATCGACGAAGCGCCACATGTCGAACCAGGTCGTGGTATAGGTCTTGGTCGGATCCTTCGGGTCCTTCATGACGCGCGGAAAGACGACGATGACGAGGTCGCCTTCCGCCACGACCGAAACGACGGGCGTCTGCATCTTCGTCGGGCAGGGCTTCGGCTGGACCTTCAGCACCTGGGTGAAGAAACTGACCACGGCGTCGCGGCCGGACTTCACCGCCGGATTGTGCTGGTGATAGGCGGGCGTCAAATATTTGTCGGCTTCGTCCCAGTGGCCGCATTCCAGCAGGTCCTTGACGATATGATAGGCCGCCTGCTTGTTGGCGTCGAGCTTCGGATCCGGACTGGTGAACAGGGCGTCGGCATCGGACGCCGCCGTCACGGCTTCCTGGGCGTGGGCGGATGACGCCGCCAGCAGGACGGCAAGGATCATTCCGAATTTCAGGCGTTTCATGGCGGTCTCCGCTGAGTGGGCCGGCGGACTATGCCGCAGCCCGCGGACGGGAAAAAGCCCTACCGGATCTCGGCGTGCACGGGCAGCCAGTGCAGTTGCGGCGCGTCTTCGTAATGCCGGATCTGGTCGTAGCGTTTCAGCACCAGCGGCGCCATGGCGGCGGCTTCGCGCGGCGAATTGAATTCGCATGGCCCGGCCTCCGGCGCGGGGTCGGGTTTCGGCTCCGGGCGGTCGGGTTCATTCTCTTTGCGCGGTGCATAATAGTCCGCCGGACGCCGCGCCATGTCGAGGTCGTCACAGGCCAGGACCGCGTATTCGAAAGCGTCGCTGTCGCTGCCTGGGACCAACCGGAGCGCGCCCGGATAGCGCATCAGCATATAGACCGAGCGGTCTTTCGTCCGGCTGAGATTCAGGCCGACCAGCCAGTATTCGCGGGCCTCCGCATTGGTTTCGGCCACGACGGGCCGAAGATGCAGATAGCTCACCCCGGCGTAGAAGGGCTTGGCGGTGTTGGAAACGATATTGACGGCGACGCCGCGATCTTCCACGTCCGTCCGCGTGATATCAAGCCGGGTCACGGCCGCGTCGCCGCCGTCCGGCCGGTCGCTCAGGCGGACGAAGCGGGCCGTGCCGAACGGCCAGTCATGCCCGAGATCGGAGCCGATAACCGGATCGGACCCGCTGGACGGCTTCTGACAGCCCGCCGCGGCGAAGCTCATCAAGGCAGCAACGGCAAGGCTGACATAGCGGCGCATCGGACACCTCCGGGGGAGGGCGAAACCATCTGTCACGCATCCGTGATTGTCAATCACGAATGCGTGATATGTCTCGGATAGCCGCTCTAAATCCCACTGCCAGTTTTAATCGTTTGGCGGGACGGCCGCGATTTTCTATGTCAGGGTTGGTTTATTGCTACCCCTCGTGGGGCGGAACGGATCTACATGCCCCATTTCGACCTCGCCGCCTTTATTGCCGGCCTGCACATCAATCCGCTGTATTCGATCTCGGGGCTGATCGTCGGTCTGCTGATCGGGCTGACGGGCGTCGGCGGCGGTTCG
This sequence comes from uncultured Asticcacaulis sp., assembly GCA_936940865.1. Taxonomy (GTDB): domain Bacteria; phylum Pseudomonadota; class Alphaproteobacteria; order Caulobacterales; family Caulobacteraceae; genus Asticcacaulis. The sequence continues at coordinate 4,617 of CAKZJB010000002.1, read as the reverse complement.
CTGATGACGCCGATCCTGGTCCTGGTCTTCCGCATCCACCCGGCGACGGCCGTCGGCACGGACCTGCTCTATGCCGCCATCACCAAGAGCGTCGGCACCGCCATTCACGGCGGCAAGCGCACGGTCGACTGGCGCATCGTCGGCCTTCTGGCGCTGGGCTCCATTCCCGCGACGCTCCTGACCCTGTGGGCGATCCAGACCTTCGGCAAGTCGCAGGAAATGTCGCACATGATCACGCGCGCCCTGGGCTACGCGCTGTTCGTCACGGCGCTGATGCTGCTGTTGCGCGGGGTCATCAAGCGTCTGGCCGAAAAGCGCCATGAACAGGCGGTCGCCGAGCATAAGCCGCTGCACACCGGCCGCCGCGCGTTTCTGACCATCCTGACGGGCCTGGTGCTGGGCTTCCTGGTTTCGCTGTCCTCGGTCGGGGCCGGCGCGCTGGGGGTTACGGCCCTGATCCTGCTCTACCCGCAACTGCCGACCGTGCGCATCGTGGGCTCAGACATCGCGCACGCCGTGCCGCTGACCTTCCTGGCCGGCATGGGCTATTTCTACCTGGGCAAGGTCGACCCCAACATGCTGCTGGCCCTGCTGATCGGCTCGATCCCCGGCATCGTGGCTGGAAGTTTCCTGGCGCCGAAGATGCCGGAAAAGGTCCTGCGCGTGGTGCTGGCGGTCGTGCTGACCCTGGTCGGCTGGCAACTGGTGACAAAGTAGCCGCGCAAAAATACATCATAATTCGTCTGCCGTTCGCCTCCGGGCGGACTTCGGCTTGCCCGCCGTCGCGCTTTCGGTTACCCCTTGTTAACGCTCTTGCGTGGGGGAAGTCATGCGCCGGTCTTGGAGTTGGATGGATGGGTTTGTCGCGGCGGGCGTGCTGATCGCGGCGTTGTCCGGCTCCGCCGCCATGGCTGACGCACCGGCGAACAATACCGCGCTCAACATCATGACCTCGACCGCCGCCGTGCAGTCGGGCAAGTGCGACGAGGCTCTGCCGCCGCTGGAAGCCCTGTGGAACGATGCGGATTTCCAGGCTGCCGACCCCGACACCGCCGAGCAGTTTCGCTTCGAACGCATCCTCTGCACCCTGAAGGAAAAGGGGACCGCGGCGGCCGTGGCGCTTTCGGCGGAGAACGAACACCACGCCGGTGCGACCATAGCGGCCTATGACCTTCATACCTTCCTGCTGCTGTCGACCAGCCAGATCCCGGCGGCGGCGGCCAATGTCGAGGAAGCCCTGAAACGGTTTCCGGATACGGCGCCGAAGCTGACCGACATGACGGTCATGGCGACACTCCTGGCGCTGCAGGACGACAAGACGCGCTATGGCCTGCTCGATCACCTGGAACGCGTGCGCTGGCAGATCCACGACCCGTCGGCGCGGCTGATCATCGATACCCTGCGGCTGCATGGCCTGCGCTCCGCGGTCGCGGCGGGCGATCAGGGCCTGGCCACGCTTTACCGCGCCGACATCGCGCCCGACGCCTATATTTACGCGCTGGTCCAGGGTGACGGCCGCCTGAGCGATGCGGCGGTGCCGGCCGCCCCCGTCCAGCCCGTGGTCCGCGCCCAGATCGACGAGGTCAAGGCCTATGTCGCCAACCGTCCGACGGATCTGCTGGGCCTGGAATACCTGATCGGCCTGGAGCGCAGCGCCGACGAGCACGAAATCGCCCTGGTGCAGCTGAGCGGCATTCTGAACCTGATTGCCCAGAACGGCCTGCAGAAGTTCGAACAGCCCAATGCCTATCCCAGCCTGATCGCCGACAAGGCGCAGCTGCTGCTGGACCTGCAAAGGGTGCCGGAAGCGCTCGAGGTGTTCAAGGACGGCGCGCAGCGCATGAGGGGACCGGGGACGATCGACTTCGTCATCGCCTACATGAACGCACTGATCGACACCGGCCAGGAAAAGGAAGCCCTGGCGCTGGAGCCGCACATTGCGCTTGTGGCCATGAACGCGGGGCAGAAGCGGGCGCTGGCGGCCACCGAGGCCTGCGCCTTCGCCTACATGAAGGACACGGTACGTTACACCCAGTCGCTGGCGGCCAGCGCCGATGCGCATGGCATTGCGGCGATCAGGCCCTATCTTTGCGCCGGCGACGTCGAAGGCGCCGCCGCGGCGCTGATCGCGCGCATCAACGATCCCGACAGTCGCGACGCGGCCATCCTGCTGATGCAGGACGTGAAGCCGCAGGTGCCGCATTCGGCCCGCGACCGCGACTATGTCAACGTCATGGCCGCGCTGCGCAAGCGTCCCGACGTGCTGGCGGCCGCCAGGGCGCAGGACATCGTGGCGCGCACCTGGCCGCTGCGCTTCGAGCAGTACTAGGGTCGGTACTCAATTAGGATTTCGGCGTGACGCCCGTGGATTTGCCGTCCGGCCAGGAGAAAAGGCCGACGAGGCGCCTTACCGCCGCGAGGACTGCTCGACGCCGCCGGGGAGCAAATCCGCGGCGCCCCTGCGGGGTACGGCGCAAATCGCCCGGTTCGGCGTCGCAAGACCTCGAAAGGGGTAAGGCCCGTCCTTCGGTCTTGCGCCTGGAACTGGACGATTTTCGCTTGTATCACGTCAAAACCTAATTGAGTACGGACCCTGACTCAGGCCACGTCGCAGCGAATCTTGACCGGTGCGGCCTGCGCCGAGGCGACATAGTCCTGGAAAACCGAGCAGGCGATCACCGGGTCCTTCTTGCCGGCCCTGGTGGCGAAGACGTTCAGCTGCACCAGCGGCTTCTTCTCGACGATCTTGTCGAAGTTCGGCGTGTTGACGCCTTCGCCGGTCATATGGACCGTCTGGTCTTTCGCCTCGACCTCGGCATGGTCGGTATTGAGGTGGATCGTCCCGTCCGACGGATCGGCCAGGGACACCGAAGACGGCGTCGCATTGCCGTAATAGAGGGCCGCGATCGTCACCTTGTCGCCATGCTTCGTCACCTTTTCGACGGCGGCCGGCGTGAAGCTCAAGGCGATATCGTAGGCGAAGCTGGCGGCCTTGGGCGCCTCGGCCGGGGCGGCGGGACTTTCCGGTTTCGAACAGGCGGCCAGGGCCAGAACGGCAAGAGAGGCGAATACCATACGCATAGGAACCCCCTGTGTATTTATGTGATCAGTCCTGAACCCATGATCTTGAGAACCGGCGTGAAGGCCGGGCGGGCGTCGGGCAGTTTAACCGTCAATCCGTCCATGCCAAGCTCGAAACGCAACGGCTGGCCATGGCCCAGCAGTTCGACGTGCTCGACCTTGCCCTTGCGCTGCGCCGAGCCTTCGGCCATCGAGGTGATCGTTACGAACGGCGCATTCGGCCATTCCGTCGGCAGGGCATAGAGCACGCCCGACTTGGTGGTGAAGCGGATGTCTTCATGGCTGAAGCTTTTCGCCAGCTGCTCGTTCTGCATGCCTTCGACGAAGCGCGTCGGGCCTTCGCCGTAGATGTCCCACGGCCGCGTGCCGAAGATGGCCTCGCCGTTGACGTCCATCCACGCCGCCATGTCGGTCAGGACCTTTTCTTCCTTGTCGTCGATCTCGCCGTTGCCGCGCACGGGGATGCTGAGCAGCAGGGTGCCGTTCTTCGACACGGTGTCGATCAGGCGCTGGATGACCTCCTTGGCGGTCTTGTAGCCGTTCTGTTCGTAGATGCGGCGGTCGTAGTGCCACTGGCCGATGCAGGTGCAGGTCTGCCAGGGCAGGGGACGCAGGCGGTCCGAGAAGCCGCGCTCGACATTGTTGGTCAGGCCGCGCGCCTGCTGGTCGTTGAGCGCATTGGTGGTGACGACGGCCTCCAGGCTGCCGTTCCAGGCGCGGTTGGCGTTGTAGAAGTGCGCCACGGCGTCGAGACCCGCCTGGCCGAGCGGCATGACGTAGTCGTCCATGTAGACGAAGTCGGGATGGTACTGCTCGACCAGGTCCTTCTGGCGCAGCAGCCACTGTTTGGCATACCAGTCCTCGCCCGGCGGCGGCGTTTCCAGCCACTGACCGGAGTGGCTGTCATTATAGGCGTTCATGGCCTTGATGGTCGTGATGCCGTCGGGCGGCACCATGTCGCCGTGCGGGCCGGTATAGAGTTCCTGCGGGTCGAACCCGTCCCACCACTTGCCTTTGCCGCCGTCCTTGTGACGTTTCGCGGCGTCGTAACGGACGCCCTGCTTCGGCCCTTCCGCGTCGTAGCCATAGGCCGTCTGCCACCAGTGCCAGGCATGCGCCGAATGGTTCGACACGCCGAAGCGGATGCCGGCTTCGCGCGTCACCTTGGCCCATTCGCCCACGATGTCGCGCATCGGGCCGATCTTCGTCGAATTCCAGCGATGGTAGCGCGAATTGAAGTTGTCGAAATTGTCGTGGTGGTTGGCCATAGACACGAAGTATTTCGCGCCGGCCTTTTTATAGAGACCCATCAGGCGCTGCGGATCCCAGCGGTCGACCTTCCAGCGCGGCAGGAAGTCCATGAAGCCGAATTCCGACGGATGGCCGTAGGTCGCGACGTGGTGCTCGTAATAGGGATTGCCCTGCTGGTACATCTGGCGGCCGTACCAGTCGCCGTATTCCGGCACGCATTGCGGCCCCCAATGGGCCCAGATGCCGAACTTGGCGTCGCGGAACCAGTCGGGCGTCCTGTAATTG
>CAKZJB010000001.1 GCA_936940865.1 uncultured Asticcacaulis sp. | reverse complement strand
TGTTGCCGTCGCGGCGCGGGCCGTCGGCGCCGAAGACGATCTCGAGCTCCGGCGACTCGGCCAGGGCGCGCGTCGAGTGCATCAGCGCCTTGCGGAACGGTTCGGACAGGATGGTCGTTTTGGGCGGCATGGCGGCGGCGGAAGACCTGGGCGTGGGTGAAACGAAGGAAGAAACCCCTCCACCCCTTCGGGGTCCCCCTCCCCACGCTGCGCGTAGAGAGGAGAAATTGGGAAAGAATTCTCCGCCCCATCGAAGATGGGGAGGGGGACCGCGAAGCGGTGGAGGGGCATCTTACCCCAGCCTCAGCCTGCGCCGTCCGTGCAGATCAGATCACCCGAACCTTTAGCGCCGATTCCTGCACGTCCTTGCCGAAGGCGCGCTGATAGAACTCGGCCAGGGTATGGCGCTCCAGCTCGTCGCTCTTGTTGAGGAAGCTCAAGCGGAAGGCCAGTTCCGGATCGTCGTTGAAGATCAGGGTGTTTTGCGCCCAGGTGATGACGGTCCGCGGGCTCATCACGGTCGAAATATCGCCATTGGCAAAGGCAGACCGCGAATAATCGGCAACGCGCACCATGGCGTCGATGATGCCGCGGCGATCGGGCGTATTGAACTCCGGCACCTTGGCCAGCACGATCTCGACCTCGGCGTCGTGGCTGAGATAGTTCAGCGTCGTCACCAGCGACCAGCGGTCCATCTGGCCCTGGTTGATCTGCTGGGTGCCGTGATAAAGGCCCGTCGTGTCGCCGAGACCGATCGTATTGGTCGTCGAGAACAGACGGAAAAACGGATGGGGCTTGATGACCTTGTTCTGGTCGAGCAGGGTCAGGCGCCCCTGTGCTTCCAGCACGCGCTGGATGACGAACATGACGTCGGGGCGGCCGGCGTCGTATTCGTCGAACACCAGCGCGACCGGGCGCTGCAGCGCCCAGGGCAGGATGCCTTCGCGGAACTCGGTGACCTGCTGGCCGTCCTTGAGCACGATGGCGTCCTTGCCGATCAGGTCGATCCGCGAGACGTGGCTGTCGAGGTTGACGCGGACCAGCGGCCAGTTGAGGCGCGCCGCGATCTGTTCGATGTGGGTCGACTTGCCGGTGCCGTGAAAGCCCTGGACCATGACGCGGCGGTCGAAGGCGAAGCCGGCGCAGATGGCCAGCGTCGTCTGGGGATCGAAGCGGTAAGCCGGGTCGATGTCGGGAACATGGTTGTCCCGGTGGCTGAAGGCCGGCACCATCATGTCGGAATCGACGCCGAATACTTCGCGAATGCTGACCTTTTTATCGGGCTTCAGGTTCAGCAGCGGATCGGCATATTCAAGATCGGCGGACATGATTTCTTTCGCTTTCGACGGACGGAACGGACAGGGTTCAGCTAAGCTTTTCAAGGCTCTCGCACAACCCTCAATGTGAACATTTGCAGAATTTTTTGGCGTCTCAGGGCTTGGATGGCGTCGTCATTTGCGCATTGGCCACAAGGTCGGCGGCATCCGGCAGAAAGGCCACGAACAAGGTCGTAAACGCGGCGACCGCGGACAAGGCGCCCATGACCAGTTGCTCGGCGGGATCGGGCGATGCCAGATGGACGACGATGGCAAACCCGGATACCGCACAGACAGGCCACGCCAGGACTTTCCAGCGCAAGACTTCGGTCGCGCCGCGTCGGCCGACGATCCAGGCAAAGGCGGCCCAAAGCAAAGCCGCCAGCGGATTCAGCCCGATCGCATCGGCCACCGCCATGGCCACAAACGCCGCGACCGCAGGCCGGGCTGCGTTGCGGCGGAAGGTTGACCAGTGCGCGGGCGTTTCCATACGCACAATATAGGCACAGACCATGGCGGCGTTAAGGCGCGTCGGGATGCTGATAGCTCACGATTTCATCAAGAAACGGCGCTTCGTCGAGATCCTCGACCGTCGTGCGCGCCGGCCAGTCGTTGACATGCGCCACCCAGGAAATCCGGCTTTCAACGCCGTACTGGATATCGGGAACGATGGTTTCCGGGTGATCGAAGGCGCAGATGGCCACCGCCACGCCGTCGGGCGCCTCATAGGTCAGCGGCGTTCCGCAGCTTGGACAGAAGCCGCGCCTGACCAGGTTCGAGCTTTGGAAGCGCGCGGGCTCGGCCTTCGTCCAGGTCAGTTTCGCCCCGCGCACCGAGACCAGGGGCGCAAAGGCGTTGCCGAAAGCCTTCTGGCACATGCGGCAGTGGCAGATCGAGGCGCGGCCAAGCGCCCCTTCGACGTCGAAGCGGACCGCGCCGCACTGGCACCCGCCGGTATGGTGGTTGGACATGAAAAGGCCTCCTGATCCCCGGGATAGGAGGCCCATGTGTCAGAAGATGGCAAGAGCCTTCTGCAGGACGGTCTTATACCAACGGCATTAAGTAATGACCTGTGCGTAGGCTCTGGTTCCGATTGAT